>DASTRQ010000180.1:0-12451 GCA_035761145.1 Gemmatimonadales bacterium
GTGCTGCTCATCGTCCTGGACGGCTGGGGGTACCGGCCGGAGCGCGAGGGGAACGCCATCGCGCTCGCCGACGCCCCCACGTGGGAGCGGCTCTGGGCGCGCCAGCCCCGCACCCTGCTCGAGGCGAGCGGCCTGCGCGTCGGGCTCCCCGAGGGGCAGATGGGGAACAGCGAGGTGGGGCACCTCAACCTCGGCGCCGGCCGCGTGGTGCCGCAGGACCTCGTGCGCATCTCGCAGAGCATCCGCAGCGGGGAGTTCCAGCGCCTCCCCCCGCTCGTGGCGCTGGCCGACCACGTGCGCCGCACCGGCGGCACGCTGCACTTCGCCGGGCTCCTGGGCGACGGCGGCGTGCACGCCATCGACGAGCACCTGCGCGGCTGCCTGGCGTTCGCGGAGGCGGCGGGCGTCTCGCGCATCGCGGTGCACGGTTTCCTCGACGGCCGGGACACGATGCCCACCTCGGGCCGGGGCTACGTGGCCCGGCTGCTCGAGGACCTCACGCGCCTCACCGGCGGGCGCGGGGTGCTCAGCACCCTCACCGGCCGCTATTACGCGATGGACCGCGACAAGCGGTGGGAGCGCACCAGGCTCGCCTTCGACGCGCTGACGCGCGGTGCCGGGCACCTGGTGGACGACCCGCTCGCGGCGATCGCCGACTGCTACGCCCGCGGCGAGACCGACGAGTTCATCAAGCCGCTGGTGATCCGGACGCCGGACGGCGCGCTGCCGCCGCTCCTCCGCGACGGCGACGCGGTGTTCTTCTTCAATTACCGCGCCGACCGGATGCGGCAGATCTGCCACGCGCTCTGCACCCCGGGCTTCAGCGGCTTCGACGTGACGGGACGCCCCGCGCTGGCCGCGGCGACGATGACGCAGTACGACGCCACGCTCCCGCTCCCCGCGGCGTTCGCCCCCTTCTCGATGGCCAACATCGTGGGCGAATGGGTGAGCAAGGCGGGGCTCACCCAGTTCCGCACCGCCGAGACCGAGAAGTACCCGCACGTGTCGTATTTCTTCAACGGCGGGGTGGAGACCCCCTTCCCGGGAGAGGAGCGTACGCTCGTCCCCTCGCAGAAGGTGGCCACGTACGACCTCGCGCCCGAGATGAGCGCCGCCGGGATCACCGACGCGCTGTGCGCCACGCTGCGGCGGCGGGAGCACCGCTTCCTGCTCTGCAACTACGCCAACGCCGACATGGTGGGCCACACCGGCGTGATGCCGGCGGTGCTCAAGGCGGTGGAGACGGTGGACCGCTGCCTGGCGCGGGTGCTCCCGGTGGCCGAGGAGGCGGGCGCCACGGTGCTCATCACCGCCGACCACGGCAATTGCGAGATGATGCTCGACCCCGCCACCGGCGGGCCGCACACCGCGCACACCACCAACCCCGTGCCGTTCGTGATGGTGGGCGGCGGGCGCCCCGCGCTCCGCGCCGGCGGCGCCCTCTGCGATGTCGGCCCGACGGTGCTCCGCCTGATGGGCCTCGAACCCCCGGCCGAGATGACCGGCCGCGACCTGACGCTCCCGTGACCCTTCGCTGCACTGCGCGCGCCGCGCGCCTCCTCGCCGCCGCGGCGCTCCTCGCCGCTCCCCTCGCCGCCCAGGTGGGGCGCGACCCCGCGCGCTCCCCGTACCGCGACATCCTCTACGGCAACGGCTGGACCGTGATGGCCGGGCGGGTGTACGGCGACGGCGGACCCCTGCGCCTCAGCCCCAACAGCGGGACGAGCTTCTCGGTGCGCTACGACGTCCGCTTCAGCGGCCTGCTGCAGGGCTTCGTGGGGCTCAGCTTCCTGGGCACCGAGCGCCAGGTGCTCGCCCCCGACGACAGCGTGGCGCACCGCTTCAGCGGCCCCTTCGACGCCACCGTGTGGGTGCCGGAGGCGGGGCTCCAGTTCAACCTCACCGGGCCCAAGACGTGGCACCGCCTCGCCCCCTACGTCGCCGCCTCGTTCGGCGCCGCGGTGGGCGAGAGCACGCCGCAGGACACCTCCGAGTTCACCTTCGGCACCAAGCTGATGGTCTCCCCCTCGGCCGGCGTGCGCGCCTACCTGAGCGAGCGGGTGCACCTCCGGGTGGACTACCGGCTGTACTACTGGAAGATGAAGTACCCCAACACCTGGCTCGACGAGCCGGCGGCCCAGCCGGGCGACGTCGGCAACGGCGAACGCAACGCGCCCGTGCAGAGCGTGGACGCCCTCGACGACTGGGTCTTCACCCCGTCGCTCCGCGTCGGGCTGGGGATCGCCTTCTGAGGATGTGCACCGGAGGGCGGGGATGAGCGTCTCTCCCGAGGTCGCCGCGATCCTCCGCGACGCCCGCCGGATCGCGGTGGTGGGGCTGAGCGACGACCCGTTCCGCCCCAGCCATTCGGTGGCCGGCTACCTGCAGGGCGCGGGGTACGCCATCGTCGGGGTCCATCCCGGCGGCGGCGAGACGCTCGGGGTGCGGCGTTATCCCGACCTCCGCACCGCCGCCGAGGCCGAGGGCCCCATCGACATCGTGGACATCTTCCGCCGGAGCGACGCGGTGCCCGAGCTCCTCCCCGACCTCCTCGCCGTGCGGCCCCGCCTCGTCTGGATGCAGCTCGGCGTGGACCACGCCGCCACCGCGGCGGCCCTCGCGGCGGCCGGGATCGCCGTCGTCCAGGACCGCTGCCTCGCCGTCGAACACCGCGCCCTGACCCGCCAGCCCTGATGCGCCGCCCGCCGGCCCTCGCCCTCGTCGTCCTCGCGCTCCTCGCCTTCCCCCTCCACGCCCAGGCGCGCGGGGACCAGGCGCGGCTCTCCTTCGGCCTCGGCATCGGCTCCAGCACCAGTTCGGAGCTCTGGACCGTGCGCGACCAGCCGATGTACGACAACGCGAACATCGACACGATCATCGTCTCCCGCAGCCTCCGGCCGACGCTCGGGCTCGTCTTCCTGGCCACCTGGTTCCCGAAGCCCCGCTTCGGGCTCGCGGCCGAGGCCCACCTGCTGGGACTGGGCTACGAGGACCACTGCCGCACCACCTACGCCAGCGGCTCGGCCCGGAACCTGGCGCAGTGCCGCAACATCAACATCCAGACCCCGCCGGGCACGGCGGCGGCGGTCACGCTCGGCGGGATGTTCCGCCCCTTCCCGACCGCGGGGGTGCAGCCATACCTGCGGGGCAACGTCGGCCTCCTCGTCACCCAGCAGAGCGCGGTCCGGATGCGCGGCACCACCCTCGTGCCCGACCCGGAGACCCCCGACCCCACCGACAGCACCCTGGCCGACTACTACGTCTACCAGGACGAGCACCCCTCGGCCATCCGCCCCACGGGCGCCATCGGCGTCGGCTTCACCGCCTTCGTGGGGCGGTCGTACCAGACCCGGCTCGAGCTCAAGGACAACATGGTCCTCTTCGAGCAGGTCACCCGCCCGGCCACCTTCCCGAACGAGATCCCCGACACCCGCAACCGCCTCCACCACGTCGTGTCGCTCACGATCGGCTTCGAGGTGGTGCTCGAGAAGAAGCGCGGCCGGCGCTACTGACCCCGCCGGATGACCGACGCGCGCACGCACCAGGGGCCCCGCGGGGTGATCCTCGCCGGCGGGGGGGCCACGCGCTTCGAGGGGCGCCCGAAGGGGCTCGAACGCGTGGGCGGGGTGCGGATCCTCGACCGCCTCGTCGCGACGTTCACGGAGGCGCTGGGGGAGGCCCCGCTCCTCATCGCCAACGCCCCCGAGGCGGAAGGCTGGCGTCCCGGGCTCGAGGTGCACCGCGACGTGCGGCCGGGCGCGGGGGCGCTGGGGGGCCTCCTCTCCGCCCTCACGGCGGCGGGGGGGCGCGGGGTGGTGGTGGCGGCGTGGGACATGCCGTTCGTGCCCGCGGGGTTGCTGCGGGAACTGGCCGAGGGGCTGGGGCGCCACGACGCCTGCCTCCCCGAGAGCGAGGGGCGCCGGGGCCTCGAGCCGATGCTGGCGGCGTACGGACCGGGGTGCCTGGCGCCCATCGCGGCGGCGCTCGACCGGGGGGACCGGCGCGCCGTCGCCTTCCACGATGCGGTGCGGGTCGGTATCCTCCCGCTTGAGCGGGTGCGCCGGTATGGCGACCCGGCCCGGCTCTTCTTCAACGTCAACACGGCGGACGACCTGGCAGCGGCGGAGGCGGCGTGGCAGGCACTCGGATCCTCTCGATCGTAGGGCGCAAGGACGCCGGCAAGACCACGCTCGCCGTGGCGCTGGCCAAGGAATTCACCCGCCGCAAGCGCCGGGTGATGACCATCAAGCACGCCACCCACGCGGCCCAGATGGACCGCGAGGGGACCGACAGCTGGCGGCACTTTCACGAGGGGGGCGCGGAGCGGGTGGTGCTGGCCTGCCCCGAGCAGCGCTACATCCTGGAGCAGCGCCCGGACGACCACGACCCCATCGCGCTGGCCAGGCGCTACCTCGACGGCGCGGACATCGTGCTGGTCGAGGGGTTCAAGGCCGCCCCCCTCCCCAAGGTGGAGATCTGGCGGCGCGCGGTCGGCGGCACCCCGCTCGTGCTCGAGCCGGGCGCCGACGCCGACCGCTGGGTGGCGCTCCTCACCGACGACCGGTCCCTGCAGGCGCCCTGCCGCGTCCTCAACGTGAACGACACGATGTGGATGCAGCTCCTCGCCAACCTGATCTGGGACCACGCCAAGGTGATCACCACGTGACCGCGACGGCCCTCGCGGCCCGCGACGCGGCGCTCCGGATCCAGGAGGCGGCGCGGGTGCAGCCGCCGCTCCGCATCCCCCTCGACGACGCGCTCGACCACGTGCTGGCCGAGGAGGTGGTGAGCCCGCTCGACATCCCGGCGCACACCAACAGCGCGATGGACGGCTACGCCTGCCGCGCCGCGGACGTGCGGGGGGCCTCCGCCGAGCGCCCGGTGCGGCTCCGCGTGGTGGAACAGCTCCCGGCGGGGCGCTTCCCGACCCGGGCCGTCGGGCCGGGGGAGTGCGCGCGCATCTTCACCGGCGCCCCCCTCCCCGAAGGCGCCGACAGCGTGGTGCGCCAGGAGGACACCGACGGCGGGCGCGAGACGGTCACGATCCTCAAGGACCGCGACGCGGGGGTGAACTTCCGCCGCGCCGGAGAGGACATCCGCCGCGGCGCCCGTGTGCTCGCCGCCGGCACCCCCCTCGGCCCCGCGGAGCTCGGCGTGCTCGCCTCGCTCGCCGTGGCCCATCCGATGGTCGTGCGGCGCCCCCGCGTGGCGATCCTCGGGAGCGGCGACGAGATCGTGGACGTGGACCGCCCCGAGGAGATCCTGGCGGGACGCAAGGTGGCGAGCAGCAACACCCACACGCTCGCGGCGCTGGTGAAGCGCGCCGGCGGGATCCCGGTGGACCTCGGCATCGCCCGCGACACCCCCGCGAGCCTCCGCGCGCACCTGGAACGCGCGTTCGACTGCGACCTCCTCGTCACCAGCGCCGGCATCAGCGTCGGCGAGCACGACTTCGTGAAGCCGGTGCTCGAGGCCCTCGGCGCCGAGATCGGGTTCTGGAAGCTCAGGATGCGCCCGGGCGCGCCGGTGGGGTTCGGCCTGCTCCGCCACATCCCCTGGATCGGGTTGCCGGGGAACCCGGTCAGCACGATGGTGACCTTCGAGCTCTTCGTGCGCCCCGCCATCCGGAAGATGGCGGGGTACCACCTCCCCTTCCGCCGGAGCCTCCCGGTGCGGGTGGGGGAGCGGATCACCCTGGGTCCCCGGCTGCAGCACTTCCTCCGCGCGGTGGTCACCGAGACGCCGAACGGACCCGAGGCCCGCCTCACGGGGCCGCAGGGGAGCGGGATCCTGACCTCGATGGTCCAGGCCAACGCGCTGCTGGTGGTGCCCGAAGGGCAGCACGAGACCCCGGTGGGCGCCACCCTGCAGGCGCTCCCGCTGCACCTCCCGCTGCACCAGGCCGAGCCGGGGTTCTAGGAGGCGCGGGTCGCGACCCTCGACCCTTGGCCCCATCCGCACCCCCCGCTAAATTCCCGGCTGAAGGGGAGTAGCCTACCCGGCGTCCGCCGGGCGCGCCGATCGTCAAGACTGTCCCTTCGGGGGCACGGTCGGCCGGGAAGCCGGAGCTTCAGGGCGAGACCTTCGCTGGGCGGGCTGGACCGCCGGCGGAGGCTCGCCCTTTGTCTTGCCGGTACGAGGACCTGGACGACGATGTGGACGCACCTGAAGACCTTCACCCTGATGGCGGGCCTGATGGCGCTCTTCGTGGGCGCGGGGGGCCTGCTGGGGGGCCAGCAGGGGATGTTCCTCGCCCTGGTGCTGGGCGGGGCGATGAACTTCGTGATGTATTTCTACAGCGACACCCTCGTGCTCCGGATGTACGGGGCCAAGGTGGTGACGCGGGCCGAGGCGCCGCGGCTGGTGGACCTGGTGGACCGGCTGCGCCAGCGGGCGGGGCTGCCGATGCCGGTCGTGGCGATCGCGCCACACGAGCAGCCCAACGCCTTCGCCACCGGGCGGAGCCCCCAGCGGGCGGTGGTGGCGGTGACGGAGGGATTGTTGCACTATCTCCCGGAGGAGGAGCTGGCCGGGGTGATCGCGCACGAGCTGGCCCACGTCAAGAACCGTGACATGCTGACGAGCACCATCGCCGCCGGGATCGCCGGCGCCATCTCCCAGCTCCCCTACCTCCTGCTCTTCGGGATGGGAGGGCGGGACCGGGACGGCGAAGGGCACCCCGCGGCGGCGCTCGTGGTGGCGCTGCTCGGCCCCGTCGCGGCGATGCTGCTCCAGTTCGCCATCTCGCGCCAGCGGGAGTTCGAGGCCGACCGGGTGGGGGCGGAGATCCTGGGCCGGCCGCTGGCGCTGGCCAGCGCCCTCCGCCGGATCGACGCCTACGCGCGCCGCATCCCGATGGCGGTGGCCCCCGCCGCCGCCCCGCTGGCGCAGGTGAACCCCCTCGCCGCCCACGGCGGCGGGATGGCCGGGCTCTTCAGCACCCATCCGCCCACCGAGGCGCGCGTCGCGCGGCTCGAGGCGATGGCGCGGGGGGCCTGAATGCTCCGCCACCACCCGGTCGAGGTCTGGCTCGGCTTCACCGCGGTGGTGGCGGTGCTGCTGTTCCTGGACCTCTTCGTGCTCAACCGCCGGTCCCACGTCCTCTCCCTCAAGGAGTCGGCGTGGTGGACCGGCGGGCTGGTGGCGCTGGCGATGCTCTTCGGGCTCTTCCTGCTCAAGCGGGAGGGGCACGAGGCGATGCTCGAGTACTACGCGGGCTACCTGCTCGAGCTGTCGCTCAGCGTGGACAACCTCTTCGTCTTCCTGCTGCTCTTCCAGTACTTCGCGGTGCCGCCGGCGCTCCGGCCCAAGGTGCTCAAGTGGGGCATCTTCGGCGCGCTGGTGATGCGCGCGGCGATGATCCTGGCGGGCGCGGTGCTGCTGCAGCGCTTCGAGTGGATCATCTACCTGTTCGGCGCGATCCTGGTCTACACCGGGCTCAAGATGTTCCGCCCCGCCGAGGAGGAGGTGCACCCGGAGCGGAACCCCCTGCTCGGGCTCCTGCGCCGGGTGATCCCGGTGACCGACGGGTACGAGGGGGACCGCTTCTTCGTGCGGACCGCGCGCGGGGCGCTGCAGGCCACGCCGCTGCTGGTGGTGCTGGTGATGGTGGAGTGGACCGACCTCGTCTTCGCGATCGACTCGATCCCCGCGGTGTACGGCGTCACCCGCGACCCGTTCATCGTCTATAGCAGCAACGTCTTCGCGATCCTGGGGCTCCGGGCGCTCTTCTTCCTGCTGGCCGGGATCATGGACTCGTTCCGGTACCTGAAGCCGGGGGTGGCGCTGATCCTGATCTTCGTCGGGCTCAAGATGGTGGCCAGCCGCTGGGTGCACCTCCCGGTGGCGCTCTCCTTGGGCGTCATCGCGGGGACGCTCCTTGGCGCCATCCTCCTCTCGCTCTGGAAGCGCCCGGCGGAGCAGCCCACCACGTAGGGCGTGGGACCACGCTCCCGCCGGCGCCGGACGAGTATAGCTTACCCCGATGCCCGCCCCCGCCCGCCGGTCACTCCTCGAATCGCTCGGCCTGCATCGCCCGGAGCTCCGCGCCTGGGCGATGTACGACTGGGCGGCCTCCGCGATGCAGGCGGTCATCATGACCGCCATCTTCCCGATCTTCTACGCGAACGTGGCGCGCTCGGCGGGATTGTCGGGGCCCGCCGCCACCAAGCACTGGGCCGACCTCAACACCTGGACCCTCGTCACCATCGCGGTGGCGTCGCCCATCCTCGGCGCCTTCGCGGACCGGGCCCCCGTCAAGAAGCGGGGGCTCGCCCTTTTCATGGCGCTGGGGGTCCTGGGCACCCTGCTGATGGCGCTGGTGCGCGAGGGGCAGCTCACCTTCGCGGGCGCCACGTTCGCGCTCGCGCTCGTGGGGGCCACGTGCAGCTTCGTGTTCTACGAGGCGATGCTCCCGCACCTCGCCGCCCCCGAGGAGGTGGACCGCGTCTCGAGCGCGGGCTACGCGCTGGGCTACCTGGGCGGCGGGCTGCTGCTGGCGTTCGACCTGGTGCTCATCCTCGCGCCGGGGCGGTTCGGCCTCCCCGCGGGCGAGGGGCTCACCTTCGACCAGGCCACGCTTCCCACCCGGATCGGGTTCGTGGCGGTGGCGGTGTGGTGGGCCGGCTTCTCGCTGGTGACCCTGCGCGGCGTCCCCGAGCCGCCGATGACCCGCCCGGCCCGGGGCGTGGGCGAGGCGCTCCGCGGCGCGTTCCTCGAACTCCGGAGCACCTACGCCGCGCTCCGCGCCCACCCGCAGGCGCTCCTGCTGCTGGGCGCGTTCCTCATCTACAACGACGGGATCAGCACCATCATCCGGATGGCCACCGTCTACGGCGCCGAGATCGGGCTCACGAGCCGGGAGATGATCCCCGCCATCCTGCTCGTCCAGTTCATCGGGATCCCGTTCGCCTTCGCCTTCGGCTGGCTGGCCGACCGGATCGGCGCCAAGCCCGCCATCCTGCTCGGGCTGGCGCTCTACGCGGGGATCTCGGTGCTGGGCTACCGGATGACCACCGCGCGCGACTTCCTCGTGCTCGCGATCCTGGTGGGGATGGTCCAGGGGGGCACGCAGGCGCTCTCCCGCTCGCTCTTCGCCAACCTGATCCCGGCGGAGCGTTCGGGGGAGTTCTTCGGGCTGTGGAGCGTGTTCGAGAAGTTCGCGGGGATCCTGGGGCCGTGGTTCTTCTCGCTGGCCATCGCCGTCACCGGCTCGAGCCGCAGCGCGATCCTCGGCGTGATCCTCTTCTTCGTGGTGGGGGGAGCGATGCTCGCGCGGGTGGACGTGGTGGCGGGGCGCCGCGCCGCGGGCCGGGGGTAGGCCCGGCGGTCAGCCCAGGCCGGCCTGGAGGTCCACGTCCATCGCGCGGAACTCCTGGCTGGCCCGGAGCCCGCTGTGGTCCTGCGGACCCATCACCCGGTTCCGCCCCGCCTGCTTGGCGGCGAAGAGCCGGGCGTCGGCGCGCGCGATGAGGGCGTTGACCTCGTCGCCGTCGTCGGGCATCGCGGCCACGCCGGCGCTGAAGGTGAGCACGCCGCGCAGCGTGCGCCGCGGCAGCTCCAGCGTCATCTCCGCCACCGCCTCGCGGATCTGCTCGAGCTTCCGCACCGCCGCCTCGGCCCCCGTCTCGGGCAGGATCACCACCAGCTCCTCGCCGCCGTAGCGCGCCACCACGTCGGTGGTGCGGAGGTTCTCGCGCAGCTCCCGGGCGATGGACTGCAGCGCGACGTCCCCCGCGCTGTGGCCGTAGGTGTCGTTGAAGTTCTTGAAGCGGTCCACGTCCACCATCGCCACCGCCAGCGGGTGGCGGTGCCGGCGCGCGCGGACCACCTCCTCACGCACCCGCTCGTCGAAGTAGCCGCGGTTGTGGAGGCCGGTGAGGAAGTCGCTCGTGCTGAGGCGGTGCAGCTGCCGCGCCCGCTGTACGATGACCGTGGCGAGCAGGGTGAACCCCACGAGCACCACGAGCCGGGCCACCTGGCCGTGCCAGCTGAGGGGCCCCGCCAGCCCGGCCACCCCCTCGGCGTTCGGGTCCCAGCGCGCGGCGGCGCACGCCACCACGAGCGCGTACTCCACCACGCCGAGCGCCCCCGTCACCACGCAGATGCGGGGGTCGTACCGGAGGCAGGTGGCCGCGATGGCCAGGAAGTAGGCCTCGAACACGACCTTGCTGTTGGCCGCCAGCTGGGGCTGGCCCGCCATCAGGAAGGTGGAGAGCCCGAGCGTCACCACGGTGACGTCGAGCGCGCCCGTCACGAAGCCGAGCCAGCGACGGTAGAAGCCGCGCCGCACCAGCAGGAAGAGCGCGGCCGAGACGGCGAGCCAGGCGAAGGCGAAGACGATCCAGCCGAGCCGCTCCCCCGCCCGGTCCCCGACCGAGAGCTCGTAGGCCGCCAGCGCGGCCACGAGGCTCGCCACGACGAGCCGGATGCGCCCGGACAGCCGCTCGCCATCGGCGCTGGCGTCGAGCAGGACGACGTCGGGCTCGGACCAAAGCCAAGCCCACCGCGCGGTCGTCGTCGCTGCGCGCATCTCGGGGGTAGCCGCCATCGGCCTCTGGAGGGGGAAAGACAGACCCCGTCAGGACCCGGCCGGGTCCCTTCGGGGCCGTAAATCTGCAAGACTTCCTTGCGAAGCGCAACAGCGCTGCCGAGTAAGTTACTCGCCGCCCTCCGCGCTCACATCAGGCGGTACTTGGGGCCCGATCCCCCCTCTCGCGGGGTCCACCGGGGCCCGACGACGTCCGTCGCCTTGCAGTCCACGCAGTTGGGGGCGTTGATGCGGAGCTGGTCCCCGTCGCGCTCATAGACGCCGGCCGGGCAGAGCGCCGCGTAGAAGTCGGCCACCTGCGCCGAGACATCCTTCCCCACGATCAGGTGGGGGGGGATCGTGTCGCGCGTGGCGTTCCCCGACTTGAACACCGCGTCGAGCTTGCCGAAGGTGAGCACGTTGTCCGGGACGAAGGGCGCCGCCGGGCCGTCCATCTCGCGCGGGGCCTCGGCGTCGGCGTGCATCGCGATCCGCCCCCCCGGGAAGCGCCCGCCGGTGACGGTCATCAGTCCCGCCTTGGCGGCGCCCGTCACGAAGCCGTCCTTGAAGGCGAGGCGCATGTTCCGCGTCTTCCAGAGGTCGGCCTTGATGACGCTCCCGTCCACCAGGCGGTCATACTCGGCCAGCGCCGCGCCGTCGGTGGCCCCGCGCTTGAGCGCCTGGAAGATGGCGCGCGCCGCGTAGATGCCCGACAGCATCGCGTAGTGGATCCCCTTGAGCGAGGGGACATCCACGAAGCCCGCGTCGTCGCCCACGACGACGACACCGTCACCGCTCCGGCGCGGCGCCACCGCGTGCCACCCTCCCTCGGGGATCGTCTTGGCGCCCCACTCGAGGAGCGTCCCCCCGTCGAGGATGGGCCGCACCAGCGGGTGCAGCTTGAGCCGCTGCAGCAGCTGGTGCACGTCGAGGCGCCCGTCGGGACAGTCGAGGCCGGCCACGAGGCCGATGGCCACCTGGTCCTTCCCCTGCGGGTAGATGAACGATCCGCCGAAGGCGTCGGACCGGAGCGGCCACCCCATCGTGTGGATCACCCGGTCAAGCGGCCGCTTCACCTGCCACACTTCCTTGACGCCGAGCGCGTAGAGCTCCGGATTGGCGCCGTGGAGCCCCTGCCACTGCCGCCAGGCCTGGCCCAGGGTGCCGCGCGTCCCCTCGGAGAGCACCGTCACCTTGGCGGTGAGGTCGGTGGGGGGCGTGAAGTCGCCGCCGGGAGTGCCGTCGCGCGCGAGGCCCGCGGGGGTGGTGCGCACCCCCTTGACCGCGTTCCCCTCGACGAAGAGCGCGTCCACCGGGAAGCCGGTGAAGAGGTTGACGCCGAGTTCCTCCGCCTTGGCGCCGAGCCAGCGCGTCATCTCGCAGATGGAGGCGGAGTAGTTCCCCGAGTTGTGCATCGTCGGGGGGGTGGGGATGCGGACCGAGCGGTCGCCGGTGAGGAAATACACCGCCTCGGCGTCCACCCGCTGGCGGAAGGGGAACTCCTCGTCCTTGAGCTCGGGGAAGAGCTCGCGGAAGCCGCGCGGGTTCACTACCGCGCCGCTCAGGTTGTGCTCGCCAAGGTCGGCGGCCTTCTCGAGGACGGCGATCTGGAGCTCGCCGAGCGCGGCGTCGTTCCGGGCCAGGCGGGCGAGCTCGATGGCGCCGGCCAGGCCCGCCGGCCCGCCGCCCACGAAGACGACGTCCATCTCGATGGCATCGGCCGAAGGGCCCTCGCGGAGGAGCAGCTTCTCGAGCGGGAGCCCGGCCTGGTGCGCGATGGGGAGGATCTTGGTCATAGGGCGGAAATATATCCGGGGGCTAGGCGATCACTTCGAGCGCCACGTCGGCCGCCTTCACCGAGTGGGTCAGCGCCCCGATGCTGACGTAATCGGCGCCGGCCAGGGCGTGGTCGCGCGCGTTGGC
>DASTRQ010000181.1:0-6346 GCA_035761145.1 Gemmatimonadales bacterium
GTATTCCGCGGATTCGGGGGGCGGGAAGTAGGCGCGTGGGCGCGTAGGCGCGTGGGCGCATAGGTCGCGTCGAACCCGAGCGAAGTGAGGGGTCTACCACAGCCACCATCGCGACCGGATCAGGACAGCTGGGACCACGGAGGACACGGAGGGGCACGGAGAGGCACGGAGAACTGCTTGTTGATGTGGTCTCGCGAGCGGGGCTCCAAGTGCCAGGCCCCTTCCCGTTGACGGTTCACTGTTTCCCGTTCACGGTCCTCACCCCCTGTCCCCCTCTCCTCATACGAGGAGAGGGGGTCGGGGGGTGAGGAGTAGCGAGGAGAGGGGGTTGGGGGGTGAGGAGAAGCGATGCCCACACGCCGACGCGCCAACGCGCCTCACGCGCCTATCTTCCCCCCGTGCACCTCTACGTTCACGTCCCCTTCTGCGCCCGGCGATGCTCGTACTGCGACTTTGCCATCGCGGTGCGGAAGCGCGTCCCGGCGCGGGCGTATGTGGATGCGGTGCTCAAGGAGTGGGCGGAGCGGCGGAGGGACGGAGGGGCGGAGGGCGACCTCGATACGCTCTACCTGGGGGGTGGGACGCCGTCGCTGCTCGATCCGGTTGAACTCACCCGCCTGATCGAAGGCCTCACTCGCGACTCGGCGCTCGTCCCCGGCGCCGAGGTGACCATCGAGGTGAATCCCGACGACGTGTCGGCCGAGCGGGCACGCGCCTGGCGCGCGGCCGGGATCACCCGCGCGTCGCTCGGCGTGCAGTCGTTCGACCCGGCGGTGCTCACCTGGATGCATCGGACCCATCGCGCCGAGCAGGTGGCGCCGGCGGTCGCGACGCTGCGCGAGGCGGGGATCGCCGACCTGTCGCTCGACCTCATCTTTGCACTCCCGGCCGAACTCTCCCGCGACTGGTCGCGCGACCTCGAGACCGCCCTCGCGCTTGAACCTGACCACCTGTCGCTCTATGGCCTGACGGTCGAGGAGCACACCCCGCTGGCGCGGTGGGTGGAGCGCCGGGAGGTGCGCCGCACCGACGACGACCGCTACGCAGAGGAGTTCCTGGTGGCCGACCGCCGGCTGGGCGCCGCGGGGTACGAGCACTACGAGGTCTCCAACTACGCCCGCCCCGGCCACCGCGCCCGCCACAACTCCGCCTACTGGCGTCGCGCCACCTACGTCGGCCTCGGCCCCTCGGCACACAGCGGATCGGGACGAGGGCGGAGCTGGAACGTCCGCGATTGGGCCGAGTACGAGCGGCTGGTGAAGGAAGGCAAGTCACCGGTGGCCGGGAACGAGGCGCTCGACGACGAGGCGCTGCGGCTGGAAGAGCTCTATCTCGGCCTTCGCACCGCCGACGGCGTCCCGGTCGAGCGAGTCCCGGCGCTGGTGCGCGAGCAGTGGGTTCGGGAAGGGTGGGCGACGGTTTGGGCGCACGACTCCTCACCCCCCGACCCCCTCTCCACGTACGTGGAGAGGGGGGGGGAGCTCGATCGGCGTTCCCCTCTCCACGAACGTGGAGAGGGGACAGGGGTGAGGATAGACACGTCCGACCCCTCACCCCCCAGCCCCCTCTCCACGGTCGTGGAGAGGGGGAGTGGCTCTCGCTTGCGATTGACCGCCGAGGGGTGGCTGCGGTTGGATGCGCTGGTGGGGGGGAGCGTGTAGGCGCATGGGCGCATGGGCGAATGGGCGCATGGGCGAGGAAGGCGCATAAGGCGTTGGTCACCTGGGACGGAGCCGGAACGGCCGACCAGATCAACAAGCAGGTCTCCGTGCCTCTTCGTGCTCCTCCGTGTCCTCCGTGGTCCCAGCTGTCCTATCCCGGGCGTGATCCTGGCCGGCGGCGCCCATCCGCCCATTCGCCCATTCGCCCTTATCTTTCCCCCATGCCCCACACTCCCGACGCCCTGAGCGAGCGCGAACTCCGCGTCCTCGAGGCCGTGGTCCAGACGTACATCGAGACCGCGGAACCGGCGGGGAGCAAGACCATCGCCCAGCGGTTCGGGCTCGGCGTGTCCCCGGCCACCATCCGCAGCACGATGAGCGACCTGGAAGAGAAGGGCTACCTCTTCCACCCGCACACCAGCGCCGGCCGGATCCCGACCGACCAGGCCTACCGCGTCTATGTGGATCACCTGATGCGCGTGGCGCCGGTGCGCTCGCAGGTCCGGACCGCGCTCGAGGCGGAGCTCCCGCCGCGGAGCGCGGTGGACGACCTCCTCCGCCGCGCGGCGCAGGTGCTCGGCGTGCTCACCCAGGAGCTCGGCGTCGCCGCGGCGCCGGCGCTCGAACAGGCGGTGCTCGAACGGCTCGAGCTGGTGCAGATCGCGAGCGACCGCCTCCTCCTCGTCTTCAACCTCCGGAGCGGCGTCGTCCGGACCATCTTCGTGCAGACCCAGGTGACGGTGGATGCCCGGGCGGTGGAGCAGGTGGCCCGGGTCCTCAACGAGCGGCTGGGCGGCCTGACGCTGCGCGAGATCCGCACCTCCCTGGGCGAGCGCCTCCGCGACGCCGGCGAGCCGGGGCAGGGGCGCGACCTGCTCAACATCTTCATCGCCGAGGGCGACGGGATCTTCGCGCTCGAGCGGACCGGCGACGCGGTGGTGCTCGGCAGCGCGCAGCCCCTGGCGGAACAGCCGGAGTTCGCCTCCAACGACCGGATGCGCGAGCTCCTCGAGCTCACCGAGCGCCGCGACCTGATCCGCGAGACCCTCACGGCCCGGGGCCGGGGGCTCACCATCACCATCGGCGGGGAGCACGGCGACCAGCGCCTGGCCGGGTTCACCCTCGTCACCTCGACCTATCACGTGGGCGACCTGGCCGGCGTCATCGGCGTCCTCGGCCCCACGCGGATGCCCTACGACAAGATCATCGGCCTGGTGCAACACACCAGCCGCCTGGTGGAAGGACTCCTGCAGTGAGCGACTACTACGCGCTGCTCGGCGTGGGCCGCGACGCCGACGAGTCGGCGCTCAAGAAGGCCTACCGCAAGCTCGCGATGCAGTACCACCCCGACCGCAACCGTGAGCCCGGCGCCGAGGAGAAGTTCAAGGAGATCACGGAGGCGTACGAGATCCTCCGCGACCCCCAGAAGCGCGCCGCCTACGACCGCTACGGCGAGGCCGCGTTCCGCCCCGGCGGGATGGGGGGCGGGATGGGCGGATTCCACCACGTGGACCTCTCCGAAGCGCTCAACATCTTCATGCGCGACTTCGGCGGGTTCGGCGGCTTCGACTCGATCTTCGGCGGCGGGCAGCGCGCGCAGGCGGAGGCGCGCCGGGGCCAGGACGTCCGCGTCACGGTCAAGCTGACGATGGCCGAAGTCGCCACCGGGGCCAAGCGCACGCTCAAGCTCAAGACGCTCGCCATCTGCGACACCTGTCAGGGCTCCGGCGCCAAGCAGGGCTCGTCCCCCGTCACCTGCCAGACCTGCGGCGGCGCGGGGCAGGTGCGGCGCGCGGCGCAGAGCATCTTCGGGCAGTTCGTGTCGGTGTCGCCCTGTCCTACCTGCGCAGGCGAGGGGACGGTCATCCGCGACCTCTGCGACGTCTGCCGCGGCGAGGGGCGGGTCCGTGCGGAGCGCACCGTCACGGTCGACATCCCGGCCGGCGTCTCCGAGAACAACTACCTGACGCTGCGCGGACAGGGCGCCGCCGGGCCGAGGCGCGGCCCCGCGGGCGACCTCCTCGTGGCGCTCGAGATCGAGCCCGACGAGCGCTGGACCCGCCAGGGCGACGACCTGGTCCACGACCTCCCGCTCTCGTTCTCGCAGGCGGCGCTCGGCGGCAACTTCACGGTCCCGTCGCCATACGGGAACGAGAAGATCGCCGTCCCCGCCGGCACCCAGACCGGCACGGTGTTCAAGGTCAGGAACAAGGGCCTCCCCCGGCTCGGCCAGGACGGGCGCGGAGCGCTGCTCGTGCGCACCCACGTCTGGACGCCGGACGAGCTCACGCCGGAGCAGGAGCAGGTCTTCCGCGAGCTCGCCAAGGTCGAAGGCGAGCCCCCGAAGAAGGCGACCCAGGGCTTCTGGTCGCGGCTCAAGGACGCGCTCGGCGCGTGACGCTCGTGGCCCTGACGGTGCGCGTCCCTCCCGCCCGCCGTGAGGCGCTGGCGGAATGGCTCGTGGGCCTCACCGGGCAGGCGGTGGAGGAGCGCCCCGACGGCACGGTGATCGCCTACGTGGACGACGCCGACGCCGCTCGGGTCGAGGCCGCGGTTGCGACGCGCGAGTGTGACGGCGTGACGATCGCCCGCGCGGTGGCGGAGCCGGTGGACTGGGTGACGCGATGGCGCGAGGGGATCGGTGCGCGGAGCGTGGGGCGGGTGTTCCTGCGGCCGAGCTGGGTGAGCGACGTACCGGCGCCGGGGCAGGTGGTGCTCGCGCTCGACCCCGAGTCGGCGTTCGGGAGCGGCGAGCACGGCTCCACCCGCGGCGCCCTGGCGCTGCTCGACCGCCGGATGGGTCCCGGCGCGCGGGTGCTCGACCTTGGCAGCGGCAGCGGGATCCTGGCCATCGCGGCGGCGCTGCTCGGTGCCGCGCGGGCGGTGGGGATCGAGCTCGACTACGACGCCGTGCCGGTGGCCGAGCGCAACGCGGCCAAAAATGGCGTGAGCGACCGGGTCGTCTTCCTCCACGGCGACGCCGGGCGACTGGCCCCGCTCGGCGCTCCCGCCGACGTCGTCTGTTCCAACATCCTGCGGACCATCAACGTGAGCCTGCTCCCTGCCATCGCCGGCGCGCTTGCGCCGGGGGGCGTCGCGATCTTTGCCGGGATGGAGGAGCCGGAGGAGGCGCTCTTCCGCCCCGTGCTCGAGGGCGGCGGGTGGACGGTGGTGGACGAGGTGCGCGACGACGGGTGGTGGTCGGTCGCGGCGAGGCGCGCGTGATCACGCTGCTCGCGCCGCCCGGGAGCCTCGTCGCCGGTGCGTCGGTGTCGCTCGACGCCACCGAGGCGCATCATCTCCGCGTGCGTCGCGGCGAGGCCGGCGACCGGCTCCGGCTGGTGGACGGGCGCGGCCACGTGGGCTACGGCACCGTCACCCTCGGCAACCACGGCGCGCACGTGACGCTCGACCGGGTGGAGGAGGCGCCGCTGCCGCCGCGGCTGGTGCTCGCGGTCGGGGCGGGGGAGAAGGAGCGCTTCGCCTGGCTCGCCGAGAAGGCGACCGAGCTCGGCGTTACCGACCTGGTGCCCATCGAGTGCGACCGGACCGTGAGCGTCGCGTCGCGGGTGCGTGACGGCGCCATCGAGCGGATCCAGCGGCGCGCCGAGGAGGCGCTCAAGCAGTGTGGCGGGGCGTGGGCGCCCAGGATCCACCTGCCGACGCCGCTCGAGCGTTTCGTGACCGAGGCGCCGGCGGGGCGGCGGTGGGTGCTCGACCGCGAGGGGCGCGATCCGCCGGTGCAGATGGGCGACGACGCGGTGACCTGCCTGGTGGGGCCGGAGGGAGGCTTCACGCCGGAGGAGGTCGCGGCGTGCGAGCGGGCGGGGTTCGAGCGGATCTCGCTGGGCCAGCTGGTGCTGCGCTTCGAGACGGCGGCGCTCGCCGCGGCGAGCTGGGTCGGGATCACCCGAGGGAGGAGGCTCGATGGCTGACTGCATCTTCTGCCGGATCGCCGCGGGGGAGATCCCCGCCACGATCGTCCGCCGCACCGACGAGGCGGTCGCGTTCCGCGACCTCAATCCCCAGGCGCCGACCCACGTGCTGGTGATCCCGGTGAAGCACTTCGCCGCCGTGCGCGACGCGAAGACGCCGGAGGACCGGGCGCTGGTCGGGCGGGTGGCCGGGTTCGCCGCCGAGGTCGCGGCCGAGCTCGGCCTCGACGCCGGGGGGTATCGCCTGGTGGCGAACACCGGGCCCGACGCCGGGCAGACCGTGCATCACCTGCATTTTCATCTGCTCGGTGGCCGGGCGATGGCGTGGCCGCCGGGGTAGGGGGATGGGCGAATGGGCGAATCGGCGCCGCCGGCCAGGATCACGCCCGGAACAGGACAGCTGGGACCACGGAGGACACGGAGGCACACGGAGAGGCACGGAGAACTGCTCGTTGATGTGGTCGACCGGGTGGGCTCCGTCTTGATCACGCCGCGACGTACTCGCCTCTGCGCCTCTGCGCCCCCCGCTTACCGCTCACCTCTCACCGCTCACCGCAGTTCTCACCCCCCGACCCCCTCTCCAGTGCGCTTCTCCTCACCCGACCCCCTCGCCGGTGCGCTTCTCCTCACCCCCCGACCCCCTCTCCACGTTCGTGGAGAGGGGGAGCTTATCTGGCGTTCCCCTCTCCACGAACGTGGAGAGGGGACAGGGGTGAGGAGCCCCTTCCCTCCGTCCCTCCCCTCCGCTAA
>DASTRQ010000182.1:0-6511 GCA_035761145.1 Gemmatimonadales bacterium
CCCGCGCGACGACCGGCGGGGCGGCACCGGGGGCGAGGAGCCGGGGGACCATCTGCCGGGCGATCGCGGCGGCGCCCTGCTCGCGCGCGAGCTGGATGGAGGCCTCCCGGCCCCGCCGCGCCTCGGGGGAATCGGCCTCGGCGCGGGTGCACATGAGGATGAGGCCGCGGAGCCGCGCCCGGTGCCGCCGTGCGAACTCGAACCCCACGTAGCCGCCCAGGCTGCACCCGCAGAGGACCGCCGTGTCCACGTGCAGCGAGTCGAGGAGGGCGGCAAGGTCGTCGGCGTAGGTGGCGATGGAGTAGCCGAGGTCGGGGGCATCGGAGCGGCCGAACCCGCGAAGGTCGGGGGCGATGCGGCGGACGCCCGCGAGCCCGTCCAGCTGCGCCTGCCAGAGCGTGCGGTCCTGGGGGTACCCGTGCACGAAGAGCACCGCGGGGCCCTCGCCGCGCACGTCCACCGCGAGGCTGACGCCGTTCACGGTCACGCGGAGCGTGTCGTCGCCGGCGGCGGGGCGCGCCGCCATGAAGCGGCCCACCTCGGGCGGGACCGGCACGGGACGCCCCTGACGGTCGATGCAGACGAAGACGAACTCGGCCGTGGCGATGAGCGTGTCGTCGGCGGGGCGGCGCGCCGTCTGGCGCATCGTGAAGCTGGTGCGCCCGTGGTGCGTCAGCGTCTGGGTGAAGCGGAGCACGTCCCCCGGGAAGGCGGCGGCGTGGTAGTCGATGGTGGTCTTCCGCACCGCGGGCCAGGCGCCGCCGCGGGTGAAGACGTCCATCCCCGGGCCGCGCGCCAGCATCTCCCAGCGCGCGCGCTCGAAGAGCGTGAGGAACGACGCCTGGTTGAGGTGGCCGAAGGCGTCGCACTCGTCGGGATAGACGGTCAGGTCGATGTCGGGGGTGGTCATCGGGGCCATCAGCCATCGGCCATCGGCCATCAGCGGGTGACGGCGACGACCGGTCCACGGGTCGGGTTATCCTTGTAGGGAACGGAACTTACGCCAACCCCAACGCGGCCGATAGCTGACGGCCGAGGGTGGACGCCCATGCCCCCCCAGACCGACTACCTGCGCCACGCGGCGAAGCTGGCGCGCAAGCTCCACGCCGACGCGGCCCTCGGCGCCCCGTCCCCCCCCGACGCCGAGTTCTGGAAGACGCTCGCGAAAGCGCTCGACGAGTGCGCGACCGGGCTCGAGACGCTGGCCAAGTCCGAGTGACCGCGCCCCGGGAGGTCCCGCTCATCGAGGACGGGGCGGCGCTCGAGCGGCTGCTGGCCGCGATCGGGCGCCCGCCGCGCATCGCGGTGGACACCGAGGCGGCGAGCTACCACCGCTACTCCGACGGCATCTGCCTGGTGCAGCTCTCCACCGAGGCGGTCACGGCGCTGGTGGACACGCTGCGCGTGACCGACCTCGCCCCGCTGCGCGCGTTGCTGGCCGACCCCGCGGTGGAGTCGGTCTTCCACGACGGCGACTACGACCTGCGGCTGCTGGACCGCGACCACGACGTGCGCGTCGCCCGGCTCTTCGACACCCGGGTGGCGGCCCAGCTGCTGGGCGAGCCGGGGATCGGGCTCGCGGCGCTGCTCGAGAAGTACGCGGGGATCACCCTCGACAAAAAGTACCAGCGCGCCGACTGGTCCAAGCGCCCGCTCGAGCCGGGGATGCTGGCCTACGCGGCGGCCGACACGCACCACCTGCTGGCCCTCCGCGACACGCTCGAGGGACGCCTGCGCGAGCTGGGGCGGCTGACGTGGGCCGAGGAGGAGTTCCAGCTCCAGTCGGGCGTCCGCTGGAGCGGCGCCGCCCCCGAGGAGGCCTACCTCAAGGTGAAGGGGGCGCGCCTGCTCAAGCCGCGCGCCCGCGCGGTGCTGCGCGAGCTCTACGCCTGGCGCGACGCCACCGCCCGGCGGCTCGACCGCGCGAGCTTCCGGGTGATGAATCCCGACGTCCTGCTCGCCATCGCGGAGGCGATGCCGCGCGATCGCGCGGCGTTGCGCCAGATCAAGGGGGTGAGCCCCGACCAGGCGGAGCGGCGCGGCGCCGAGATGCTGGCGGCGGTGGAGCGGGGACTCGCGATCCCCGAGGACCAGCTGCCGCGCCTGGAGCGGGGAAAGCGCCCGCCCCCCGATCCCGAGTTCGACGCGCGGATGGAGCGCCTCAAGGTGGCGCGCAACGTCGCGGCCGAACGACTCGGCCTCCAGCCGGGGGTGCTCTGTCCCAACGGCACGCTTGAGGCGGTGGCGAAGCGCCGCCCGGAGCACGTGGACGCGCTCGCCGAGATCGCCGAGCTCCGGCGCTGGCAGGCGGAGGTGCTCGGCGCGGAGTTGGTGGCGGCGGTGGGGAGGTAGGAGGGAAGAAGGTAGGAAGGGAAGAAGGTAGGAAGAGAAGAAGGGAAGAGGGTCAGGCGTGCCGACCCCATTCCCTTCTCCCTCCTTTTCCACCTTCCCTTTCCTACCTTCCTACCTTCCTACCTTCTTCCCTTCCTACCTCACCCCAGGAACGCCCTGATCCTCGGGTCCATCTTCTCCGGCGTCCAGTAGGGCTCCCAGACGAGCTCCACCTGGACGGTGCCGACCCCTTCGAGGTCCTTCACCACCCGTTCCACGTCGCCCATGATCTCCGGCCCGCTGGGGCAGCCGGGGCTCGTGAGGCTCATCTTGACGTGGACGTCGTTGGTGGGGGAGACGTCGATCTCGTAGATGAGGCCGATGTCCACGACGTTGAGATTCAGCTCCGGGTCCTTGACCGCGCGGAGCGCCTTGCGCACGAACTCGGGCGTGAGGCCCATGGTGTCCTCCTTCTCGGGACCGCTGACCGCCGCGAAACCTAACAGGCCGGCAGCACCGCCGCGCGGCAGGCGCCCGGCGCCGCGCGCACCGCGGCGTCGGCCACGGCGGCACGCACCTCGTGCAGGGCGGTGAAGGGCCTGGCCACGCGGGGGCCGTAGGCGCGGTTGGTGAGGAAGACCACGAAGAGGTCGCGCTCGGGATCGATCCAGAGCTGGGTGCCGGTCCAGCCGGTGTGGCCGAAGGCCTCGGGCGAGGGGAGCGAGCCGTAGGGGGACGGGTGGTACTCCTCCGTGGCGCGCGATTCCCAGCCGAGGAGGCGGTCCCCCGACCCCGGCCCGCCGTGGAGGAAGCGCTCCAGGGTGCCGGGGGCGACGAGCGGCCGGCCGTCGGGGAGCGCGCCGCGGCGGAGCCACCACTGCGCGTAGCGCGCCACGTCGGCGGCGGAGGCGAAGAGCCCGGCGTGACCGGCCACGCCACCCAGCCGCTTGCTGTTCTGGTCGTTCACCTCCCCGGCGACGGGGTGCCCGCGCCACTGCCCGGTGGGCGCGATCCGCGGGCGCCACGCGACCGGGGGCCGGAACCGCGTGGCGGCCATCCCGAGCGGTGCGTAGAGCTCCCGTTCCACGAACGTGTCGAGCGGCGCGCCGCTGGCGGCCTCCACGACGAGGCCAAGGAGGATGGCGTTGAGGTCGCTGTACTCGCTCCGCGCTCCCGGCGCGCGCCGGAGCGGTGTCGCGAAGAGGAGGTCGAGCGCGGCGGCGCGGTCGCGGGCGAGCCGCGCGAAGTCCACCCACGGCGGAAGCCCGCTCGTGTGATCGAGCAGCATCCGCACCGTCACGCGGTCCTTGGCGCCGCCGGTGAAGCGGGGCACCCAGCGCCGCACCGGGTCGTCGAGCGTGAGCGCGCCGCGATCCACCAGCAGCAGCGTGGCCCCGGTGGTGGCCACCACCTTCGTCAGCGACGCGAGGTCCCACACCGTGCCCTCGGGGGTGGGCACCGCCGACGCCGGGCTCCAGGTGAAGTGGCCGTACCCGCGCGCGTAGAGGATCGCTCGCGACGTCCCGACCACGACCGCGGCGCCCGGATACACGCCGCGCGCGATCCCGTCGGCCACCACCCGGTCGATGGCCTGGTACTGCGCCGTCGCGGGGCGGGGGAGCGCGGCGAGCGCCGCGAGCACCAGGACGCCCCTCACGGCCGCACCTTGATGCTGCCCGGGGAGAGCGAATAGAGGAGGCGGAGGCTCGCGGTATCGCGCGAGGTGAGGCGGGGAAGCCGGGTCGTGGCGTACATCAAGTCCTCAGGATCGTCGCTGTGGGGGAGGCCGAGGACGTGACCCGCTTCGTGCAGGGCCACCGCCCGCCGCAGGTCGGCCCCGAGGGGGCGGCCCTCCTGGTCGGCGAGCGCGAGCTGGACATCCACGTGGCGGATGCGTCCCACGCCGTCCCACTGGAGGTCGGCCTGGCCGGTGCGGTCGAAGGTGAAGCGCGGGATCCACCGCACCACCACCTCCGCACCGGCGGTATCGGCGACCTCGGTGACCCGGAGCCCCGGGATGACCCGGGCCCAGGACCGGAACGCGTCGCGCGCCACGGCGAGGTCGGCCGGCGCCCAGCCGGGGAGCCCGGACGGCACGTAGGCCACGGTCAGGGCCCCGAGGGCGGAAGCTTCCCACCGGCGGATCACCGAATCGGTCTCGGCGAACATCGCGCCCAGGTACACGGCGCCCCCGGCGACCGCGAGCGCACGGCGCGCGGCGGCGGGGCCTTCGCTGTCCGTCGCGGTGCGGGCGCCGAGCGCGATCCGCGTCGTCGGCGGGGCGGCGGGCGGGCGGGCGCGATCCACCGTCACGAGGGCGGGGACCAGCAGGGCGAGGGCACGGAGGGCGGGGCGCATCGGGGACCCACGGTAAGGTATACGGCAGGAGGTCCCGACCCGCTAGCGTAGCGTCCCGGAGGCGCCTAACATTGGGCCTTCTCGGCCCGCGGACGCCTGTCCCAGGGGTCGTCAACGGGCAGGGGAGCGCGATGGAGCGGTTGACCCAGGGGTTGGTCCGGTGGCGGTGGCTCGTGATCGTCCTCTGGGCGGTCGCGGGGTTCTTCGCGTTGCGGGCGGCGCCGGAGACGCCGGGGCTGCTCAACCTGCGGGGGGGGAGCCGCCGCCCGACGGAGGCGGCCTCGGCCGACTCGGTGATCCGGACCGCCTTCCCGAAGCCGCTGTCGGAGTTCTTCGCGGTGGCGATCACGGGTCCCGACCGGATGGACGGGGGCCGGGGGCGGGCGTTCGTGGACAGCCTCGAGGCGACCGCGCGGCGGCTCCCGTACGTCCGCGGGACGGTGAGCTTCGCCTCGAGCGGGGACTCGGTGTTCCTGAGCCGCGACGCCCGCACCACCTTCTTCGTGGTGGCGCTCGAGACCCCGACCTCGGACAGCGCCGGCGCGCTGGTGCTCCCGTTCCGCCGCGCGATGCGCGAGGCCACGGCGAGCTTCCCGCAGGGCGCCGCCTACCGGGTACAGGTGACGGGGCGGGCGCCGCTCGACGTGGACGTGCGCACCGTGAGCGCGCAGGACTCCTCCGACGCGGAGCGGCGGCTCCTGCCGCTGACGCTCGTGATCCTGGTGCTGGCATTCGGCGCGCTGGTCTCGGCCACGCTGCCGATCATCATCGGGGTGCTGACGATCGGGGTGGCGCTGGCCTGCATCGGCGTGGTGGCGCGGCACACCCCGATGTCGGTGTTCGTCCTCAACCTCACCACGATGATCGGGCTGGGGGTGGGGATCGACTATTCGCTGCTGGTGGTGACGCGGTTCCGCGAGGAGCTCAGCAAGGGCGCCTCGCGCACGGCGGCGGCGGTGACGACGCTCCGCACCGCGGGGGCGGCGGTGGTGACCTCGGGGCTCACGGTGGTGGTGGGTTTCGCGGCGCTGCTGTTCACGCCGGTCATCGAGACGCAGAGCGTGGGGATCGGCGGGCTCATCGTGGTGGCGGCGGCGGTGCTGCTGGCGACGACGCTCCTGCCGGCGCTCCTCGCGGTGCTGGGGCGCAACATCGACCGGCCGCGGTGGCTGGCGCGCCGGCTGGCGTGGTACCACGCGCCGCTCCTGTGGGAGCGGTGGGCCCGGAGCCTGGGACGCCACCCGGCGCGCGCGCTCATCCTGGGCGGCACGATCGTCGCGGCGCTCACCCTGCCGGCCTTCTGGATCCGGATCGGGCTCCCCGCCAAGGGGTGGTGGCCCGCCGCCACCGAGGCGGGCCAGGGGGTGGAGACGCTCGAGCAGATGGGGGCGGCGGGGGTGATCCAGCCGATCCGCCTCGTGGTGCAGCTCCCCGCCGGGGAGCGCGCCACCTCGGCCACCGCGCTCCGCGGGCTGCAGCGGCTCTCGGACTCGCTCCGCGCCGACCCGCGCGTGGCGCAGGTGAAGAGCCTGGTGGACCTCCAGCCGGGGCAGAGCCTGCTGGCGTACTCGCTGCTCTACAGCGACCTCGACCGGGCGCGCGCGCAGTACGGCGGCTTCCTGGACGCGTACCTCAGCGCCGACGCCCGCACGACGCTGGTGGACGTGATCCCCTCCGACACCACCTCCCTCCTCTCGGGGATGGAGCTCGTGCACCGCGTGCGCGCGCTGGCGGCCGCGCCGCCCAAGCAGCTCAAGGGGGCGCGGTTCGGCGTGGGCGGCTACCTGGCCGCGAGCGTGGACTTCCAGGCCAACCTGCTGGA
>DASTRQ010000183.1:0-2495 GCA_035761145.1 Gemmatimonadales bacterium
GATGGCGGGGAGTTCCGTTATCGGCTTCATTTCCGGTGTGCATCCCGCGCGCGACCACCAGCGTCCCCTCGACCTCGAGGCGTTCCGCCGCGCCCGCCACCCGCGCGGGCGGGTGATCGTCATCGCGCCCACCCGCGCCGCCTGCGAGACGATCGAACTGGCCTTTACGCTCCGGCTCGACACGGTGCTCGAACGCGAGCACGGTGCCGACCTCCGGCGGCTCGCGGCGGGGGGACGGGGCTTCGGTATCGTGGCGGGGACGGGCACGGGGAAGACGCTCGCCATCCGGCCGATCGCCGAGACCATCCTGGCCGAGCCGCTCCGCGTGGGGGTGGTGAACCGCGAGCGCGAGGCCACGCCGGAGACGCCGACCTGGAACGTCGTCATCATCACCACCGGCATCGCGCGGCGGTGGTTCGAGGACGACCTCATCACCGCGCGCGACACCCTGGTGGTGGACGAGATCCACCAGACCTCGGCCGAGCTCGAGCTCTGCCTGGCGCTCGGCAAGCGCGCGGGGTGCCGGTTCATCTGGCTCAGCGCCACGGTGGACCCGTCGTTCTACGCCCGTTACCTCGAGAGCGCGGAGGTGGTGGAGAGCTCGGCGTTCGACCCGGCGCTGCGGGCCAGGGTGCAGGTGCTGCCGCTGCAGGTGCGGGAATACCTCGACGACCGCCAGGTGCGCCGGATCCTCCGCGACCGTCGCGGCGTCGCCGCGTTCGTGCCGACCCGCGCCGAGGTGGAGCAGCTGGCGCGCGAGCTGGGCGAGCGCTGGCCGAAGCTGACGGCGGCGTTCTACCACGGCGGCGAGCCGATCCGCGTCATCCGCCCGTTCCTCGAGACCGAGGTGGAGCGCCCGTTCCTCCTCGCGATGACCGCGGCCGGCCAGTCGGCGCTCAACATCCGCGGGCTCGACACGGTCATCATCTACGACGCCCGCTACGGCAACGTGGTGGACCGCGGCCGCAACGTGCTCCACCGGATGTACCTCGGCGCCAACGAGATCCTCCAGATGGCGGGCCGGGTGCACGGCCGGGTGCCGAACGGCGAGGTGGTCATCCTCTCCGACCGCGACCTGGCGTTCGACACCCTCAAGCCCACGCCCCCCGAGTTCCAGCTGGCCGGCGACGCCGAGCGCGTGGCCATCACCTGCGCCGCGCTCGGCGTGGACGCGCGCGACCTCGACCTTCCGGTGCCGCTCGACCGCGCCGGCTACGTCCGCGCGGTGCGCACGCTCACCGAGCGCGGGCTGATGGCCGAGGGCAAGCTCACCTCCTACGGTCGCCAGGTGGACGCGATGCCGGTGGACCGCGCCTGGGGGGAGCTGCTGGTCCAGGCGGACGCCGAGCTGCTGCCGGCGGTGGCGGTGTGCGCCAACATCGACAGCCTGCACCGGATGACGCGCGAGGAGCGCGAGCTCCACGGCGTGGTGGTGCGCGGGAGCGACCACCTTACGGCGTACAACCTCTTCGCCGAGGCGGTGAACCAGCACGGCTACGTGGGCGAGGTGTACGGGCTGCCGCGGCACCTCTTCGAGGAAGGGCTCGAGGCGTGGGCCGAGAAGCGCGGCGTGCTCGTCAAGGCCATCGAGGACATCGCCCTCGGCACGGCATCGGTGTATCGGGCGGTGGAGCAGCCGCTGCCCAAGACGCTGCCCTACGCCGGCCGCGACCTCCAGCGGAAATGGGGCGACCTGCTCGCCCGGGTGATGCCGTTCGACCTCGTGATGGACGAGCACACCGCGGACGGGCAGGAGGCGCGGGTGTCGCGGTCGTCGGTGGCGGGGAGCTGGGGGGCCGTGATCGGGAACCTGCGCTACTTCGCCGACCGGTTCGGGGTGCCGCGCGCGTCGATCGAAGGGACCACGATCAGCTACGACCAGGTGCGGGCGCACGCCGCGTGGGCGCGCGCGCGGGTGGTGGTGTCGGGCCCGCGGAAGCACCAGGGGCTCGCCGTCGCGCGGCGGCTCACCTACTTCGGCTTCGACCTCGAGGACAGCCTCGAGCCGCTGTCGGGCGTCATCCCCGCCGACCTGCGCGAAAGCGCGCGCGGGGCGCTGGTGGACGCGCTCATCGCCGGGGAGACCGTGCACCCGCGGCAGGGCGCCGTGCGGCGGGCGCTGCACGAGCTCGACGAGCTCTGGCGGCGGTCGGGGGGGACGCTCGAGTCGGCCTCGCCCGAGCGGCGGCGGACGCTGGTCGAGGGGCAGCTGGGCGAGGTCGAGACCTGGGAGGCGTTCCTGCGCCGGCCGATCCGTATCGAGGCGGCCGACGTGATCGACCCGGCCGAGCGCGAGCGGCTCCTCGCGTTGCCGTCGTCCGCGAGGGTCTTCGGCGACACGGTGCCGGTGGAGTACGAGGTCGAACCCGGCACTGGCGGGGTCGTCCGCCTCAGGTTGCGCGAGGGGCAGGCGCGCCGGCTGCAGGAGCGCGAGGTGCCGCGGTTCGACCGGCCGGTGCGCTTCACCGTGGCGCAGGGCGATCACCCGCCCCTTC
>DASTRQ010000184.1:0-3836 GCA_035761145.1 Gemmatimonadales bacterium
AGAAGGAGAAGGCGGCGGCGCACCTCGCCGCGGGCGCCAGGAAGGTGGTCATCTCCGCGCCGGCCAAGGGCGAGGACATCACCATCGTCTACGGGGTGAACCACGACAAGTACGACCCCGCCAGGCACCACATCATCTCCAACGCCAGCTGCACCACCAACTGCCTCGTGCCGGTGGTGAAGGTGGTCCGCGAGCAGTTCGGCTTCGTGCGCGGCTTCATGACCACCGTGCACGCCTACACCAACGACCAGAACATCCTCGACCTGCCGCACAAGGACCTGCGCCGGGCCCGCGCGGCCGCGCTGAGCATCATCCCGACCACGACCGGCGCGGCCAAGGCCACGAGCCTCGTCATCCCCGAGGTGAAGGGGAAGCTCGACGGCGTGTCGCTCCGCGTGCCCACGGCCGACGTGTCGCTGGTGGACCTCACCTGCACGGTCGAGAAGGCCACGACGATCGAGGCGGTCAACGCGGCCTTCAGCGCCGCCGCGGCCTCGGGCCCCCTCAAGGGGATCCTGGCGGTGAGCACCGAGCCGCTCGTCTCCATCGACTACACCGGCGACTTCCACAGCAGCACCGTGGACGCGCTCAGCACCAACGTGATCGACGGCACCCTCGTTCACGTGTCGAGCTGGTACGACAACGAGATGGGCTACAGCGCCCGCTGCGTGGACCTGATGGTGTACATGGCGTCGAAGGCCTGAGCGGCATGAAGCGCTCCCTCGCCTCCCTCCCCCCCGCGGCGCTCGACGGCAAGCGCGCCCTGGTGCGCGTGGACTTCAACGTCCCCCTCGCCGACGGCCGCGTGGGGGACGACACCCGCATCCGCGCGGCGCTCCCCACCATCGCCTACCTCCGGGACAAGGGGGCGCGGGTGGTGCTCTGCTCGCACCTGGGCCGCCCCAAGGGGGGCCCCGACCCGAAGTACTCCCTCCGGCCGGTGGCGGCGGCGCTGGAGACGCTCCTGGGCGCCCCGGTGACCTTCGTGGAGGACCCGCTGGCCGGGGAGGCGGTGACCACCACCAAGCGGCTGCCGCGGGGCGGGGTGGCGTTGCTCGAGAACACCCGCTTCTACCCGGGCGAGGAGAAGAACGACGCCGAGCTCGCGGCGGCGTTCGCCCGGCTGGGCGACCTGTACGTCAACGACGCCTTCGGCTCGGCGCACCGCGCGCACAGCAGCACCGAGGGCGTGGCACGGCTGCTGAAGCCGGCGGTGTCGGGCTTCCTGATGGAGAAGGAGCTCCGGTACCTGGGCGAGGCGCTCGACCGCCCGAAGCGCCCCTTCGTGGCGATCCTGGGCGGCGCCAAGGTGTCGGGGAAGATCGACCTGATCGAGGCGCTCCTCCCCAAGGCCGATGCGATCCTGATCGGCGGCGCGATGGCCTGCACCTTCTTCAAGGCGATGGGGCTCGAGACCGGCACCTCGCTGGTCGAGCCCGACCGGGTGGAGATGGCCAAGGCGCTCCTCGCCAAGGCTGGGGACAAGCTCGTGCTTCCGCAGGGCGCCGTGATCGCCCAGCAGCTCGAGGCCGGCGTCCCGACCCGGTCGGTGGCGCGCGACGCGATCCCCGCCGGCTGGGCGATGTTCGACATCGACGGGGCGAGCGAGCGGGAGTTCGCCGCCCGCATCGCGGGGGCGGGCACGGTGGTCTGGAACGGCCCGATGGGGGTGTTCGAGACGCCGCCGTTCGACCACGGCACCCGCGCGGTGGCCGCGGCGATGGCCGAGGCCACCGGGAAGGGCGTCATCACGGTGGTCGGCGGGGGGGACTCCGCGGCGGCCGTGGCCGAGGCGGGGCTCGGCGAGCGGATGACCCACGTCTCGACCGGCGGGGGCGCCTCGCTCGAGTTCCTCGAAGGGAAGGTCCTCCCCGGCGTGGCGGCGCTCGACGATGCCTGAGCGGCGGCCGGGAGTGTCCCGCCTGCGGGCCGCCGCGGTGATCGCCCTGGCCGCGCTCGCCGGAGCGTGCGGCACGGATGGGGGCGGGCGCGTGGCGGTCGTCGAGTCGCGCGCGCCGCTCTGGGGGCCGGGGCAGGGGTGGACGGTGGACACCGTCCCGACCCTCGACATCCCCGGCGCCGACACCGCGCTGGGCTTCGGCTCCATCACCGCCCTCGCCCGCCTCGCCGACGGTCGCGTGGTGCTGGCGGAATCGTCGCCCGCGTTCCTGCGCTACTTCGCCGCCGACGGGCGGCCCCTCTACCAGGTGGGGCGCCCGGGCCAGGACGTGGTGACCTTCGAGTCGGTCCTGATGCTGGCGCCGCTGCCGGGGGATTCGCTCCTGGTCTTCGACGTGGGGCGCCAGCGCGCCCTCCTCTTCGACCCCAACGGCGCCCCCTCGGCGGCGTTCCTCCTGCCGCGCGACTCCACCACGGGCAACGGGGTGCTGCCGCGGGGGGTCGATGCCGCCGGCCGCCTCGTGTTGCAGCGGGACGAGACCCGGGTGCCCTTCCCGGGCGCCGTCGGCGAGGTCGCGGTCGATTCCACGCGGCTCCTCTTCGTGGACCGGCAGGGGAAGGTGGCCGATTCGTCGGTGCGGCTCCCGGCGGGAGAGATCTTCGGCTTCTCGGTGGCCACGCTCGATTCGGCGCCGGTCGTGGCGCCGCTGGCGCGGCCCTTCGGGGGGATGCTCCGCGTCGCCGCGACCCCGGGTGGTCTCTGGGTGGGGATGGGTGACCGCTGGGAGCTCACCCGGCTCGACCGCGAGGGGCGGCCTGCGGCGGTGGTGCGGCTGGATCGTCCGCGCGAGCCGCTCACCCCCGAGGTGCGTGACACCTTCGTGGCCCGCTACCGCGCGCGGCGCGCCTCGGATGACCCGCGCTCGCTGATGGGGCAGTTCGCCCGCGGGGTGGACCAGGCGCCGTTCCCCGATTCGCTCCCGGCCTACCTCAGCATCCTCGTCGCCGCCGATTCCACCCTCTGGCTGCAGCACGGCGGCCTCTTCGAGGGGGAGCCGGGCGACGGCTCGCTCAACTGGACCGTGCTCGACCCCGCCGGGCGCTGGCTGGGCGATGTGACCCTGCCCGCCCGCTTCCGCCCCGCCTCCGTGGGTCGCGACGGCGTCTTCGGCATCGCCCGCGAACCTTCCGGGCGGGTGCACGTGCGCGTCTACCCGATCCGCCGGCCCTGACCGATGCGCCCGCTCCTCTTCGCCGCCAACTGGAAGATGCACATCGGGCCCGCGGAGGCGCGTGCCTTCGCGGCCCACATCGTGGGCTCGGTGCCGCCGCGCGCGGGCCGGAGCCTCTGGTTCTTCCCCCCCGCGGTCTCGCTTGAGGCCACCGCGCAGGGGTTCGCCGGGCGGGACGACATCCAGGTCGGCGCGCAGGACGTGCATTGGGAGCCGAAGGGGGCGTTCACCGGCGCGATCTCGGTGCCGCTGGCCAGGGCGGCGGGGGCCGTGGGCGCCCTCGTGGGACACAGCGAGCGGCGCCACGTCTTCGGCGAGACCGACGCCGAGACGGCGAAGAAGGTCCGCGCCCTCCTCGGGGGCGGGATGACGCCGATGCTCTGCGTCGGCGAGACGCTCGAACAGCGCGAGGCGGGGGAGACCGACGTCGTCTGCGCGCGGCAACTCCGCGCCGCACTCGAAGGGCTCTCGGCCGACGAACTCGCCAAGGTGACGATCGCCTACGAGCCGGTCTGGGCCATCGGCACCGGGAAGAACGCCACCCCGGCCGATGCCGCCGCCGCGCACCGGGCCATCCGCGGCGTCCTGGCCACGCTTGGCCGCGTGGGCCGCGCCACCGTGCTCTACGGCGGCTCGGTCAACGCCGGGAACCTCGGCGCGCTCCTGGCCGAGGACGAACTGGATGGGGTGCTGGTGGGCGGGGCG
>DASTRQ010000185.1:0-6863 GCA_035761145.1 Gemmatimonadales bacterium
GCTCCGCCACGCTGGCCACGAGCGACCCGCGCGACCTGGCGGCGGAGCGGGACCTGGGCTTCCTCACCGGCCGCCGGATCCGCTTCGTGGTGGCGCCGCCGGCGCGGATCCGCGAGCGGCTCGAGGAGGTGTACCCGCGCGAGGCGGAGCTCGAGCCCGAGGCGGCGCCGCGGGCCGCGCCGCGCGACCCGGCGCTCGAGGCGCCGGTGGCGCGGCTCGTGGCGGCGGTGCTGGCGGACGCGGTGCGCCAGGGGGCCAGCGACGTGCACCTGGAGCCCAACGAAGGGGGGATGATCATCCGCTCCCGCGTGGACGGCATCCTGCGCGAGGTGATGCGCCTCCCGGTACCGGCGGGGAGGGCGGCGGTGCGCCGGGTCAAGGTGCTGGCGCGGCTCGACGTGGCCAACCCCCTCGTGACCCAGGATGGCCGCGCGCGGATCCGGGTGGACGGGCGCACGGTGGACCTGCGCGTCGCCACGGCGCCGGTGGCGCGGCGCGGCGAGAAGGCGGTGATCCGCCTCCTCGATCCCGCCGGCCTCAAGACCGGGCTGGCCGACCTGGGCCTCCTCCCGCCGGAGCTCTCGGCCTTGGAGCGATTGCTGGGCTGTCGCGAGGGGCTCGTCCTCGTGACCGGCCCCACCGGGAGCGGGAAGACCACCACGCTCTACGCGGCGGTGCAGCAGCTGCGCACGGGACGGGTCAACATCGTCACGGTCGAGGACCCGGTGGAGTACGACCTCGCCGGGATCTCGCAGCTCCAGGTCAACGAGGCCCAGGGGCTCACCTTCCCCGGCGCGCTCCGCTCGGTGCTCCGCCAGGACCCCGACATCGTCCTGGTCGGGGAGATCCGCGATGCGGAGACCGCCACCATCGCGGTGCAGGCGGGACTCACCGGGCACCTCGTGCTCTCCACCCTGCACACCAACGACGCCCCCTCGGCGCTGGTGCGGCTCCGCGACCTCGGCCTCGGGAACTTCCAGCTGGCCGCGGTGCTCCGCGGGATCGTCGCCCAGCGGCTGGTGCGGCGGCTCTGCCCCCACTGCGCGGTGACAGTGCCGGTCGAGGAACTTCCGCCCGCGCTGAGACCGCCCCCGGCGCACCCCGCGACGGTGCGGCGCGCCCACGGATGCACCGAATGCGGGGGCCAGGGATACCGGGGACGCCTCGCGGTGCCCGAGATCCTGCTCGCGGACCTGGCGCTCGCCCGTCTCATCGGCGAGGGGGGGAGCCCGGCGGCGGTGGTCGCCGCGGCGCGGCAGGGAGGGATGCGGGCGCTCTGGGAGTCGGGGCTCGCCCGGATGTGGGATGGGCTCACATCACTCGACGAGCTCACGCGGGTGCTGGGAGCCCCCGACCTCGAGGGGACCGCGCCCACTCCCCCCACTGCGGGGGCCCACATCCTCGTGGCCGACGACGACCCGGGGATCCGCCGGCTGCTCCGGACGGTGCTCGAGCAGGAGGGCCACACCGTGGGCGAGGCCGAGGACGGGATGGCCGCGCTCGAGCAGGTCAGGTCCCGCCGCCCCGACCTGGTGCTCCTCGACGCGGAGATGCCGCGGCTCGATGGCTTCGGGGTCCTGGCCGCGCTCCGCTCGGAACCGCGGCTCGCCGCGACCCCCGTGCTGATGCTCACCGCCCGCGCCGAGCGCGAGGTGTCCGCGCTCGACCAGGGCGCCCACGACTTCCTGGCCAAGCCGGTGGCGCCGGGGGCGCTGCTGGCACGGGTGCGGGCGGCGCTCCGACGGGCTAGGTTGTAGCGTATGGCCAACATCCTCGTCGTCGAAGACAGCCCGGACAACATGAAGCTCGTGACCACCGTGCTCCGCCTGAAGGGGCACACGGTGCACGAGATGACCGACGGCGAGGGGCTGCTGGCGCGGCTGGAGGAGACCCGCCCCGAGCTGGTGCTGATGGACATCCAGCTCCCCGGCAAGGACGGTTTTGCGCTGCTGGCGGAGATCCGCGGCTCTCCGCAGGCGGGGCTCCGGGTGGTGGCGCTCACGGCGCACGCGATGAGTGGCGACCGCGACCGGGCGCTCGAGTCGGGGTTCGACGGCTACATCACCAAGCCGATCGACGTGCGCCGCTTCCCCGAGCAGGTGGCGCGGGTGCTGGGGGGGGAGCTGGTGACGGACTAGGCGGGCGGACGCGGCGGCACGGCTCGGCAGGAACAGGAACGGCCCCCGGAGATCCGGGGGCCGTTCGTGCGTCGCGGAGCGACGGATGGCTCAGAAGCGGAGACCGACCGTGATCGGGATGAAGTCCGCGTCCACGTCCCCGCCGATGGTGAAGTAGCGGGCCTCGGCGAAGGCCTTGAGCGAGCCCAGGCCGAAGTTGATGCCGCCGCCGAAGTTGAAGCCGATGTCCGACTGCGCGTCCACGCCCGACGGGGCATCGCTGCCGCTGATCGAGGCGCGGGCCCAGGTGATGCCGCCGAGGAGGTACGGCGAGACCGGCCCGGGGGCGAAGCTGTACTTCGCGTCGCCGCTGACGGTGAGGATGTTGGAGCTGATGTCCACGCCGCTGGCGTCGACCTTGTTCATGTTGTAGGCCGCGTCGGCGCGGATGCCGATCGGGGCGCCGGTGAGCGCGAAGTTGGCCGCGCCCATCGCGTGGAACCCGCTCTTGAACCCGTCACCGAAATCGCCCTGCGGCATGGTCAGACCGGCGCCGACCTGCCAGCCGATCTGCGCCTGCGCCGGCACGGCCACGAGGACCAGGCCGAGGCCCGCCGCGACGAGGCCCTTCACGATGCCCTTCATCATCCGACCTCCAGAAAATTGGGTTGGGTGACTGCGGACTGCGTGTGTAACGCCTACGTCACAAAGTTAGGCATCCCCGCGTGTTGGCGGGAGGGGGGGGAGGGCGCAAGATGGTGCAGGAGCGAAACATCGAAAGCCGAACGAAATACTCGGGGAGGGGGTCGAACCCTCACGAGGCGTGAGCCTCCGCGGATTTTAAGTCCGCTGCGTCTGCCGATTCCGCCACCCGAGTGGGGCTGCTGGCTGCTGGCTGTTGGCTGTTGGCTGATGGCTGATGGCTGATGGCCGTTGGCTGATGGCCGTTGGCTGATGGCCGTTGGCCGTTGGCTGATGGCCCTCGGCTGTTGATCGTCCAAATCTAGCGTCCGGCGCGGCTGCGGGCCGCTGCTACCCCCGCGCCGCTTCCCGCTTCGCCCCTCCGCTCGCCCGCGTGGCCCACGCCTCCGGCACCCGGCCGTAGATCCGGGCGAACTGCGCCTGCAGGTCCAGGATGAGCCGCGGGGCGCTGCGCTCGTCGGCGAGGACCACCACCGTGCCTCCCCACCCTGCCCCGGTGAGCCGGGCGCCCCAGGCGCCGAGGCGCTCGGCGCTCTCCACGAGGACGTCGGCCTCCTCGCAGCTCGCGGCGTAGTCGTGCTGCAGGGACCGATGCGACTCGTACATCAGCTTCCCCACCGTCCGGAGGTCGCCGCGGCCGAGCGCCTCGGCGGCGGCGCGGGTGCGGGAGGTCTCGGTGGCGACGTGCGCCACCCGGCGCGCGAGGTGCGGCGGGAGAGAGGCCGGCAGCCGTGCGGGCGGGTAGGCGGCGAGATGCGGCAGCTCCCACCCGGCGCCCCGGAGCAGGGCGAGCGCCTCGTCGCACTCCGCGCGACGCTGGTTGTAGCCGCCGTCGGCGAGGCGGTGGCGCACGCCGGTGTCCACGAGCCAGAGCTTGCCGCGGAAGGGGAGCTGGCGCGTCACCCCGGTGGCGGTCTCGTAGAGGAGCGCCTTCCCCGGCTGGGCCAGCGCGGCGATGGTCTGGTCCATCGTGCCGCAGCGGACGCCGACCTCGTCGTGCTCGGCCTCCCACGCCACGCGGGCGAGCTCGGCGCCGGTGAGGGCGTGGCCGCCCAGCGCGGCGAGCGCCCGGGCCGCGGCGACGGCGAGGGCGGCGGACGACGAGAGCCCGCCGCCGACCGGCACGGTCGAGGCCGCCGCGAGCGCCGCGCCCGCCGGCGCGAGGCCGCGGCGGCGGAGGGCGCGCACGACGCCGGCGAGGAAGTCGGTCCAGCCACCCCGCATCGGGCCGTCGGGATCGAAGCGATCCACCACGTCGTCGCGGGTGGAGGCGGCCTGGAAGCCGTGGCCGAGCCCCGCCACGACGGCGGTGCGTCGCGCCACGGCCATCGGGAGCACCGGGCCCCCGTTATAATCCACGTGTTCCCCGATCAGATTGACGCGCCCCGGCGCCGAGGCCGCCACCCGCGGCCGCCCGCGGAAGGAGCGGGCGAAGAGCGCGCTGGCGGCCTTGAGTGCGGAGGGTGCGTGCGGCACGTGGCGTGGGTGTGCTGGGCGGTGGTGATCGCGGCGCCGGCGACCGCGCAGGTGCCGGCGCTCGGCGTGCCGCGCGGGCAGCTGCGCGTGGAGGTGAGCGGCGGTTTCGGCACCGCGGGGGAAAGCTACGTCGACGGGGCGCTCCGCCCCCTGCGCGCCGACTGGAACGCGATGATGGGGAGCGCCTGGCTCCCCGCGCTGGCCGACGCCGAGTCGCGCGTCCGGGCGCTGACGGGCGATGCAAGCTACCAGATCTCGCTCGGGCGGTCGACCGTGGCGGGGTCCACCACGCTCTCCGAGGGGCGCCTCGGGATGGCGCTCGGCCTCACCGGGCGGATCACCCTCTTCGGCGCGGTGCCGGTGGTGCGCCGCCGCGCGGAGACCCGCCTGGCCAGCGACAGCGCCACGGCCAACGCCGGGTTCAACCCCGCCGATCCCGCCTTCGGCACCTCGGCGGGCGCCTCGCAGACGACGCAGTTCTTCGGCCAGTTCGACGCCGCGCTCGGCACCCTCGCCCAGAAGCTCGCCAACGGCGACTACGACAGCGACCCCGCCACCAAGACGCTCGCCCAACAGACCCTGGCCGACGGCACCGCGCTCCGCGGCGCGCTCTACGGCCTGCTGCAGGACCCGGCGACCGCGGCGACCTTCGTCCCCACCGACTCGAGCGCGGCGGGCCAGGCCATCCGCGGCAGCGTGGACGCCCTGCAGACGACGCTCAGCGCCTCGCTCGGCGTCTCCGGGTTCACCACCGACCCCGCGCTCGCGGCGGCGCGCTTCGGCGGGAGCGACTACCTGCGCTTCGTGACCAGCGTGAACGGCCCCGTGCGCGCGCTGTACCGCGGGGACGAGTCGCGGGGGCGGCTCGGGGACATGGAGCTCGGGGCCACGGTGACGCTGCTGGACCGGTGGCGCCGGCGGGGCCCCGGCTACCGCGTGGCCGCGACGGGGCTCGTGCGCCTCCCCACCGCCGTGCTCGACCGCACCGACGACTTCTTCGACTACCCCACCGGCGACGCGCAGCTCGACGTCGAAGGGCGCATCGCCGCCGACCTGCGCCTCGGGCGCGTCGGCGCGCGGCTCTCCGGCGGCTACAACCTGCAGAACGCCCGGGCGCGCGACCTGCGCGTGACGCGCCCCGACCAGCCGCTGGCGTACGCCGACCGCCTGGCGCGGGTGTCGGTGGACCCCGGCGACGAGTGGCAGGTGGGGGTGGAGCCGTTCGTGGCGCTGGCGCCCGGCTTCGCGCTCCTGGGCGGGGTGTTCCGCTCGAGCCACGGCACCGACGCCGCCACCTACGTGGGCGCCGGCCCCCTGGGCGTGGCCGCGAGCGACCTCACCGTCGGCAGCGCGCGCACCGCCACCGTGTGGCAGGCGGGGCTCACGTACTCCAGCGCCGGGCTCGGCGACGGCCGCGGCACGCCGGTGGACGCCAGCTGGCGGGTGCAGTGGGTGACGGGGTCGAGCGAGGGGCGGGTGGAGAAGCTGCGGCGGATGGGCTTCGAGGTGCGGTGGTTCTACCGGGTCTGGTGACCGGAGGGTGACCGGAGCATCGCCTCCGCGTGTTTCCGCGCGGTGGCCGCGTCGGCGTCGCCGAGCATCCGGGCGAGCTCGGTGACGCGGTCCTCGCCGTGGATGGGGGCGACGTCGCTGGTGGCGATGCCCCCCTTGGCGGCCTTGCGGACCACCAGGTGGCGGTCGGCGTGGGCGGCGATCTGCGGCAGGTGGGTGACCACGAGCACCTGGCGCTTGGCCGCCACCTGGGCCAGCGATTCGCCCACCTGGGTGCCCACTTCCCCGCCGATGCCGGCGTCCACCTCGTCGAAGATGAGCGTCGGCACGTCGTCGTGGCCGGCCAGCACCACCTTGAGCGCCAGCATGATGCGCGAGAGCTCCCCGCCCGAGGCCGACCTGGCGAGCGGGCGCGCCTCGTGTCCCTGGTTGAGCCTAACGGTGAAGGTCACCTGCTCCGCCCCGTGGGAGGCCGGCTCCGGGAGGGGTTCCAGCGCCGCCTCGAGCTTCCCCGAAGGGAGGCCCAGCCTGGGGAGGAGCTTCCCGACCGCGCGGCCGAGCCGTCCCGCCGCCTCGCGGCGGAGGTCGGTGAGGGCGCCGGCGGCCTGCGCCAGCGCCGCCTGGGCCGCCGCCCGCCGCGCCGCGAGGGCGCGGAGGTCGGTGTCGGCGGTGTCGAGGAGGTCCAGCTCGCGCGCCGCCTCGGCGCCGGTGGCGAGGACCGCCTCGACGGTGGCGCCGTGCTTCTGGGTCAGGCGGAAGATCAGGTCGCGCCGGCGCTCCACCACGGCGAGGCGGCCGGGGTCCTCGGCGATGCCGTCGGCGTAGTCGCGGGCCAGGCGGGCCAGCTCCTGCAGGTTGGCGTAGGCGCCATCGAGCAGCTCGCGCCACGCGGCGGTCTCGGGGTCCTGCCGCTCCAGCTGGCCCAGCGCCCGCGCCGCCTCGGCCAGGCGCCCCAGGGCGCTCTCCTCCTCCCCCTCGACCGCCTCGGCCAGCCGGCGCGCCTGCTCGCCGAGGGTGCCGGCGTGGGAGAGGCGCCGCGCCTCGGCCTCGAGCTTC
>DASTRQ010000186.1:0-2428 GCA_035761145.1 Gemmatimonadales bacterium
TCAACACCGCCGTGCTGGGCCACGAGGCCGCGGCCGAGCTCATCGTGGCCCGCGCCCGCCAGCTCGGCTGGATCCCCTAGAACTCCATTCCCTTCCCGTAGCCCCCCTTGGGGCGCTCGGGGCGGGCACGCACGTAGCCCAGCTCCTCGTTGCGGCTGATCTTCTGGTGCGCGGCGAGCCCCTCGAGCACCAGCTCGCACCCCGCCACGGTGCCGGCGGGGTCGTCCTTCGTGCCGAGCCCCACGCGCCGCACCAGCGCGACGAGGCCGGGCACCGCCTCGAACCCCGCGAGGCAGAGCTGGGTGCGCTCCTCCGCCGCCACCTTGAGCGCGCTCCCCTGGTCGAACCAGGCGACGATACCCTCCGTCCCCGCGAGCCCCACCCGTTCGTCGAACACCCCCCCCGCCGCGCGGCGGATGAGGTCGCGCGCCACCACGTCCGCCCCCTGCAGCTCCCCCTCGTACTCGAGCTCGAGCTTGCCGGTGATGCTGGGGAGCGCGGCGTACAGGTCGGCGAGCCGGGGGGCGATGGTCCCCTCGCCGTGGCGGAGCGCCCGCGCCTCCGCGTTGGAGACCACGCTCTCGAGCAGCGAGATCGGGAGCCGCTGGCTCACGCCCGAGCGGCGGTCCACCCGCTTGTCCCCGCGCGCCTCGAACGCCACCCGCTCCACGACCTCTTGCACCACCTCCGGCAGCGCGAGCGGCCGTCCGCCGCGCTCCACCCACGCCTCCTGGCGGGTGATGGCCATCCCGAGCTCCACGCTCCGCGGATAGTGGGTGGTGATCTCGCTCCCGATCCGGTCCTTGAGCGGGGTGATGATCTTGCCGCGCGCGGTGTAGTCCTCGGGGTTGGCGGTGAAGCAGAGCAGCACGTCGAGCGGCAGGCGCACCGGGTATCCCTTGATCTGCACGTCCCCCTCCTGCAGGACGTTGAAGAGCCCCACCTGGATCTTCCCGGCCAGGTCGGGAAGCTCGTTGATGGCGAAGATCCCGCGGTTGGCGCGCGGCAGGAGGCCGAAATGCATCGTGAGCTCGTCCGAGAGCAGGTGCCCTCCCTTGGCCGCGCGGATCGGGTCGAGGTCGCCGATGATGTCGGCGATGGTGACGTCGGGCGTGGCGAGCTTCTCGACGTAGCGCTGCTCGCGCCCCAGCCAGGCGATGGGCGTCTCGTCTCCCCGCTCGGCGATGAGCTCGCGCGCATAGCGGCTGATGGGACGGAACGGATCGTCGTTGACCTCGCTCCCCGCCACCACGGGGATCGCCTCGTCGAGGAAGCGCACCAGCTGCCGCAGGATCCGGCTCTTGGCCTGGCCGCGCAGGCCCAGGAGGATGAAGTGGTGCCGCGCCAGGACGGCGTTCACCAGCTGCGGCTCGATCGTCTCCTCATACCCCACGATCCCGGGGAAGAGCGGCTCCCCCCGCTCCAGCGCGCGGAGGAGGTTGGTCCGGAGCTCGTCGCGCACGGTGCGCCCGAGCAGCGGCGGGGCCCCCCAGGGGCTCTTCCGGAGCGCGCCCAGGGTGGCGGGACGGGTGTCTGCTGTGGTCATCCGGGACTCCGTGGAATGGGGGAGGTCACCCCCCCCTGCTTGACGGTTTGAAGCACTTCCTTATCTTGTGGCCCCATTGCGTATGGCGACAGTGACAGCGCAATCGAAGCCCCCGACCACTGGGACCCCACAACCAGCAGAGGCACCAATGAAGAAGGCCCTCGCCCTCGCCGCGCTCCTCGGGCTCGCCGCGTGCGCCCCGAAGGAGAACCCCGCTCCCGCCGCCGACAGCACGATGGCCCCGGCCGCCGCGCCGGCCGCGATGGACAGCACGATGCAGGACAGCACCATGAAGGACAGCACGATGGCCGCTCCGGCCGCCGCGCCGGCGGGCGAGACCCACTGAGTCGGTCGGTCCCAGACCTGTCGCCCGGAACGGGCCCCCAGCCGGGGGCCCGTTCCTCTTTCTACCCCTGCCGGGCCAGCGCCTCGAGCTCGGCCGCGTGGTCCACCCGGGGGTTCCAGCCGAGCGCCGCCGCCGCCGCCTCGCACCGGTAGGGGTTCCCCCGCGCCAGTAGGCGATGGCGGTGCGTGCCGATCCGGGGGCCGCCCCCGCCGGGACGAAGAGCCCCGCGGTGGCATCGAGGGCCGCGCCGAGCGCCCTGGCCACGGCGGCCGGGATGACCGGGGTGCGCACCCGCCGCCCCACGCCGCGGCCCAACGCGGCCGCGATCTCCCGGGCGGTGATGGCGCCGTCGAAGGTCAGGTTGTAGGCGCGCCCCCAGCTGGCCGGCCGGTCGAGCGCAGAGACGATCCCCGCCGCCACGCTCCGCGCGTGCACCAGTGTCACCGGCCGCGGGGCGCCGCCGATCACCGGCATCCACCCCCGTCGCGCGGCGGCCACCAGCCGCGGCACGAAGAGCCGGTCCCCCGTGCCGTACA
>DASTRQ010000187.1:0-3162 GCA_035761145.1 Gemmatimonadales bacterium
TGGTGCAGGAGATCGTGATGGGAGGGATCCTCTCCCTGATCGTGATCCTCCTGGTGCTCGAGGACTGGCGCGGCTCCCTCGCGATCACCCTGATCATCCCCCTCTCCGTCCTCGTCTCCCTCGTCTTCCTGCAGGCCCTGCACGTCACCATCAACGTCCTCTCCCTCGGCGGCCTGGCCCTCGGCGTCGGCCTCCTGGTGGACAACGCCATCGTGGTGGCGGAGGCGGCCAAGCGGAAACGGGAGCAGGGGCTCGGCGCGGTGGAGGCCGCGGTGGTCGGCACCGAAGAGGTCGCTTCCCCACTCATCGCGGGAACGCTCACCACCCTCCTCGTCTTCGGGCCGATCGTCTTCGTGCGCGGCCTCGCGGCCGCCCTCTTTCGCGACCTCAGCATCAGCGTGGTCGCCTCGCTCGCGGCCTCCCTCGTCCTGGCGCTCACGCTGATGCCGGTGATGCTCATCGAGCGGCCGAAGCACGGGGAGCAGGGCAGGGGGGCCGGGGGGACGGGGCGGCTCGGCGGGCGGTGGGGCCGCGTCAAGGCGCGGTGGGCCCGGGTGGGAAGCTGGATGCTCCGGCACTACGAGCACTCGCTCGACTGGTGCATGGCCCGCCCGCGGACGGTGTTCGCCGTGACGGCCGCGTTCGTCGCGCTCACGGGGTGGATGGCGGTGGCCCTCCCGCGTGAGGTGCTGCCGCAGGTGGACGAAGGGCTGGTGGTGGCGGGGCTCGCCCTCCCGGCGGGTACCTCCATCGAGGAGACGACGCGCCAGGTGGCGCGGGTCGAGGCGGCCGCACGCGCGCTCAAGGCCACCGACGTGTACAGCAGGGTGGGCGAGGCCACCGACGAGGAGGTCCTGGCCGGCGCCGATCCCGGCACGTCGGCCACCGCGCAGCTGATCATCCCCGTGCCCGACGGGGCGCACGCGGCGGCGTTCGCCGAGCGGCTCCGGCGCGCGATCCCCGACCTGGCGCAGGGGGCGCTCTCACTCGACCTCGCCGGGGAGTCGGAGTTCGGGAGCCTCATCGGCCGCGGGGGGCGCACGGTGCGGGTCGAGGTCTCGGCGCCCGAGGACGCCACCGCCGAGGCCTGGGCCGACTCGGCCCGGGCGCTGTTGCGCACGCTGCCGAGCCTGGCCGACGTGCGGAGCGCCTACGCCGCCACCCAGCCCGCGGTGGAGCTCACCCTCGACCGGCGGCTCCTGGCCCAGCGCGGCATCACCCCCGACCAGGTGAGCGCGGCGCTCTCGGGCGCCCTGGGTGGGGTGAAGGCCACCGACTTCCGTGAGACCGACAAGCGGACGCCGATCACCGTGCGGCTGGCGGGGAGCGCCAACGAGGACCTCGCGGCGGCACTCGCCACGCCGATCCAGGGGGTCCCCCTGGCCGAACTGGTGCAGACCCACGAGGTGCGGGCGCCGGTCGAGGTGGTGCGGGTGGACCACCGGCCGGTCACGATCGTGGAGGGAGTGGTGCAGCGCGGAGGGACCGCCCGCGCGGCCCGCGACGTCGCGATGGCGCTGGCCGCCCTGCCGCGGCCGCCGGGCCTCACCTGGCAGGTGGCGGGCGCCAACGCCGAGCAGCAGCGGACCACCGGCGAGCTCCTCGTGGTCGGGATCCTCTCCGTCATCCTGGTGTACCTGGTCCTCGCGGGAGAGTTCGCCTCGTTCTCGGTCCCGATGCTGGTGATGCTGGCGGTCCCGTTGGCGGCCTGCGGCGGCGTCGTGGTCCTCTGGCTCACCGGCCAGAGCCTCAACGCCGTCTCCCTCATCGGCATCGTCGTGATGCTCGGCCTCGCCGACAACGAGGCGGTGGTGAAGCTGGAGGCGATCCGCGAGTTCCGCGCCGAAGGGCACGCGCCGGAGGAGGCGGTGCACCTGGGGAGCAAGGCCCGCCTGCGCGCCATCCTGATGACCTCGCTCACGACCATCGTGGGCGTCCTGCCGATGATGTTCAACATCGGCTCGGGGGGACAGCTCTATCAGCCGCTCGCCGCCGGGGTCATCGGCGGGTCGGTCACGGCGCTCCTCGCGACATTCTACGTGATGCCGACCGCGTACGTGGTGCTGGAGAAGTGGGAGACGCGGTGGCGAGGGGGAGGGACGGAGGGGCGGAGCCGATGATCCGCTGGTCCGCCGACCGCCCCGCCATCGTCTGGGCCACCTCCGCCGCGATCCTCCTGGCGGGTGGCGTGGCGCTCACGCGGTTGCCGGTGGCGACCCGTCCCGAGGTCGAACTCCCCCGGCTCGAGATCGCGAGCGCCTGGCCCGGCGCCGCACCCGAGCTGGTCGAATCGTACGTGACCGCGCCGATCGAGGACGCGGTGCAGGGGGTGCGGGGGGTCCACAAGGTGAGCAGCACCTCGTCCGACGGATTCGCCGAGCTGACGGTGGAGCTCGAGCCGAACGCGGACGTGGAGCTGGCCCGGCTCAACATCCTCGAGCGCCTCGAGCTCCTGCGGAAGGGTTTCCCCGCCGGGGCCTCCCCGCCGGCGGTGAGCAACTACGTCCCCGACGACCTCCGTGAGCAGCCGCTCCTGACCTACGTCGTCTCGGGACCGTACACGCCGGGCGCCCTGGCCCGGATCGTCGATCGCGAGGTGAAGCCGTCGCTCGACGCGGTGCCCGGCGTTGCCGGCACCTCGCGCCAGGGCGGCGCGGAGCGGATGGTCTCGGTCACGTACGACCCTGGGCGGCTGCAGGAGATGGGACTCACCCCGCAGGCGCTCATCGACGCCTTGCGGATCGCCCGGGTGGTGCGACCGGTGGGCCTCGAACGCCTGGGACCGTCGGAGCGGCCCGTGGTCATCAAGGACCAGCCGACGACGGTCGAGGACCTGAACGAACTCCCCGTCCGCGGCAACGGGGGGCTCACCTTTCGGCTGGGTGACCTCGCCTCGGTGCGAATGGACGAGGACGCCCAGGGATTCTTCTTCCGCCTGAACGGCCAGTCGGCGGTGGCGCTCTCGGTCCAGCGGCAGGCGGGCGCCGACGCCATCCAGACTGCGGCCGCTGTCCGCCGGGCGATGGCCGCCGTGGGGAAGAACCTCCCCGTCGGCGTCGCCCTTTCCCTCTTCAACGACACGAGCCAGGAACTGGCCCGCCAGCTCGACGACCTCTTCCTGCGGGGCGGGATCGCCTTCGCGGCGGTGCTCCTGGTCCTGGT
>DASTRQ010000188.1:0-13575 GCA_035761145.1 Gemmatimonadales bacterium
CTCGTCGTTGTACCCGTATCCGTCTTCGCCGAATTGTGAGAAAACTGGAATCAGCTTGAGCAGGCGGCCGGAGGGCAGGCCGTACACGCTCACCTGTCCGCTGTATCCACCGGACATGAACGCGTAGAACTCGTCCTTGGCGCCGGGCGCGACGTAGACGCGCTGCGCGGCGTCACCGGCGACGCCGGGGGTGGCCGGCGCCTTGCCGCAACCGGCCAGGGTGAGGAGGAGGGCCGCGGCGGCCGCGGCGGGGGCGAGGAAGCGAGGGGTGGTCATGGGATGGGCTCCCGGGTTCACTGCGCCGGCGGCGCCGGCAGGGTGCGGAGGTATTCGAGCACCTCGCGGGCCTGCTCCTGCGTCAGGCCCTGGTTCGGCATCGCGACGAGGTGGGTCGCGTAGAGCTGCTTGGTGACCGGGTGCCGCGCGATCATGTCGGCGGGATCCAGGATCATGTTCATCACGAACTCGGGCGTGCGCCGCTCGGTCACCCCGCCCAGCGCCGGCCCCACGTACCGCACGTCCGCCTTGTGGCAGCTGCTGCACCGCTCGCCGAAGAGCTCCTCCCCCTCGTGCGCCAGCTTCTTGTCCACCGGGCCCAGCGCCACCGGCTCCGTGACCGGGCCGACACCGTGCTCCAGCTGCCAGGGGGTGAGGTCGCTCCCGGCAGGGGCCGCCGCCGTGGAGGAAGAGGTGCCGCCCGCGGGGGCGGGCGCCTTGCCGCACGCCGCGGCGAGGAGCGCCGCGCTCGCGAGGGTGGGAAGGAGGATCCGGCGGGTCATGACGGGCTGCCTTTCGTGGTTCGTCGCGCACAGCGGACCGGGTGTCCGCTTGCCGGGAGGATAATAGGATATTATCATCCGATTAGCAAGTATCTAGATTCGTCCCCGTCCCCCCTGCCCGCCGGAGCCCCGTGATGCTGTCCCAGACCGCCGAATACGCCCTGCGCGCCGTCGTGCTCCTCGCCGAGCGCGCCGACGGGGGCTCGGCGCGCGTGGGGGAACTGGCCGACGCGCTCGGCATCCCCCAGAACTACCTCTCCAAGACCCTCCACCTCCTCGTCCGCGCCGGGGTCCTCGCCTCGACCCGCGGCAAGGGGGGCGGCTTCCGCCTGGCCCGGCCCGCCGAGGAGATCGCCCTGCTCGACGTGGTCGATCCCTTCGACCGGATGGGCCACCGCCCCGTCTGCCTGATGGGCCAGGGGGAGTGCTCCGAGGCCCACGCCTGCGCCGCCCACGCCTCCTGGAAGGAGGTCTCGGCGCGGGTCCAGGCCTTCTTCCAGCAGACCACCGTGGGCGACCTGGCCCGGAGCCGGAAGCCGGCCCCCAAGCGCACCGCACGGGCGCGCGCGAAGGTCGGCTAAGCTATCCGGGGGTCCCGGAAGACTTGATGAAGGGATCCCTAACTGCGCTTCAGGGAGACACGGAGGGCACGGAGGGGCACGGAGCTTTCACGGAGAACCGCAAATGTCAGTGGTCTCGGGTGGAACCCTCCGGCCGAGGCCACAATGACACTCCTCCGTGCTCTCTCCGTGCCCCTCCGTGCCCTCCGTGTCTCCTTGGAGTTCAGCCAGACGCGGCGGCCGCGGGCGGGGTGATGGCGGTGTGGTCGTCCACGACGACGCTGCGCTGCCCCCACTCGCGCATCATCGCCACGAAGGCCCGCGCGGCGGTCTCCTCGAACTCCCGCCCGATGCCGTTCTCGATGTACGCCAGCACCTTGTCCCTCTCCCACGCGACGCGGTAGGGGCGGTTGGTGCGGAGCGCGTCGTAGAAGTCGCAGATGTGCACCAGGTGGCTGGCGTGGTGGCAGTGCCGCGGGTAGTGCACGTGGGGGTAGCCGGTGCCATTGAGCACGATGTGGTGCTCGTACGCCACCGTGGCCGCCAGGTCGAGCTTGGTCTCGCGCTCCAGGATGATCCGCGCGCCGTCCACCGGGTGGCGGCGCATCACGTCGCGCTCGGTGTCGGTGAGCTTGCCGGGCTTCACCAGGATCTCCCTGGGCACCCGCACCTTGCCCAGGTCGTGGAGCAGCCCCGCCACGCCGTAGTTGCGCACGTCGCGCGCCCCGAGCCCCAGGTACTCGGCCAGCGCCATCGCCAGCACCGCCACGTTGGTGCTGTGGGTGGTGGTGTACTCGTCGAACTCCTTGAGCTGCAGCAGCGGGATGATCATCTGGCTGTCGCCGTGCATCGCCACCGAGAGCGAGCGGACGATCGCCTCCGCCTCCATCAGCGGGAGCATCGCCTTGTCCTCCACCTCGCGGTGGAGCCAGCGCACCGCCTCGGCCTCCTCCTGCAGGGTGTAGGCGATGGTGGCGGTGACCGGCTCCTCGGCGGGGCGCTCGGCCATCCCCCGCACCCCGATGGTGCCGAAGCGGATCCCCGAGCGCCGTTCGGGGCGGGCCAGCGCGGTGTCGGCCTGCGCCGCCGCGGAGAGGGCGAGCCGGGCGAGCACGGTGTCGAGGAACTCCTCGTACTCCTCGCGCATCACGTCGGTGGCCATCTCGAGCCGCTCGATCCCCGCGCCCGCGAGCCGCGCCGACCAGTCCCAGTCCTTGAGCTCCTGCAGGCCGCGGTCCTGGTAGATCACCTCGCCGCCCAGGAAGCTGAAGCGCGGCCGCGGGTCGCTCTCGCGCAGGCGCTGCAGCGCGTCGAACGACTGGTCGAGCGCCCGCTCGCGCGCGGGGTGGCCGTCGCGGTAGAGGGCCATCGTGCTGATGGCCTGCGCCATCGAGTGCAGGAACCGGGTCGCGTCGGCGCTCATCGGGCCCGCCCCTTCCGCCGCACCGCGGCGCGCACCTGCGGGTCGTCGGCGCCGGCGGCGAGCGCCACCGCGGCGTCGGCCTCGTCCTCGCCGGGGTAGTGCTGGGCCAGCGCGGCCAGGGCGGCGAGCATCTCCGGCCCCCGGGGGAGGAGCCGGAGCCGGCGGAGGAGGCCGCCGCGCTGCACCGCGCGCGACAGGAGCAGCGTGAGCGTCTCCGCGCCCCCCAGGCTCCCCAGCACCCGGAGCGCCTGGGCGCGCACCTCGGCGGGGAGGGCGGCGTCGGTGGCCAGCGCGGAGAGCCGGGGCCCGAGCGCCAGGGGGCACCCCTCCGCCGCGAGGCCCAGCGCCATCCGGCGGATCCCCTCGTCGGGGTCGTCGAGCGCCTGGGCGAGCGCCGCCGCGCGCCGGTCGTCGAGCCGGAAGAGGAGCCGGTACGCCTCGCGCCGCACGCGGGCGTCGTCGTGACGGCTCCACGCCGCGGGGTCGAACCCCGCGGGCCAGGCGGGCATCCCCGCCAGGAGGGTGAGCATGTTGCGCTGCACGTACCAGGGCGTCCCCTCGAGGCGCGCGGTGATGTGCGGCGCGATCCCGGGGCCGATGGCGGCCACCCGGTCGTGCAGCTTGCGGCGCACGGCGCGCTGCTCCGCCGCCGCGTAGGCGTCGAGGAGCGGCTCCGCCGCGGCGGCGCCGAGCCGGAGCGCCAGTCGGTCCACCAGGGTGAAGTCGACGGCCCCCTCGTCGGCCAGGAGCGCGCGGAGCCGCTCGGGCGTCACCACGTACTCGAGCAGGGTCACCACGGTCTCGTTCCGCTTGGGGGCCTGTTCCAGGATGTCGAGCACGGCGCCGAGGCGTCCGCCGGCGACCAGGGTGTCGGCCGCGCGGATCACCGTCTCGCCGAGCGCCTCGACCTCGACCGCCATCTGCAGCAACCGTTCCGGCTCCGCCTCGCGCGCCGCGCCCTCCGCGGCCGGCGCCGCGGCGGGGCGCGCGCGGCTCATCCCCTCGAGGATGTCGGTGTAGGCGTTGGGGTTGGGGTCGTCGAGGGTCCAGCCGCTCACCAGCTGGCGCACGTGCTCCCGCAGCTCGCGGTCGGCCCCTTCGCGCACCTCGCGCGCCGAGCCCACCTCGGCGTGCACCGCGAGCTTGTTGAGCAGCCGCACGAGGGAATGGGAGATCGTCTGCTCGCTCGCGTCGGCGGCCGCCTTCACGAGGTCCATCACGGCGTTCACCGCCATCCCGTTCGAGGCGTCGAGCACGAAGCGCTGGCGCTGGTGCACGTCGCCCCCCATCTCGAGGAGGCGCCGCAGGGTGTCGGGACGGAGCGCGTTGACCAGCCGCGAGACGCGCCTGTTGAGCGCCGTGCCCTCGGGGTTGGTCTTGAGCTCGTCGGCGATCTGCAGGAGGTACCCCACGACGACCTGGTCGTAGGTGGTCTCGCGGGCGTGCTCGTCGATCGCCTTGGCCACCTCGGTCGGGTCCACCGAGGCGGGCGCCGGCGCGGACCCCTGCCCGTCCCCCGCGAGCGCCGCGGAGGCGAGCCCCACCCAGAGCTGCCCGCCGCGCCCCCGGTCGGCGGCGGCGGCCGGGGGGGCGTCGGGGTCGGCGGGGTCGTCCTCGATCAGCTCGAGCTGGTCGTACGCCAGCGGGAAGAGCCAGATGTGCTCCCAGCGCCGGAGGTCGCCCGAGGCGGGGCGCCCCAGGGGTTCGCGCGACTGGTAGGCGTCCACCGCCAGCGCCGCGAGGAAATCGGCCACCTCGTGGTCGTCCACGTCGGGGAGGACCTTGATGGCGCCGAGCTGGTGGCGGTGGAGCTTGAGCGCCAGCTCGCGCAGGAGGGGGTTGGCGGGATCGGTGGCCACCCCTTCGATGACCAGCTGGCGGCGCGCCACCCCGATCGAGAGGCTCGGCCGGGTGGTGAGCAGCGCGTGCAGGCGGTCGTTGAAGCCGATGAGCGCCGTGTTGAGGTGGGGGTGCCCCGGCGGGTAGATCTGGTTCTTGTGGAGCGCGATCGAGAACTCCACCAGGAACGCCGAGAGCTCCCGGGAGAGCACCTGGGTGCCGCCGGCCGCCGGGGGGGTCGGGAGGGGAGGGGTCGTCACGCGCGCGGGGGAGGGGGTTCGTCCACCTCTAAGGTAACGCGGGTGCCGCACCCCCGGCCGCGCGGGGGGTCGGGCTATGCTTGACAGGTCAATGATTCATTGCTATACTAATGACATGTCGAGCGAATCGCACGCGCTGGCCCGGGAGATCCGGCAGACGCGCCCCTTCCAGTCCCTCGCCCACGAGGCGGTGCTGAGCCTCATCCGCACGGCGGCGGTGGTGCAGCACTGGTTCGGGGAGCAGCTGGCGGCGTCGGGGCTCACGCCCACGCAGTACAACATCCTGCGCATCCTGCGCGGGGCGGGCGAGGGGGGGCTGCCCACCCTCGCCATCCGCGACCGGCTCCTCGACCTCTCCCCCGGCATCACCCGGCTCCTCGACCGGCTGGTGGCCGACGGTCTGGTGGCCCGCCGGCGCGGCGCCGACCGCCGGCAGGTGGTCTGCCAGATCACCCCGGCGGGGAAGCGCCTCCTGGCGCGGCTCGACGCGCCGGTCCACGCCGGCCACCAGGCCACGATGGCGCGGCTCACGGCCGCCCAGCAACGCACCCTGATCCAGCACCTCGAGGTCATCCGCGACGCCGTGACGGCGACCGCCGGCCAGGCCTCGTGACCTTTTACCCCGGGAGTATCGTATGAAGCAGCTCTTCCGCACCTCCAACGACGCCGGCCTCACGCTCATCCGCGTGGCGCTCGGCCTGGTGATGTTCCCCCACGGCGCCCAGAAGGCGCTCGGCTGGTTCGGCGGCTACGGCTGGACCGGCACGATGGGCTACTTCACCGAGCAGATGCACGTCCCCGCCCTCTTCGGCGTGCTCGCCATCCTGGCGGAGTTCCTCGGCTCGCTCGGGCTCATCACCGGGCTCCTGGGCCGCGTGGCGGCGTTCGGCATCCTCTGCAACATGAGCGTCGCGGTGCTCCTGGTGCACAGCAAGGTCGGGTTCTTCATGAACTGGTACGGCCAGGCCCAGGGCGAGGGGTTCGAGTACCACATCCTCGCCATCGCGATGGCGCTCCTCATCATCTGGAAGGGCAGCGGCGCGCTCTCGGCCGACCGCGCGATCGCGGGAGAGGGGTGAAGGGACGACGGACGACGGATAGCGGATAGCAGGTAGCGGAAGGCGGACGACGGGTGACCATTCACCGTCGTCCGTTGTCCGTTCACCGTTGTGCGTCCACCGGTCACCCCGCCATTCCACGGCTCGCCCCCGCACCCGTCTCCTCCGCCGGCCGGCCCGCGTAGGCTCCCCCGTCCTCATTGACGGGAGATCCCGATGCGTGTGTGGTCCGTACTGCTCAGCACCCTCCTCCTGCCGGCGGCCGCCGGGGCGCAGGAAGTGGCGTTGGTGGCCCCGGGACGGGGGTTCGACCCGGCCCGGTTCCGCCCGTTCACCGACACCGTCACCCTGAGCTGGGTGCAGGACGGCGCGCTCCGGGCCGGCCCGCTCCAGATCGAGGCGGCGTGGCGCGGCACGCGCGACGGGCGCGCCGCGATCGTGCACCGCATCCGGGTGGAGTCGCCGCGCGGCGCGATGGACGACACCACCTGGTACGACCCGACGACCTTTGCGCCGCTGGCGCACCGTTCACACGGGCCGCGCACGATCACGCTCGACTACGCCGCGGGGCGGGTGCGCGGCGTGGTGGTGGACCCGGACCGCACGCGCCACGACGTGGACACCGCGCTGGCCGAGCCGGCGTTCGACCCGAGCGCGATCCACACGGTGTTCCGCGCGATCCCGTGGCGCCCCGGGTACGCGGCCGACGTCGCCTTCTTCAGCCACGAAGCACTGGGGGTGGCGCGTCGCCGGGTGGAGGTGGTGGGCGCGGACACCCTGGCCACGGTGCGCGGCCCGGTGCCGGCGTGGCGGGTGGCGGTGCATTTCGACGACCGGGTCATCACCTACTGGCTGTCGCAGCGGGACGGCGCCGACCTCAAGGTGGAGACCGAGGTGCGGCCGGGGGTCGTGATGCGCGGCACGCAGGGAGGTGTGCGATGATCCGCCCGTGGATGATGGCGCTGCTCCTGGCGCCGGCGGCGCTCCGCGCCCAGGCGGAAGGGGCGTGCGCCCCGGCCCGTGACGAGGCGAGCGCCGCCGTCTGGCTCGCGCGCACCGACTCGGCCTTCCACCTCCCCGCCGGACTGGTGTTCCGCTGGGAGTCGGCCACGCACGTGGTGAACGACTACCAGAGCGACCGCACCTACCCGCCCTATCTCTCGGCGTACTATGCCGAGCGGGGGTGGTATGCGCCGGCGAGCGGCGCGGTGCGCTTCGAGGCGCAGATGACCTGGCCGGGACAGGGCCCCGGCCCGTGGCCCACCGTGCTGGCCGGCCCCGCCGCGACGTGGATGGTGCGCGACACGCAGACGCTCCCGATGCCGCCGCTGCACCGCACGGGCCAGCGCCAGCGGACGCTCCTCCCGTGGACGGTGGTGGCCGACTGGCGCCGCGCCGGCGACGCCCGGGTGGAGGGCCGCTGCGTCTATCGTGACTACCCGCGCGTGGTGCTGGTGCGGGGGACGGGCCCCGCGGTGGAGCGGCTCTACCTCGACCCCAAGACCGCGCTGCCGGTGGCGCTGCGGCGCGAGGAGCCGCACTACCTCTGGGGCCAGCAGGACGTGGCGTACGTCTGGACCAACTGGGACCGCGGCGCCGCGGGGGAGCTCCTGCCGACGACCATCGCGCGGATGGTGGATGGCGAGATGGAGACCGGCCGCACGGTGGGGACCTACGGCTGGGTGGCGCCCGACAGCGCCCCCGCGCTCGCGCTCCCCGATCCCGCGCTCGTGATGACCGTACCGGTGGACGCGTTCCTCCAGCCGACGCCCCCCGACACGATCCGCGTCGGGCCCACCGTGGCGCTGCTCAGGAACCGCGGCTACACCGAGGGGGCGGTGCTGGCGCGCGACACGGTATGGGTGCTCGACGCCACGCAGGGGGAGGCGCGCGCGCGGGCGGACAGCGCCGCCATCGCCGCGCTCTTCCCCGGCCGCCACCCGGTGGCGGTGATCGTGACCGACCTGGCGTGGCCGCACGTGGCGGGGGTGCGCTTCTGGGTGGCGCGCGGCGCCACGATCGTCTCGCACCGCGCCTCGGCGGCGTTCCTGCAGCGGGTGGTGGCCCGGCGCTGGACGCGCGAGCCCGACCTGCTGGAGCGGGAGCGCCGCGCGGGGCGCGCGCCGCGGCTCCGCTTCCGCGCGGTGAACGACAGCCTCGCGCTGGCGGGAGGGGCGCTCACGCTCCACGCCATCGACGGGATCGCGAGCGAGGGGGCGCTGGTGGCGTGGGTGCCGGGCGAGCGCTTCCTCTGGGCCAGCGACTACATCCAGACGGTGCGCCAGCCGACGGAGTACGCGGCCGAGGTGCGCGCCGCGGCGCAGCGCGCGGGGCTCCGGCCCGAGCGGGTGGCGGCGGAACACCTCCCGCTCACGCCGTGGGCCACCGTCGAGGCGCTCTTCGCGGCGCCGTGAGCGCGGGGTGACGGTTGCCGAGCGGGGCGCCCGGGGCGATGCTTCGGGCGCCTTGCCCATCCCCTCCCGATGACCCCCGCCTCCCGCGCCCCCGTCCGCCCCTGGCTGCTCGTCGCCGCCGGGTGGCTGGTGATGGGGCTCGTCGCCGCGGCGCAGACGACGCTCTTCTCGCGGCTCGAGTCGGGACGCGCGCTCGACCTCCCCACGGCGCTCCTCGTGACGGTGCCGGGGTGGCTCGTGTACGCGCTGGCCACGCCGGCGGTGGCGTGGCGGGTGCGGCGGGAGCCCTTCGCGGCGGGCCGCCGGACCCGGGCGGCCCTGTGGCACCTCGGGCTCGCCCTGCTGGTGGCGCTGGTGCACGCCACGGTGGTGGCCACCTGCAACCTGCTCGGCTTCCCGCAGGCCCGCGCGGAGCGCACGCTCGCGGCGTGGGTGGGGCTCATCCTCGCCAACCGGATCATCCTCGAGCTGGTCGTGTACGCCGCCATCGCGGGGGTGGTGCTGGCGTGGGACGCGCTGCGCCAGCTCCGGGCGCGCGAGGTGGCGGCCGCGGCGCTCGAGGCCCAGCTGGCGCGCGCCCAGCTGCAGGCGCTGCAGGGGCAGCTGCAGCCGCACTTCCTCTTCAACACCCTCAACGCGATCGGCGTGCTGGTCCGCGAGGATGCCGCCGCGGCGGGCCGGATGATCTCGCTCCTGGCCAACCTCCTCCGCCGCACGCTCGACGCCGCGCAGCAGCAGGAGGTGCCGCTCCGCGAGGAGCTCGAGTTCCTGGAGCGGTACCTGGAGATCGAGCGCACCCGCTTCCCCGACCGGCTCCGTACCGCGATCGAGGTGCCCGGCGCGCTGCTCGGGGTGCGGGTGCCCAGTTTCGTGCTGCAGCCGCTGGTGGAGAACGCGGTGCGGCACGGCATCGCCCCGCGGCCCGAGGGGGGGCGCGTGGTGGTGCGCGCGCGGCGCGAGGGGGCGCTGGTGGCGCTCGAGGTGTGGAACGACGGCGCCCCCCTCGCCGCCGGGCGGCGGGACGGGATCGGCCTGACCGCCACCCGTGAGCGCCTGGCGCGGCTCTACGGCGAGGCCGGCACGCTCACGCTCTCCGCCGCCGACGGCGGGGTGCTGGCGCGGGTCACCCTCCCCGCCCCGGAGGGCGAGTGACGCTCCGCGCGGTCATCGCCGACGACGAGCCGCTCGCGCGGCGGGGGCTGGCGGCGTGGCTGGCCGAGGCGGGGGACGTGACCCTCGTGGGCCAGGCGCGCAACGGCGACGAGGCGGTGGCGCTGGTGCGCGCCGAGCGCCCCGACCTCCTCTTCCTCGACGTGCAGATGCCGGGGCGCGACGGGCTCGGCGTGCTCGAAGCGCTGGGCGGGGAGCTCCCCCCCGCGGTGGTCTTCGTGACGGCGTACGACCAGTACGCGCTGCGCGCGTTCGACCACCACGCGGTGGACTACCTCCTCAAGCCGGTGGACGAGGAGCGCTTCCGGGTGGCGCTCGCCCGCGCGCGCGAGCGGGTGGCGGCGCGGCGCCCCGATGAGCGGCTCCGCGCGCTGCTCGCCGAATGGCACCCCGCGGCGCCCGAGTGGCTGGAGCGGATCCCGGTGCGCATCGGCGCGAAGGTGACCCTGGTGCCGGTGGCCGAGGTGGAGTGGTTCGAGGCGGCCGACAACTACGTGCGGGTGCACGCCGGCGGGCGGCGGCACGCCATCCGGGAGACGATGAAGGAGCTGGCGGCGCGGCTCGACCCGCGCCGCTTCGCGCGCACCCATCGCGGCGCCATCGTGGCGCTCGGGCGCATCCGCGAGCTCGAGGCGCTGCCGAGCGGCGATTACCGGGTGAAGCTCGCGAGCGGCGCGGTGGTGCCGCTCAGCCGGACGTATGTGGCGGAGTTCGAACGGAGGGTGGGGCGGAAGCTCTGAGGGGGGCGGGGTTCAGTACGCCCCCGGTGCCGGCTCCTCGATCGGGTCGAACCAGAGGTCGATCTCGTAGTCGATGAGGATCTCCTCCCCGGCGGCGATGGGGCGGAGCGCCTCGAGCACGAGCCGCTGGCGGTCGTGGTCGGCCCAGACGCCGGCGTTGGGGGTCGGGGAGTGGTTGACGAGGCTCACCACGCCGAGCGCCACGGCGCCGCGCCAGTCATCGTCGTCGTCGCCGTCCCAGTGGAAATAGTGCTGCCCGAGCGGGGTCTCCTCGAGGCGCTCGGCCTCCTCGGCGCTGATGAGGAGGACGTGGGCGGCCTCGATCTCGTCGCCGTCGCCGATGTCGCGGGTGGCGAAGACCCCCCGTCCCTTGCCGGGGACGGGGCGGACCTCGAGGAGGTCGGCGGACGGGGGGGCGACGGTGGGGTCGGGCATCGGGGGCACAAAACTACCCCGGCGGCCCGTCCCGTCCAGCCCCCTCCCCTCAGGCGCGGAAGAGATAGGACAGCTTGACGAAGAAGCCGTCCGCCCGGCGGTCGAGGTCGGTGAGCCGGTACGCCCCCGCGGCGTCGTAGGAGCTGCCGTAGCCCACGAAGAGCACGGTCCCCGGGGTGGGGCGGTAGGAGACGAGCGCGTCGAGGCGCACGTCGTTGACCGTGCGGGGGCCGGCGCGCACGAGGCCGCTCCCGGTGTCGCGGTACAGGGGGAGCCCGGTGCGGGAGTCGTCGCGCAGGGAGTCGGTGTCGGTGCGGATGTACTGCCCGATGAGCCGCACGAAGAGGGGGCGGCTCACCTGGTACTCGAGCGTGACGCGCGGGATCTGGGTGACGTTGACGGTGCTGCCGTCGGAGCGCCGGTCCACCCGCTGCCAGTCGTACGTGGCGCCGAGGCGCACCTGGTCGGTGGGGCGCCAGTTGACGCCCAGCTGCCCCACCCAGAGCCAGGCGGAGCTCCACTCGTAGAAGTTCTCGTCGTGGCCGTAGAGCGCGAATCCGAAGGCATTGACGCGCTGGAACTGCGGCGTGTTGACCTGGACGAAGACCTCGCTGTTGGGGATCGTCGGCGTGCCGGTGAAGGCCACGGTGTCCACCACGCCGGCGCCGGTGTCGCCCACGATGCGGTACGGCGCGTAGAGCTGGTCGTCGTAGCCGAACTGCTCGATGAACCACCCGGTGGCCACCGTCCACCCGCCGCGCAGGAGCGCCGTCGCGTTGAGGTGGAGCTTCCGGTCCTGGATCCCGGTGCCGTGGATGAAGTGCTGGTACTGCCAGGTGCCGTCGAGCACCACGTCGGCGGTGAGGCGCTGCACGAACCGGTCGGGGGCGAAGCTCCAGGTGTAGTTGGGGTCGATGTTCCACTGCACGATCCCGGGGCGGCCGATGAAGCCGCTCCAGGTCTCGAACCGGTCGCTGACGCCGGCGAACGTGGTGCGGAAGCCGACGCGGCGGCCGCTCCGGATGAAGCGCGCCTGCCAGAGCGGCGCCTCCGTCGTGGCGCCCCCCGCCGCGGTGCGGCTCCCGGCCACCTGGAACTGCGCCGCGTACACCCCGCCGAAGACGTAGCGCCCGTCCACCCCGAGCACGCGGTTGCTCCCCGCGGCCTCGGCGCGGTCGGTGTAGACGAGGCCGAGCCGCGAGGAGCGGCCGATGTCGCGCTGGACGCGGGTCATGAGCACCCGCGGCCGCTCGTCGCCGGCGAGGGAGTAGTCCCGCCCGTCGAGCCCGGCGATGAGCCCGAGGTTGGTGCTGGCCGCCTTGCCGGTGAGCTTCACCGCGGCGTCGGGCTGCACCAGCGCGCGGGTGTAGATGAGGTTGTTCGGCGCGCTGAAGAACTCGAGCCCGTCGAGGAAGAAGGGGCGGCGCTCGGCGTAGTAGAGCGCCACGCGCGGGTCGAACTGGATCTGCCCCGCGTCCGCCTCGACCTGCGAGAAGTCGGGGCGCACGGTGCCGTTGAGGGTGAGGTTCTCGGTGACGCCCCAGCGCACGGTGCCGCCCAGGCGCCACTGCGCCGCGTCGTACGCCCAGCGGGTGCCCGCGCCCTGGCCGTCCCAGCGCTGGGTGAGCTCCGGGGTCACGTCCATCACCAGCCCGCGGTGGAGCTCGCTCAGGTCGGCGAGCACCCCCGACTGCCCGAGGAACGACGCGGCGTCGCGCTTCGCGGCGGCCCAGGTGTCCTCCTCGCCGGCGTGCTGGATCTGGCGCACCACCTGCAGCCCCCAGGTCTGCACGTCGGCCGACTGGTAGCGCAGGCTCTTGAAGGGGACCCGGACCTCGACCTCGTAGCCCCACGGGGTGAGGCGGCCCTTGGACTGGAACACGAAGTCGGGGGAGAGGTCGGTCGGCTCGCGGCCCCCCACCGCGCTCGCGGCGAAGCCGCCGCCGGAACGGCCGCTCTCGACGAGCGTGCCGTCCCCCTGCACGCCGAGCGGATTGACGCCGAGGACGATGGCCTGGCGCCCGTCGTGATACGTGTCGAGGAAGAGCTGGACGTTGTCGTCGCTGAAGATGTGGTCGCGGTCGGCCAGGGTGGCGTTGGCCGCGCCGTGCGACTCGTACGCGCGGATGCCGAAGTGGATCGCCGTGGCGGAGTACCACACCAGCACCACCGTGCTGTCGGCGGGCTCCCCCTCGGTGGGCTGGTAGCGCGCGAAGCCGGCGAGCCGCGCGGCGGAGGTCCACGCCGGTTCGTCGAGCCGTCCGTCCACCTCGATGGAGGCGTCGAGCCGGGGGGGCCGCACCACGGTGCCCGGCGGCGTGCCGCGCGGCGGGAGGAGGGGCGTGAGCGCGAGCGCGGCGACGAGGGGAGCGAGCACGGGCGGCGGGGCTGGGGGCGCGGGCGGCCGGAGCGGGCCGGGGACGGGATAGACCTACGGCGCCCCCCGAGGCGGGGATTCAGAGGAGTGCGCGGACCGCCTGGACCTCGTCCTCGTTGATGGTGTGCGGCATCCCGGGATAGATGCGGGCGTCCACCCTGCCGCCGAGGCGGGTGAGCACCTGCGCGGTCTCGTGCACCCGCGCCACCGGGATGTGCGGGTCCACGTCGCTGCAGCCGAGGAAGACCGGCGTCCCGGCGAGATCCCCGCCATACGCGCGGGGCGTCCCCTCGGGCCCGATGAGCCCCCCCGACAGCCCCACCACCCCGCCCCACCGCACCGCGTTACGCGCCGCGAATTCGAGCGCGAGGCAGGCGCCCTGGCTGAAGCCGAGGAGCACCTGGCGCTCGCGCGGGATCCCCGCGTCCGCGAGCTGGGCCGTGACGCGCTCGAGCACGGCGAGCGCGGAATCGAGCCAGGGCTGGTTCTGCGCGACGGGGACGAGGAACGAATGCGGGTA
>DASTRQ010000189.1:0-5995 GCA_035761145.1 Gemmatimonadales bacterium
GTGACCACCCGCGACGAGGCGCGCCCCGACGCCCTCGCCGCCCTCCTGCTCCAGCACACCACCCGATCCCCGGACCGGGTGGCGCTCGCGCGGGAGGGAGGGACCTGCACCTACGCGGAGCTGGGGGCACAGGTCGCCGCCGCGGCCGACCGGCTCCGCGCCCACGGCCTCACGCCCGGCGGGCGGGTGGCGCTCTGGCTGCCCAACGGCCCCGCGCTCGTGGTGCAGTACCTCGCCGTCCTCTCGGCGGGGGGCACCGCGGTGCTCCTCGGCGAGCGCTGGGCCGCCGACGAGGTGGTGCACGCGCTCGATCTCGCCCGCCCCGCGCTCGGCGTGACGACCCCCGAGCTACTGACCCAGCTCCCGGCCGACGCGGGCGCGTGCTTCCGTACGGAACGCGCCCGCGGCCCGGCCCCCGCGGAGCAGGGCACGCTCCCCGCGCAGATCCTCTTCAGCTCCGGCACCACCGGCCGGCCCAAGGGGGTGGCGCTCTCGGCCGGGAACGCAGCCTTCGTGGTGCGCGCCAAGATCGCCGCGTTCGGCCTGACCGAGGCCGACCGTCTCCCGCTCGTCGTGCCGCTGACGCACTGCTACGGCCTCAACGCCATCCTCGGGCCCGCGCTCGCCGCGGGAGCCACCGTGGTGCTCCGCACCGGCCTCCCGGAGGGGCGGGGAGCGGCGTGGCTCCGCGACGTGGGCGCCACGGTGCTCTGCGCCGTGCCGGGCACCTATCGGCGGCTGGTGGACGAGGGCGACCTCGCCCTCCCGGCGCTGCGGATGGCCTTCTCGGCGGCGGCACCCCTCCCTCCCGAGCTCGGGGAGCGTTGGCTCCGCGCCACGGGGCAGGCCATCCACCAGGGCTACGGGCTCACCGAGAGCGCGCCCTTCGCCACCTGGGAGCCCGAGCCGGGGCGCTACCCCGATGCGGTGGGGCTCCCGGTGCCCGGCGTGGAGGTGCGCATCACCGATCCCGAGCGCGGCACGCCGGTCGCCGACGGCGCGGCGGGCGAGGTGGAACTCCGCGGCCCCAACGTGATGCTGGGCTACGTCGGCGACGCCGAAGCCACAGCGGCCGCCGTCCGCGACGGCTGGCTCCGCACCGGCGACATCGGCCGGCTCGACGCCGCGGGGCGCCTGCGCCTCACCGGCCGGCTCAAGGAGATGATCAACGTCAACGGCCTCAAGGCGTGGCCCGCCGAGATCGAGCGCGTGCTCGGCGCGCACCCCGGCGTGGCCGAGGTGGCGGCGTTCGGCGTCGCCGACGCGGCCACCGGCGAGCGGGTGGAGGCCGCCGTCGTGGCCCCCGGCGCCCCCGCCGACCTCGCGGACCGGCTGGTGCGGCACGCCCGCACCCACCTCGCGCCGCACAAGGTGCCGCGGCGCATCCATCTGTTGTCCCAGCTCCCGCGTAACGCCACCGGCAAGCTTCGCCGGGGCGAGCTCACGCGGGTGTTCAGTCCCACTTCTCTCCCCTGAGAACAGCTCACCATGACGATCCCGCAGCTGGACCGTGTGAAGTTCGACCAGAACGACATCGACAACGTGCTGGCGCAGCTCTCCTCCGACCAGGTGGACCAGCTCGCCTTCGGCGCCATCCAGGTGGACGCCGACGGGAAGGTGCTCTCGTTCAACGCCACCGAGAGCGAGATCACCCATCGCGACAAGAAGGACGTGATCGGGAAGAACTTCTTCACCGATGTGGCCCCCTGCACCAACCGTCCCGGCTTCCACGGCCGCTTCGTGGACGAGGTGAAGGCCCAGGGGCGCTCCGTGCTCTTCGAGTACGTCTTCGACTACAAGATGAACCCCACCAAGGTGCGGGTGCACATGAAGAAGGCGCTCACCGGCGACACCTACTGGTTCCTCGTCAGCCGCATCTGACCGCCGGCGCCGGACGCGGACGAGGGTAGGAGGCTTCGCGCCCCCTACCCTCTCCCGTTCATTCCATCTTCCCCTCTGACCTTCCTACCTTCCTACCTTCCTACCTTCCTACCTTCCTCCCTTCTTACCTTCCTACCTCCTCACCGCACCCGCTCCAACCCCGCGCTCGGCTTGAGCGTGGCGCAGTAGTTGGGGGCCTCCGTGTGCGGCCCGCGGGGGAGGATGCTCCCCGGCAGGTTGGCGAGCTCCCACGCCGTCACCGCGATCACCGTGGACGACTGCCGCATGTCGCCCTCGGGCGCCTTGTCGTAGGTGTCCACCTGCGAGTGGTGGGTGTGGTTGTACCCGCGGGTGAGTTGGTCGTAGTTGAACGCCGGCACGCCGTACGGGGTGAACGAGAGGTGGTCGGTGCCCCCCTTGTTGCCGTCCCGCACGGTGAAGGGTCCCATCCCCTGGATCGGCGCGAAGAGGTCGGTCCAGAGCTGGCTGAACTCGCTCCGTCCCTGCAGCGCCTGGCCCGTGATGGCCCCCGCGCCGTTGTCGAGGATGAGCACCGCCTGGATGCTGTCCATCTCCGCCTGGTGCGCGCGGGCGTAGGCGATGGAGCCGAGCAGCCCCTCCTCCTCGGCGCCGAAGAGCACCACGCGGATGGTCCGCTTGGGCTTGAGGCCCGACGCCTGGATGATGCGGACCGCCTCCATCGCGGCCATCGCGCCGGTCCCGTTGTCGGTGGTGCCCTGCCCAAGGTCCCAGCTGTCGAAGTGCCCGCCCACGATGACCACCTCGCCCGGCTTCTCGGTGCCGCGGATCTCGGCCACCACGTTCCACTGCGGCACCGTGTCGCGGCCCAGGCGGTTGTCGATCGTCGCGGAGAACCGCGGCGTGATCCCGGCGCGGATCTGCCGGTCGAGCATCGCGTAGTCCTCGTGCCCGATCACCGCGTTGGGGAGCGGCGAGAAGGCCTGGCACGCCGGAGGCGAGCCGCTCATCGTGGCCAGCGCGAAGTCCTTGGAGCCGTCGGTGAGCCGGCCGAGCGCCCCCGCCTGGCGGAGCAGGAAGGGCATGTCCACGCGGTACTGCGCGCGGCGCGCGCGGGTGGCGCTGTCGAGGCCGGCGTTGGCGGCGCGCATCGCGGCGAACCGGGCGCGGCGCTCCTCCTGGATCCGCGCCGAGTCGGCGGCGGTCATCGGCGGGCCGTCGGGATTCCAGAGGTCCGCCGGCGGCGCGGTCATGAGCCACGCCCCCCGGATCCGGTCCTTGTTCACCGCGAGGCTCTCGGGGGTGGAGACGTCCACCCGCACCACCGGGCCCTCGGCGGGCCGGTTGCCGGTCCCCGCGGTCCAGGCCCAGCTGAACATCGTCATCTGCCGGCGGAAGGGGGCAGTGAGCCACGCCGTGGCCTGCCCCCGCTCGAACGGGCGCCCGAAGCTGAACGCCTCGGCGTGCGCCGTGAGCCCGTACCCCGCGAAGCGGCGCTGGGCCCATTCCATCGCCACGCGCGAGGCGGGCGAGCCCGCGAGCCGCGGCCCCACGCTGTCCGAGAGCACGCGCAGCGCGTCCATCACCTGCGAGCGGTTCATCCCTTCGTCCATCAGCCGGCCCACGCCGGCCGTGTCCACCGTCCACGCCTGCTGGGCGGCCGCCGGGGTGGCGGCGACCAGCGCGGCGAGCGCAAGCGCGCGTCGCATCATCGCGAGACCTTCCTGTTGATGTGAATGGGGGCCGGGCCGCCCTACGGCCGGGCCGATCGGGGTGTTTCGTCCGCCCCCGATATACGAACGACACCCGGGGGCCGTTGGGAGCCGATCCTCCGGCCCACGCGCCTACCTGAGGCCCACGAGCCGCTCCGCGAGCTCCGCAAGATGCTCGGCGCGCGCCACCGCCGCCACCCACCGGGCGGGGACCGCCTCCGCGCCGTCGCGGGCGCCGAGGAGCCCGCCGGCCACGGCGGCGTTGGTGTCGGTGTCGCCGCCGGCGTTCGCGAGCCAGAGGAGCGCCCGCTCGAGCGACGGCTCGTGGTAGGCGGCCCAGAGCCCCACCTGCATGGTGTGGACGGTGAACCCCGCGGCGCCCCCCAGGATGGGGAGCTCCTCGCGCCGCTGGATCGGGACCCGCCGCACCGCGTCGGTCACCTCGGCCGGGGCGTCGTTGTTGCGGAGCGCCTCGATCACGTCCCCGACGAAGTCGCGCCGCCCCGCCAGGAAGCAGGCCGCCGCCACGTTCACGGCCACCGCGCTCCACCCGCAGCGGGGGTCGGGATGGGTCAGCGCGGCGGTGTGGTAGGTGGCGGCGATGAGGTTGGCCGGCTGGCGGAAGAACCGGAGCGCCACCGGGAGGGCGCGCATCACCGCCCCGTTCCCCGCCTGCCCCCCGGACGCGGCGGGAGGCGCCCCGTGGGTGCGGATGTGCAGCAGCGCCGTGCGGGTCCACCCCCCGATCCCCCGCCCGTCCTCCTCCATCCAGCGCACCCATCGCTTGGTGAGGCGCTCCAGGTCGGGCTCCGGCTCCAGGAGCTCCTCGGCCAGGGCCACGGCCATCGCGACGTCGTCGTCCCAGGGGGAGGCGGGGGTGTCGCGGCGGCGGATCTCGGCCAGTCCCCCCGGGAACTCCCGCTGGATGGCCTCGGGGGTGCCGAGGAACTCGGTCGGGACGCCGAGGGCGTTGCCGGCGGCGTGGCCCAGGAAGGCCCCGCGGGCCCGGGAACCCAGGTCGGGGGTGGCGCGGTTATGTTTAGGTGCAGACATCTTCAGGTCGGTCACGACTTCTTTCCGAGGGGCATCCGGTGTCGAAGGATACGCTCAGCATCATCGACAACCGCACCGGCAAGCAGTACGAAGTGCCGGTCAGCGAAGGCACGATCAAGGCGATGGACCTGCGCCAGATCAAGACGTCGGAGGACGATTTCGGCCTCATGACGTACGACCCGGCGTTCATGAACACCGCCAGCTGCCGCAGCGCCATCACCTACATCGACGGGGACAAGGGGATCCTGCGCTACCGCGGGTATCCCATCGAGCAGATCGCCGAGCACTGCACCTTCCTCGAGGTGGCGTACCTGCTCATCGAGGGGGAGCTCCCCTCCGAGGCGCAGCTCGACAAGTGGGTGCAGGATATCACGTATCATACCTACGTCCACACCAATATCACCAAGTTCCTCGAGAGCTTCCGCTACGACGCCCACCCGATGGGGGTGCTGCTGGGCACGGTCGGGGCGCTCTCGACGTTCTACCCCGAGGCCAAGCACATCGAGGACCCGGCCAACCGCTACATCCAGCGGGTGCGCCTCATCGCCAAGATGCCGACGCTCGCGGCGTTCGCGTTCCGGCACAGCCGCGGCCTGCCGTACGAGTTCCCGCGCAACGACCTCGGGTACATCGGCAACTTCGTGAACATGACCTTCAGCATCGGGGGCCAGCACGAGCCCAACCCGGTGCTGCAGAAGGCGCTCGAGATCCTGCTCATCCTGCACGCCGACCACGAGCAGAACTGCTCCACCAGCGCGGTGCGGAGCGTGGGCTCGAGCCACGTGGACCCCTTCTCGGCGGTGGCGGCCGGCATCGCGGCGCTGTACGGCCCGCTCCACGGCGGCGCCAACGAGGCGGTGCTCCTGATGCTCGACGAGATCGGGGACAAGAAGAACATCCCCGCCTTCATCGACAAGGTGAAGAACGGCTCGGGCCGGCTGATGGGCTTCGGCCACCGGGTGTACAAGAGCTACGACCCGCGCGCCAAGCTCATCAAGAAGGTGGCGTACGACGTCTTCAACCAGACCGGCCTCAACCCGAAGCTCGAGATCGCCCTCGAGCTCGAGAAGATCGCCCTCGAGGACGAGTACTTCATCAAGCGGAAGCTCTACCCCAACGTGGACTTCTACTCGGGGCTCATCTACCAGGCGATGGGCTACCCCACCGACTACTTCCCGGTGCTCTTCGCGCTCGGCCGCCTGCCGGGCTGGATCGCGCAGTGGGAGGAGATGCTGAACGACCCCGAGCAGAAGATCTCGCGGCCGCGCCAGACCTACGTCGGCCACGGCGAGCGCGACTTCGTGCCGATGGCGCGGCGGTAGCGGCGCGCTACGCGAGCTCGGCGAGAAGGGCCTGCGGCGTCAGGATGC
>DASTRQ010000190.1:0-29950 GCA_035761145.1 Gemmatimonadales bacterium
CTACGGCGGCGACGTGACCCGCAAGCGGAAGCTCCTCGAGAAGCAGAAGGAAGGGAAGAAGCGGATGAAGCAGATCGGGAGCGTGGATATCCCGCAGGAGGCGTTCCTGGCGGTGCTGCAGGTGGAAGACTAGGCGCTCGAAGCGCTTGAGGCGCTCAGAGGCCATGAACGCGGCTTTGGACCATCCATGCCCTCCCCAACCCTCGTCATCCAGACCGCCTTCCTCGGCGACGTCGTCCTCACCATCCCGCTCCTCCAGGCGCTGGCGGAACGGCATGGCCCGGTGGACGTGGTGACGACGCCCGCGGCGGCGGCGCTCATCGAGACGCATCCGGCGGTGCGGCGGGCGGTCCGGTGGGACAAGAACGGGAAGGAGGGGCCTGGGGCCTGGGGCCTGGGGAGGGCACTGCAGGGCGAGGGGTATGCCCGCGTGTACCTCCCGCACCGCTCGGTGCGCTCGGCGCTGGTCGCGAAGCTCACGGGGGCGCCGGAGCGGGTCGGGTTCGCCGACGCGCCCCCGCTCTCCCGCTTCCTGTATACGAGGACCGAGCCGCGGGACGCGACGCAGCATGAGTCGGTCCGCCTCCTTGGACTCCTGGGCCCCGAGGCCCGCGGCCCGGGGTCCGACTGGCGGATGTCCCTCACCGACAGCGACCGCGCCACGGCCCGCGAGTGGATGGCGGCGAACGGGATCACCCCCGGCTTCGTGGCGATGGCCCCCGGGAGCATCTGGGGCACCAAGCGGTGGCCGTATTACCCTGCGCTCGCGAAGCTCCTCGAGCGTCCGGTGGTGGCGATCGGCGGGCCCGAGGATGCCGCGCTGGGCGAGGGGATCGTCGCGGCGTCCGGCCAGGCGAGGAGCGCCATCGGCCGGCTCTCGCTCCGGCAGAGCGCGGCGCTCATCCAGGAAGCGGCGCTCCTCGTCACCAACGACTCCGCCCCGCTCCATCTCGCCACCGCGGTGGGCACGCCGATCCTCGCCATCTTCGGCCCCACGGTGCCCGCCTTCGGGTACGGCCCCATCCGCCCCGGCGACCGCGTGGCCGAGATCGCGCTCGACTGCCGCCCCTGCTCGCCGCACGGCCCCCAGGTCTGCCCGCTGGGGCACCACAAGTGCATGCGGGAGCAGTCGGCGGAGGCGATCGCGTCGGCCATCCGCGCGATGCTCGGGTGACCGGTCGCCCATCGCGCCGACCCCGTGCCGTTATCTTTGAGGCCGATCCCCCGACCCATCCGGAGCTGCCCCTGAACTACGTCGTCGGCATCGACCTCGGCGGGACCAACATCGCCGTCGGCTGCGTGTCCACGGACGGCGCGCGGCTCCGCGGCGCGCATTCGGAGCCGACGCGGGCCGAGCTGGGGGCGGACGGCGTGGTGCAGCGGATGGTCGCGGCGGCGGAGCGCTCCATCGCCCAGCTCACGGCGGAGGAGCCGGGGGCCAGGGTGGTCGGGGTCGGGATCGGCGCCCCGGGGCCGCTCGACTACCACAACGGCATCGTCCTCCTGGCCCCCAACCTCGGCTGGAAGGAGATGCCCCTGCGCGCGCGCATCAGCGCCGCCCTGGGGCTCCCCGCCGCGCTCGACAACGACGCCAACTGCGCCGCGCTGGGCGAGTGGTGGCAGGGGGCGGCCAAGGGGAGCCAGCACGCGCTGGCGGTGACCATCGGCACCGGGATCGGCGGCGGGATCATCCTCAACGGCCGGGTGTACCACGGCGCGAGCGACTGCGCCGGCGAGCTGGGGCACACCACCATCGACCTCGACGGCCGGCGCTGCGCCTGCGGCAACTACGGCTGCCTCGAGGCGTACGCCTCGGGCCCCGCCATCGCCCTGCGGGCGGTGGAGCGGATCCAGGCGGGGGACGAGTCGTCGCTGCGGGCGGCGGTGGGGGGCGAGCTCTCGCGCATCACCGCGCAGACGGTGTACGACGCCGCCGCCGGCGGGGACGAGCTCGCGCTCGAGGTGGTGCGGAACACCGCCGTGTACCTCGGCGCGGGGATCGCCACCTTCCTCAACATCTTCAACCCCGAGGTCGTGGTGGTCTGCGGCGGGGTCACCGCCGCGGGGGACCGGCTCTTCATCCCGATGCAGCGCGAGGTGGCGCGCCGCGCCTTCAAGCCGGCGGTGGCGGCGTGCCGCATCGTGCCGGGGGAGCTCCCCGGCACCGCCGGCGTGCTGGGCGCCGCGCGCGCCTTCCTGGACCAGCGGGAGGAGGGGCTCGTTGGCGCGTAAGGTCGGCGTGCTCGGCTCCCTGGTCTGGGACGTGATCCACGGCCGCGACCCCGCCCAGGGCACGGTCGAGGAGTGGGGCGGCATCGCCTACGCCCTGGCCGCGATGGACGCCGCGCTCCCCGACGACTGGGAGATCGTCCCCCTCATCAAGGTGGGGCACGACCGCACCCGGCCGGCCGCGGCGTTCCTCCGCACCCTGACCCACGTGGCGCCCACCGCGCGCTTCCTCGAGGTGCCGGTGCTCAACAACATGGTGGAGCTCCGCTACAGCTCCGCCGAGCGGCGGTGCGAGCGGATGGCGGGGGGCGTGCCGGGGTGGACCTGGCCCGAGCTCGGCCCGATGGTGGCCGACCTCGACGCGCTGTACGTCAATTTCATCTCCGGCTTCGAGATGTGCCTCGGCACCGCGCAGGCGCTCCGGGCCGGCTTCGCGGGGCCCATCTACGCCGACCTGCACTCCCTCTTCCTCGGGATGCGGCACGACGGCGTGCGCACCCTGCAGCCCCTCGCCGACGTGGGGAGCTGGTTCTCCTGCTTCGACTTCGTGCAGCTCAACGAGGAGGAGATGCGCCAGCTGGGGGACGAGCCGCTGGCGCTCTCGGCCGAGGTATTGCGCGCGGGGGTGGCGCTGTTGAGTGTTACGCTGGGGGCGCGCGGGGTGGCGTACGTGGCCGACGGCCGCTTCACCGGGCTCGCCGACCTCCCCCGCACCGCCGCCCCCGGGGCCGCGGCCACCGTCCGCTCGGCGCTGGTGCCGGGGGTCGCGGTGGAGGCGCTCGACCCCACCGGCTGCGGGGACGCCTTCGGCGCCACGGCGTGCGCGCGGCTCCTGGCGGGGGACGACATCGAGACGGCGCTGGCGGCGGCCAACCGGGCCGCCGCGCGCAACGCGACCATTCGCGGGGCCGGCGGCCTCGCCGCCCACCTTCGCGGAGCCCTGGTGACCCTGTGACGCGCGTCGTGGAAGTGCCGGCGAGCTTCGACGACCGGACGTTCGAGCAGTTCGCCGCCTCGTTCAGCGCGGGACCGCTCACGGACAAGGTGCTCTTCGACGCCCGCGGGGCGCAGTGGGCCTCGCCCTACGCCTTCGTGACGCTGCTGGCGGCGGCGCAGGCGGTGCTCGACGCCCGGGGCCCCAAGCCCCTCTTCACCGCGCCCGAGGACCCCTCGGTGGCGGGGTACTGGGCCAAGGCGGGGTTCTTCGCCGAGGCCGCGGAGCTCTTCGAGATCCACGGCAAGGTGCCGCGGGTGCGCAAGGACGAGGAGAGCGACATGCTCCTGCCGGTGACGCCGATCCGCGCCTCGGAGGACGTCCACGCCGTGGTGGACCGCATCCACCAGAAGGCGGCGGCGATGCTCACCAAGGAGCTGGGGCTCGAGAGCCGCGCCACGATGGGCTTCGCCACCTCGCTCAGCGAGGCGTGCCAGAACGTCGTGGAGCACGCCGGCGCCACCGGCTGGGTGGCGGTGCACGCGTACAGCTACCGCAAGCGGCTGGGGAAGCGCGTCGTGGTCATCGCCGTGGGCGACGCGGGGGTGGGGTTCCGGCGGAGCCTCGAGGCCACCCAGGCCAAGCGCATCGGCGACCGCTGGGGCGACGGCGCGGCGCTCGAGTGCGCGCTCATCCAGGGGATCAGCCGCTTCCGCGACCCCGGCCGCGGCCAGGGGCTGCAGGGGATCAAGCGCTACCTCCAGCGGTGGGAGGGGAAGGTGAGCATCCGGAGCGGCACCGCCAAGCTCGCCATCGTCCCCGCGTGGGACGACGAGGCGCCGCTGCAGGAGAAGCTCGCGTCCTTCCCGGGGGCGCAGGTGCAGATCACGATCCCGGCGCAGGACGCCGGGGCGCAGGGGCGCAGGGACGCGGGGGGAGGCGCCTGATGCACCTGACCATCGCGCTGGGGGAGCTGGTGCAGGAGGCGGTGCCGGGACGCGCCGTGCGCTCGCTCGTGACCCGCCCCACCGGCGCCGCGGTGCGCTCGCGCGTCGAGGCGCGGCTCCGCGCCAGCGAGGCCACGGTCTGCTTCCTCGACTTCGCCGCGCTCGACCTGATCGACTTCAGCTGCGCCGACGAGGTGGTGGCCAAGCTCCTGCTCCACAGCAGCCCGACGCCGGAGCGCTACCTCGTGCTGGTGGGGCTCCACGACCACCAGGACGAGGAGATCGACCACGTCCTCCGGCGGCAGAACCTCGCCGTGCTCGCCTTCAAGGACCACGCCTCCCGCCCCCGCCTCCTCGGCGCCGTGCGCGACGACCACCGCGAGGTCTTCGACGCCCTGCTCGACCACGACGGCCCCGGCGACGCCCACGCCCTCGCCGACCGCCTGGCGCGCCCGGTGGACGCGGTGGCCGATGCGCTCGCGGCGCTCGCGCTCTTCGGCGTGGTGTGGGCGAGCGACGGGACCTACCAGCCGCTGGTGTACTCGGCGTAGACAGACGCTCAAGACGCTCAAGACGCTCGAGGCGCTCGAGGCGCGATGAGGTACCTGACCCCTCCCCCATCGGAGGGGTCTTTGCCAATCAGCCCTCGGGCGTCCCGAGCGACTTCGCGACCATTGGGGACTGGTAAATACGGGATTATGGGTCGATCCTTCTCCGCCGATCGGCGTGTTGATGCGGTCGAATCGGTCGTCCCTCGGACGACAAGAGCATGACGGGGCCCGCCCGGGCGGCCCCCTTCCCCTCGTATTTGCCTCCCGTCCGTTTTCGGCGTATGTTCGGGGTTCGGCCACGACCCATCCCCGGCCGGCCTCAGTGCCCAGGAGATCCTGATGCAGTTCACCGAACTCTTCATCCGCCGTCCGGTGCTCTCCTCGATGGTGAGCCTCGGCATCGTCCTGGTCGGCGTGATCGGCTACACCCGGCTGGCGGTGCGGGAGTTCCCGGACGCCGACGCCCCGGTGGTGACGGTGACGGTGGTGCTCCCGGGGGCGAGCCCGCAGGTGATCGAGTCGGCGGTGACCGACGTGCTGGAGGAGGAGCTCACCAGCGTGGAGGGGCTGCGCACCCTGACCAGCTCGAGCCAGGAGCAGATCGCCACCATCACCCTCGAGTTCAACCTCGAGCGGCCGGTCGAGGACGCCGCCCAGGACGTGCGCGACAAGGTGGCCCGGGTGCGGGGGCGGCTCCCCGAGGACATCGAGGAGCCGGTGATCGAGAAGACCGACGCCGACGCCTTCCCGATCATCTTCCTCGCCCTCACCTCCACGAGCTACGACCTGATGGAGCTGTCGGACATCGCCGACCGCCAGCTCAAGCCCCGGTTGCAGACGATCCCCGGGGTGTCGGGCGCGCCGATCTTCGGCGAGCGCCGCTTCGCGATGCGCGTGTGGCTCTCGCCCGCGGAGCTCGCGGCGCGGCAGCTCACCGCCGCCGACGTGGAGCAGGCGATCCGCACCCGGAGCGTGGAGATCCCGGCCGGCCGGATCGAGTCGGCCCGCCGCGAGTTCTCGGTGCGCTACCTGGGCGAGATGCGGACCCCCGAGGAGTTCCGCGACCTGACGGTGTCGCGCGCGGGCGAGGCGCTCGTCAAGCTGGGCGACGTGGCGCGGGTGGAGCCGGGCCCCGAGGACGAGCGCTCCGTGGTGCGCTTCTCGCGGCAGCCCGGCGTGTTCATCGGCGTGGTGCGGCAGTCCAAGGCCAACGTGGTGGAGGTGGCCAAGGCGGTGCACGCCGAGCTGCCGGGGATCCGCGCGGCGCTGCCGCCGGGCGTCGAGCTCCACATGGCCTTCGACGGCTCGGTCTTCGTGCAGCGCTCGATCCTCGAGGCGCAGGAGACGCTCGTCATCACGGCGGCGCTGGTCATCGTCATCATCTTCCTCTTCCTGGGCGCCTTCCGGGCCACGATCATCCCGGCGCTCGCCATCCCGGTGTCGATCATCGGCACCTTCGCGGCCCTGGCGGTGGCGGGGTACTCGGTCAACTCGCTCACCCTGCTGGGCCTCATCCTGGCCATCGGCATCGTGGTGGACGACGCGATCATCGTCCTCGAGAACGCCTACCGGCACCAGGAGGAGCTCAAGAAGGACCCGGAGCAGGCGGCGATCGACGGGACCCGCGAGATCACCACGGCCGTCATCGCGACCACCATCGCGCTGGTGGCGGTGTTCTCCCCCCTGCTCTTCCTGACCGGCGCCACCGGGCGGCTCTTCAACGAGTTCGGCGTGGCGGTGGGCGGCGCGGTGATCATCTCGGGGCTCGTGGCCCTGACGCTCACCCCGATGCTCTGCGCCAAGATCCTCCGGGTGCCCGAGCGGGAGTCGGCGTTCCACCACGCGGTGATGGCGGTGCTCGACGGGGTGAGCGCCCTCTACGCGCGGACCCTGCGCTGGGCGCTGGCCCGGCCCTGGGGGGTGGTCGGGGCGGGCGCCCTCCTCACCGCCTCGGCGGTCTTCCTCTTCACCAGCCTCCAGCGCGAGTTCGTGCCGTCGGAGGACCGCGGGTTCTTCTTCGTCTTCCTGGTGGCCCCCGAGGGCTCCACGGTGGCGTACACCGACGAGTACCTCAGGCAGACCGAGGCGATCGTCCACGCCGATCCCGACGTCGCCTCCACCTTCGCGGTGATCGGGTTCGGCGGGCCGCCGAGCTCCGGGTTCCTGGGGGTGATCCTCACCGACGTCGAGGCCCGCGAGGCCAAGGCCGACGAGATCGTGGGCCGCCTCGGCGGACAGCTCTTCTTCGGGGTGCCCGGGGTCTTCGCCTTCGCGTTCAACCCGCCCGCCTTCGGCGGCTTCAACCCCCCGGTGCAGTTCGTGGTGAAGCACCGCGACTTCGAGGCGCTGGCGCAGGGGATGGACGCGTTCACCGCGCGGGCCGCCAGGATCCCCGGGCTCGTCAACATCGACACCGACCTCCGCTTCACCAAGCCGGAGCTGGTGATCACGATGGACCGCGACCGCGCGGAGGACCTCGGCGTCCCCGCGCGCGACATCGCCACCACCCTCGGCACCCTCCTCGGCGGGCGCGACGTGTCGCGCTTCACCTCGGACAACAAGCTGTACGACGTGATCCTCCGGCTCGACGCGCCGGACCGGTCCACCCCGGGGGACATCAGCGGCCTGATGGTGCGGGGGCGCGACGGGCGGCTGGTGCCGCTCGACGCCGTGACCCGCACCGAGGAGCGGGTGGGGCCGCGGCAGGTGAACCACCACGACCGGATGAAGAGCTTCACCCTCTCCGCCTCGCTGGCGCCGGGGTTCGCGCTGGGCTCGGCCCTCGACTCGCTCAACGCCGCGGCGGCCGAGGTGCTCCCGCCCGGGAGCGTGGTGGCGCTGGCGGGCGAATCCCGGGAGTTCAGCGAGAGCGGGGCGGCGCTCTACTTCGCCTTCGCGCTGGCGATGATCATCGTGTTCATGGTGCTGGCGGCGCAGTTCGAGTCGCTGGTGCACCCGTTCACCGTCCTCCTCGCGGTGCCGCTGGCGGTGACGGGCGCGCTCCTCGCGCTCAAGCTCACCGGCGCCACGCTCAACGTGTACAGCCAGGTCGGGATGATCCTCCTGATCGGGCTGGTGACGAAGAACTCGATCCTCCTCGTGACCTACGGCAACGACCTGCGGGCCCGCGGCCAGCAGGCGTTCGACGCCATCGTCGAGGCGGGGCGGATCCGCCTCCGCCCCATCCTGATGACCTCGGTGGCCACGATCTTCGGCGCCGTGCCGATCGCCCTCGGGCTCGGCGCCGGCTCGATGAGCCGCCGCCCGCTCGGGTACGCCATCATCGGCGGGATGGTCGTCTCCACCATCCTCACCCTCTTCCTGGTGCCCGCGGTGTTCCTGCTCATCGAACGGCTGCGGACCCGCCGGGTCCCCGCGGCGGCGGCGGCGCTGGCGGCGCTCCTCCTCCTGGCCCCGTCCCTCCCCCGCCGGCTCACGGCCCAGGCGGCGCCCCCGGTGGTGACGCTCCAGGAGGCGCGGCGCCGCGCGGCGGAGGTGGATCCGGTGGCGGTGACCGGTCGCGCCAACGCCGACGCCGCCGCCTGGGGACGGCGCTCCGCCTGGGCCGACCTCCTCACCCCGCAGGTGACCCTGGGCGCCGGCTACACCCACTTCACCAGCGAGTTCATCAATTTCGGCACCTTCGAACCGGGGAAGAACTCGACCAACGCCACCATCGAGGCGCGCTACCAGCTCCTCGGCCAGGGACGCTTCACCACCCTGCGCCGCGCCTCGGCGGCGCTCGGCGAGGCCAACGCCAACGAGACCGCCGCACGGTTCCGGAGCGAGCTCGCCACCGACCAGGCCTACTACGCGGTGCTCGCGGAGACGGAACTGACCCGCGTCTCGGCCGACCGGCTCAGGCGGGCCGAGGAGGGACACGCCGCCTCGCGGGCGCGGGTGCTGGCCGGGAGCTCGGTCTCGACCGACTCGCTGCAGACCCTGCTCGAGGTGAACCGCGCCAAGCTGGCGGTGCTCCAGCACGACTCCGCGCTGACGGTGGCCCAGCTGGCGCTGGGGCGCCGGATCGGGCCCACCGGACCCGCCGCGGCGGCCCCCATCGACTCGGCGCCGCTGCCGGACCTCCCCCTCACGCTCGCCCAGGCCACCGCCGAGCTCCGGACGAGCGGCCCCGAGGTGGTGGCGGCGCGCGCCAGCGAGACCCGCGCCTCGGCCACCCTCTGGGGGCAGCGGGAGCGGTACCTCCCCGACGTGTCGCTCTCGTTCCAGTCGGGGGCGTTCGACTCGGTGTTCTTCCCCAGCGCGGTGAAGCGGAGCCAGGTGGTGCTGACCGCCTCGTTCCCGCTCTGGGACGCCGGCCGCCGCGAGGTGGCGGTGGCGGAGGCGCGGGCCCAGCACGACATCGCCCAGGCGTACCGTGCCGAGCAGGAGCGGGCCACCGCCGAGCAGATGGCGCAGGCGTGGAACGGCTACCGCACCGCGCAGGCCGCGCTGGCGCTGGCGCGGACCGGGGTGGTCGTCTCCGCGGCCAACTACCGCATCCAGGAAGTGCGCTACCGGGAAGGGGCCACGACGATCATCGACCTGCTGACGGCGCAGCTCGCCGCCGGCGAGGCCGAGGCGGCGCTGGTCCAGGCGCGGTACGCGGCCCGGCTCTCGCTGGCGCGCATCGAGGCGCTGCTGGGCCGCCGGCTCTTCTCCGAGACCAACTGACCTTCACGGGCCGAACCGACATGACGACTCCGACGACGACGACCCTGCTCACCGCGCTCCTCCTGGGCGCCGGGCTCACGGGGTGCGGCAAGGGTGAAGTGGCCGAGGCCGCCGCGGGCGGTCCGGGGGGCGGGATGCCGCCGATGCCCGTGGACGTGGACACGGCGCACCAGGGGCGCGTGGTGGACGACGTGCGCGCCACCGGACGGATCGAGGCGGTGAACGCCATCGAGCTCCGCCCCGACGAGCAGGGGCGGATCACCGCCATCCTGGTGCAGGAAGGCCAGGCGGTGGAACGCGGCACCCCCCTCGTCAAGATCGACGACGAGATGCTCAAGGCGCAGGCGGCGCGCGCCGAGGCCGAGCGCGACCTGGCCCGCCAGCGGCTGGCGCGCGCCGAGCGGCTCCGCACCGACAACGCCAACGCCCCGGCCGATTACGAGGAGGCCGCGGCCGCCGCGCGCGCGGCGGAGGCCACCCTGGCCGCGCTCCAGCTCCAGGTGCAGCGCACCACGGTGCGGGCCCCCTTTGCGGGGGTGGTCGGGCGCCGCTTCGTGAGCCTGGGCGACTACGTGACCACCGCCAGCCGGCTGAGGACGCTCCAGACCACCGACCCCCAGCGGGCGGTCATCGAGGTCCCGGAGCGCTACGCCGCGAGTCTCCGCGTGGGGCAGACCATCGACTTCACCGTGGCCGCGCGGCCGGGGAGCACCTTCAGGGCCACCGTGGACTTCGTGGACCCGGCGGTGCAGGAGGAGGGGCGCACCATCCTGGTGAAGGGACGGGCGCCGAATGCGCGCGGGCTCCTGCGCGCGGGGATGTTCATCGAGGCGCGGCTGGCCATCGGCTCGCGGGCCGGGGCGGTGATCGTGCCGGAGGACGCCATCCAGCCGCTCCGCACCGCCAACGTGGTCTGGACGGTGGTGGACGGGAAGGCGGCGCGGCGGACCGTGCAGCTGGGCACCCGCACCGCGGGGACCGTCGAGGTGCTCTCGGGGGTGCAGCCCGGCGACACGGTGGTGGTCGGCGGGCTGGAGCGGATGAACGAAGGGATGCCGGTCCAGCCCCGGATGGGGGGAGCCGCGGCCCAGCAGCGCCCCGACAGCGCGCAGCGGCCGTAAGTCCTCCCTGCCCCTCCCCCTGACGCGGGAGGGGTATTGTTAGGGGCCCCCATCCCGAGCCCCGAATGACGCTCACCCCCCAGGAACTGGCCAAGCGGGTCCTCCGCAAGGAGTGGGACCACCTTTCCCCGCGGGAACGGCGCGTCATCGAGGCGGTGCTGAACCGCCTCCCCGTGAGCCGCAACACCGAGGCCGAGTTCCGCGACGCCCGCACCTTCGGCGAGCGGCTGGCCGACCGCATCGCGCAGTTCGGCGGGTCGTGGCCCTTCATCATCATCTTCCTCCTCGCCCTGCTCGGCTGGGTGGGGCTCAACGGGTACCTGCTCGCCACACGCGGGCGGACGTTCGACCCGTATCCGTACATCCTGCTCAACCTCTTCCTTTCGATGCTCGCCTCGTTGCAGGCGCCGATCATCATGATGAGCCAGAACCGCCAGGCGGCGAAGGACCGGCTCGACGCGGCGCACGACTACGAGGTGAACCTCAAGGCCGAGATCGAGATCCGGCGGCTGCACGAGAAGCTCGACGAGCTGCGGGAAAAGCGCTGGGAGGAGCTGGTGCAGATGCAGCGGGAGCAGATCGAGTATCTGAGGTCGTTGGTGGTGAAGGGGGAGGGTGAGGGGTGAGGGGGCACGAAGCGCAAGGTGCGAGGCCCGGAGTCCGAAGTCCGGGGGGCGTGCGTCCCGCCGAGGGCCTTGGCGCTTCGACTCCCGCCTTCCCCGCCCTACCCGCCTTACCCGCCCTCCTATAGACTTCTCCCTGTGATCTCCTTCACCTCCGTCTTCAAGGCCTACCCCAAGGGGTCTGGCGGGCTCAAGGATGTCTCCCTCACCATCCGGAAGGGGGAGTTCGTCTTCCTCACGGGCCACAGCGGCGCCGGCAAGAGCACGATGCTCAAGCTGATGTACGCCGACCAGCGTCCCACCAACGGCACGGTGAAGGTGGCGGGGTTCGACATCGGCACGATGCCCGCCGCCGACATCCCCCGCCTGCGCCGGAAGCTCGGCATCGTGTTCCAGGACTTCCAGCTCCTCGAGGACCGCACCGCGGCCGAGAACGTGGCCTTCGCGCTCGAGGTGACGGGGGCCCCCAAGGAGCAGATCCCCGCCAAGGTGATGCGGGTGCTCACCCAGGTGGGCCTCGCCGCCAAGGCGGGGGCGCATCCGCGCGAGCTGTCGGGGGGAGAGCAGCAGCGGGTCGCCATCGCGCGCGCGCTGGTGAACGACCCTCCCATCCTCCTGGCCGACGAGCCCACCGGCAACCTCGACGAGCGGGCCACCCGCGGGGTGTTCCAGCTGCTGCGCGACATCAACGCCGGCGGCACCTGCGTGGTGATGGCGACGCACGACCTGGACCTCGTGAAGGGCGCCACCTACCGCACCGTCGAGGTGCGGGGGGGCGAGGTCGTGTTCGACAGCGCGGAGGGGGCGGCGTGAACCTCACCATCCGCGAGGCCCTCCTCTCCTTCCGCCGCACGCCGCTCCTCTCGGCGCTCTCGGTGACCACCATCGCCTTCTCGCTCTTCGTGGTGGGGCTCTTCGGCCTGGTGGCGCTCAACCTGCGCCACGCCCTCTCGCGGGTGGAGGAGCGGGTGGAGGTGGTGGCGTACGTGCTGCGCGGCACCCCCACCGAGACGATCGCCCAGGCCAGCGCCGACATCGCCGCCTTCCCCGAGGTGAGCGACGTCAACTATGTCTCCGAGGACGAGGCCCTCCGCCGCGCCCGCACCGAGCTGGTGGAGTTCAAGGACGCGTACCGCGACCTGCAGACCAACCCCCTCCCCGCCTCGCTCGAGATCCGGCTCAGGCCCGGCTTCCGCGACGCCGCCACGGTGGACTCGGTGGCCCGCCGCGTGAAGGGGTTCCCGTTCGTGGACGAGGTGCGCTTCGGCCGCGACTGGATCGCCAAGCTCGACCGCCTGCGCGACCTGCTGGGCCTGGTGGGCCTCGTGGTGGGAGGCGCGTTCGCCGTGGTCGCCGTGGTGATCATCGGCACCACGATCCGGATGGCGGTGCTGCAGCGCGCCCGCGAGATCACCATCATGCGCCTCGTGGGCGCCACCGACGCCTTCGTGCGCGGCCCCTTCCTCCTCGAGGGGGCGGTGAAGGGGTTCCTCGGCGGGGTGCTGGCCATCCTCCTGGCCGGCGCCACGTACACGCTGGTCCGGTCGAACACGGGGATCTTCTCCGACCTCGTCTTCTTCGCCCCCCTGCACCTCGCCCTGGGCCTCGCCTTCGGCACGCTGATGGGGCTCGGCGCCAGCGTCGTGAGCGTGGGGCGGCACCTCAGGAATGTCTAGGCGCGGGGACGCAGGGGCGCAGGGGCGCAGGGGCCAAGCGGCGCGACGGGGACTCCGGCCGCTCCTCCTCGTCCTCCTCGCCTTCTGCGTCACGGCGCCCCTGCGGCCCTGCGCCGCCCAGGGCAGCATCCAGCAGCGGATGCAGGCCTCCCAGCGCCGGCTGCAGGAGATCCGCGACGAGCGCCAGCGGCTGGTGCAGGAGCGCGAGGCGCTGCAGGGCCAGGTGCATGAGGCCGAGGCGGAGCTGGCCAACATCGAGGCCCAGCGCGACGCCACCAACCGCATCGTGAACGAGCTGGACCGCCAGCTCGGCTCCCTCAACAACGAGCTCGACGACCTCTCCCGCTCCCTGGCGCTGGCCGAGGACAACCTGGCCGACAAGCGGGCGGTGCTCTCGCGCCGGCTGGTGGACATCTACAAGCGCGGGAACCTCTACTACTTCCAGGCGCTCCTGGCGGCGGAGTCGTTCGGCGACCTGATCAGCCGCTACAAGTACCTGGCGCTGCAGAGCCGGCAGGACCGCCAGCTGGCCACGGACGTGCAGGCGCTCCGCGATCGGGTGGCGCGCCAGCGCGACGACCTGGTGGCCGCGCGCGAGACGATGGCGCGCCGGCGCGCGGAGCGCGACCAGGAGCTGGGCCAGTTCGCCAGCCTGGCCGACGAGCAGCGCACCCGCCTCCGCGAGTCGCGCCGGAGCGCCCGGGCCACCACCCAGCGCCTCACCGCCCTGCAGGAGGACGAGGGGCGGCTCAACGACCTCCTGGCCCAGCTGGAGCGCGAGCGGCGCGCCGAGGCGGCGCGGGCGGCGGCGGCCGCGGCGGCCAACGCGGCGCGCGGCGCCCGCACCCCCGTGGCGCCCCGCGCCAGCGTCACCACCAGCGACATCGGCCGGCTCGACTGGCCGGTCGAGGGACCGGTGCTGTACCGCTTCGGGCGGCAGGAGGCGGCGGGGGGCGGGCTCATCCTGCGCAACGGGGTGGCCATCGGCGCGGCGCCCAACACCCCGGTGCACGTCGTCGAGTCGGGGACGGTGAGCTACGTGGGACAGTTCGGCACCTACGGGCTCCTCGTCATCGTGAGCCACGGCGGCGGGTACCTCTCGCTGTACGGCCAGCTCACCGCGGCCGCGGTGGAGACCGGCGCCACGGTGGCCAAGGGACAGACCATCGGCTACAGCGGCGGCGCCAACTCCACCGAGGGGCCGCACCTCTACTTCGAGATCCGCGGCGCCGGCGGCGTGGCGCTCGACCCCTCCGACTGGCTCCGCTCCCGACGCCGCTGACCGCCGGGAGACACGGAGGAGACCGAGGCGCACGGAGCCCGCACGGAGAAGGGCCGTCGTGGTCTCGATGGCCAGGTCGCTCCGGACCCGCGACCATCCGCCGTGCTCCGCGCCTCTCCGTGCGCCTCCGACCCCTCCGTGTCTCCCCCTGGAGTCCCGATGCCTCCGAAGACCGCCCTCCCCAACGACCTTCTCGGCGCCCACGTCTCGACGGCGGGGGGGCCGCAGACCGCCTGGCAGCGCGGCGTGGACATCGGCGCCACGGCCATCCAGCTCTTCACCAAGACCCCCAACCAGTGGCGCGAGCCCACGATCACCGACGAGGTGGCCGAGGCGTTCCGCGAGGAACGGCGGAAGAGCGGGATCGCGTCGTGCACGTCGCACGACTCGTACCTGATCAACCTGGCCACCCCCGACGCCGCGCTGCGCAAGCGCTCCATCGCCTCGTTCACCGCGGAGCTCGAGCGGTGCACGAAGCTCGGCGTCCCCTACATCGTGAGCCACCCCGGCAACCACCTGAGCGAGGTGGACCAGGGCCTCACCCGCAACGCCGAGAGCTACGCCGAGTGCCTCGACCAGGTGCCGGGACCGGTGAAGGTGCTCCTCGAAGGGACGGCGGGCACCGGCACCGCCCTGGGCCGCTCGTTCGAGGAGCTGGCCGAGCTGCGCGCGCGCATCCCCGCCCCGCTCCGCGCGCGGGTGGGATTCTGCCTCGACACCTGCCATATGTACTCGGCGGGGTACGACCTCGTGAACGACTATGACGGGGTGTGGCAGGCCTTCGAGAAGGTGTGCGGCCTCGAGCACCTGCACTGCCTGCACCTCAACGACTCCAAGAACCCCTTCGCCAGCCGCAAGGACCGCCACGAGCTGATCGCGGAAGGAACGCTCGGCGCCGAGCCGTTCCGCCGCATCATGCGCGACGAACGCTTCACCAAGGTCATCAAGGTGCTCGAGACCCCGAAGGGGGACGATATGGTCACCCTCGACCGGAAGATGCTGAAGCGGCTGAGAGGGTACGCGGGGTAGGATCGGGGGTCGGGGGTCGAGGGACGTCGACGGACGAGGGACGTGGACTTCTGAATTGTGACCCGCGACCCGCGACTCGCGACCGGGGCACTTGCGTACCCGCGCCCCGATCCGCATCCGCCGCCGACTTCACGTAAACCACTGCCAGTCAACAGCTTACACCGCCTGAGACTGCCAATCGAGGCCGTTTCAGGCTATTTTTCGCGTCTATGTCGTTTCCGCGCCGGCAGTTGGCCCTGCTCATCGCCCTCCCCTTGACCCTCCTCCCCGCTCGGGGAGCGGCCCAGGTGGCGTGGAGCGGACGGCTCGGGGCGCTCTGGACCAGCACGATGGTGACCGACCAGATCGCCGGCTCGACGATCGAGCTCCGCCCGGCGGTCCAGCCGGCGCTGGTCCTCGAGGCCTCGACCCCGATCCCGGGACGCTCCCGGCTCGACGCCTCGGCCCAGCTGCAGGTCACCACCGGCACGCTGACGAGCCACGAGGGCGGGACGAACACCGACGTGGCCGGGATGCGCACGCTGGCGTTCACCCTCGGCGTGGCCGGCGACCTGCTCCCCGGGGTGCGGCTCCGCGCGGGGGCGGGGGTCGTGAGCTACGCCACCAGCGAGGATGCCTCGGTCTTCCAGCGCGGCGCGCCGATGCGCCCGATGGGGGCCGCGGAGCTCGGCTATCGCCGGCACCTCCACGGCCCCTGGTGGCTCTCGACCGCGGTCCAGTACGACTTCCACCCCTTCACCACCGAGCAGCTCCGCTCGCGCGGGTACACCGGCAGCCAGGCGGTGCACCGGGTGGGGATCACCGTGGGGGTGGGACGATGACGGACGCAAGCACGCAGGGGCGCAGGGACGCAGGGACGTGGCGGCGGTGGGCGGCCATCTTCGGCCTGGCCGCGCTGGCGGCGTGCACCACCATCGCCGAGCCGCTGCGGCCGGCGATCTACGGCTATTCGCTGATCGTGAGCGACACCGTGGTGGGCGACACCACGATCGGCGGCGTGGATTATTTCGCGGGCGACACGGTCACCGACACGGTGGACTTCCACTGGCCCGCCTCGGCGCTGCCGGTGCGGATCTGGGTGCAGGACACCGTGGGGCTCCCGGGCTACGCGGCGGCGGCCATCGCGGAGTGGAAGCACATCCTCCAGTACGGTGAGCTCGACGCGGTGCTGGTGGGCGACAGCGCCACCGCCGACGTCATCGTGCGCGGGAGCGCCCCCGCTCCGGCGCCGGCGGCGCGCCCGGCGGCGCGGCGGCTCCACGCCGCCCCGGCCGCGTGCGAGGGGGGCACCGACGTCTTCATCAGCGCCCCCGACCACACCAAGCTCTGGCTCCCGGTGCGGGTGTACGTGCTGCCCAAGTATCCGGTGACGCTGCCCGAGACGCAGGCGTGCCTGGCGCGGGTCACGATGCACGAGCTGGGGCACGCCTTCGGGCTCTTCCGGCACAGCCCTGACTCGCTCGACCTGATGTACGGCTTCCCCGACGTGGACGCGCCGAGCGAGGCGGATGCCGCGACGATCCTGATCCTGTATCACCAGGCCTCCGACCTGACGCCCCGGCCGGCGACCGACACTCTTCCCGGGGGGCCCTGATGGCCGCCGACCGCCGGCGCGAGGACGCGCTGCGCTATCACGAGGACGGGCGCCCCGGCAAGATCGCCGTGGTGCCCACCAAGCGCTTCCAGAACCAGCGCGACCTGTCGCTCGCCTACACGCCGGGGGTGGCCGAGCCGTGCCTGGCCATCCAGGCGCGGCCGGAGGACGCCTACCGCTACACCGCGCGGGGCAACCTCGTGGCGGTGGTGAGCAACGGCACGGCGGTCCTTGGCCTCGGGAACATCGGGCCGCTGGCGGGGAAGCCGGTGATGGAGGGGAAGGCGATCCTGTTCAAGGCCTTCGCCGACCTCGACGTGTTCGACCTCGAGATCGACGCGCCGGCGCCCGAGGACGTGATCCGATTCTGCGAGATGCTGGCGCCCACGGTGGGGGGGATCAACCTCGAGGACATCAAGGCGCCCGACTGTTTCCTCGTCGAGGAGACGCTGCGCGAGCGGCTCGACATCCCGGTCTTCCACGACGACCAGCACGGCACCGCCATCATCGCGGGGGCGGCGCTGCTCAACGCCGCGGAGCTCCAGGGGAAGGCGCTGGCCGGGCTCAAGGTGGTCTTCGTGGGGGCGGGGGCGGCGGCGATCGCGACGGCGGAGCACTTCGTGCGGCTCGGCGTGGCGCGCGAGGGGATCACCCTGTGCGACAAGGCGGGGGTGATCCACCGGGGGCGCACCGACCTCGACCCGTGGCAGGCCAAGTTCGCGCACCCCACCGAGCGGCGCACGCTGCTCGACGCCTTCCAGGGGGCCGACGTCTTCGTGGGGCTCTCGGCGGGGGGCGCGGTGGACCCCGAGATGCTCAAGGCGATGGCGCCGCGGCCGGTGATCATGGCGCTGGCCAACCCGACGCCCGAGATCATGCCCGACGTGGCGCGCGCCGCCCGCCCCGACGCCGTGGTGGCCACCGGGCGCACCGACTTCCCCAACCAGGTCAACAACGTCCTCGGCTTCCCGTTCCTCTTCCGCGGCGCGCTCGACGTGCGGGCGCGGAAGATCAACCACGAGATGACGATGGCCGCCACCCGCGCGCTGGCCGCGCTGGCCAAGGAGGACGTGCCCGACACCGTCCTCAAGGCCTACGGCGTGGAGGCGATGCGGTACGGCACCGACTACCTGATCCCCAAGCCGTTCGACCCCCGGGTGCTCCTCTGGGTGGCGCCGGCGGTGGCGTGGGCCGCCATCGCCTCGGGGGTGGCGCGCGAGACGATCGACCTCGACGAGTACCGCGCCCGGCTCGAGGCGCGGCTGGGGCGCGCGCGGGCCATCATGCGGGGGCTCCAGTACCGCGCCGCCGCCGACCCGCAGCGCGTGGCGTTCAGCGACGCGGAGGACACCCGCGTCATCCGCGCGGCCCGCATCCTGGCCGACGACGGCACCGCGCACCCGCTCCTCATCGGCAACGAGCGCGAGATCTTCGAGGCGGCCACCGAGGCGGCGATCCCCCTGCACGGCATCGAGGTGGTGGACCCCGCCCGCCACCCGCGGCGCGAGGCGTTCGTGACGGCCTACTTCCAGCGCCGCCAGCGCAAGGGGGTCACCCGGGGCGAGGCGCGCCGCCGCCTGGCCGACCCCGAGACCTTCGGCGCGATGCTCGTGGCCCAGGGCGAGGCCCACGCGCTGGTGGCGGGCGAGAACCAGTACTACAGCGACGCCGTGCGGCCCGCGCTCGAGGTGGTGGGGACGGTGCCCGGAGGGGCGGTGGCCGGCATCTACATGATGGTCGTCGGCGACAACACCTTCTTCTTCGCCGACTGCACCGTCAACATCGACCCCGACGCCGAGCGGCTGGCCGAGATCGCCCTGGCCACCGCCTCGGCGGTGCGCCACTTCGGGATCGAGCCGCGGGTGGCGATGCTCTCGTTCTCCAACTTCGGCTCGGTGCGCCACCCCGCCAGCGCCAAGGTGGCCGAGGCGGTGCGGATCCTGCAGCAGCGCAAGCCCGACCTCCCGGTGGACGGCGAGATGCAGGCCGACACCGCGGTGGTGGAGCAGATCCTCACGCGGACATACCCGTTCAGCCGCTTGCAGGGTCCCGCCAACGTGCTCATCTTCCCCGACCTGAACTCGGGCAACATCTGCTACAAGCTGCTGGCCCGGCTCGGAGGCGCCCAGGCGATCGGGCCCATCCTGGTGGGGCTGGCGGCGCCCATCCACGTCCTCCAGCGCGGCTCGGACGTGGACGACATCGTCAACATGGCGATCATCGCGGCGGTGGACGCGCAGGAGCGCGCCCGCCGCCAGGGTCGCCTGCCGCTCTCCTGACCGCCGGCCCCCGAGGCCCCGACACCCGAGGACCCTGATGACCTCCACCTCCCCGGCCCCGCAGGCCGTGAGCCTCCCCGACGCCGGCCTCCAGCCGGTCCGCGTCCACGCCAACCTCACCAGCGCCCAGCTGATGGAGCACGCGGTGCGCCGCGGCGAGGGGCATCTCTCCGACGCGGGCGCCTTCACCGCCGTCACCTCGCCCCACACCGGCCGCTCGCCCAACGACAAGTTCGTGATCGAGGAGCCCTCCTCGAGCGGCGAGATCTGGTGGGAGAAGAACGGCCGCGGGAGCGAGGCGGGCTTCGAGAAGCTGCTGCAGGCGGTGCGCGCCCACCTCGACGCCCAGGAGGTCTTCGTGCAGGACCTCTGGGCCGGCGCCGACCCGGCGCACCGGCTCTCGGTGCGATTCGTGACGCCCAACGCGTGGCAGGCGGCGTTCGTGCGGAACATGTTCATCCGCCCCGCCCCCGAGGCGCTCGCCACCTTCGCCCCCGGCTTCACGGTGCTCCACGCCCCCGAGCTGCAGGCCGACCCGGCCCAGCACGGCACCCGCTCGGGCACCTTCGTGATGCTCCACTTCGGGAAGCGGCTCATCCTCATCGGCGGCACCCGCTACGCGGGCGAGCTCAAGAAGAGCATCTTCACCGTGCTCAACTACCTGCTCCCCAAGCAGGGCGTCTTCCCGATGCACTGCAGCGCCAACATCGGGCCCGACGAGGACACCGCGATCTTCTTCGGCCTCTCGGGGACCGGGAAGACCACCCTCAGCGCCGACCCGTCCCGCCGCCTCATCGGCGACGACGAGCACGGCTGGGGCCCCAAGGGGGTGTTCAACTTCGAGGGGGGCTGCTACGCCAAGGTGATCCGGCTCTCCCAGCCCGGGGAGCCCGAGATCTGGGCCGCCAGCCAGCGCTTCGGCACCATCCTCGAGAACGTGGTGCTCGACCCGATCTCGCGCCGGCCCGACTTCGACGACCAGGCCATCACCGAGAACACCCGCGCCAGCTACCCGATCGAGTACATCCCCAACCACGAACCCACGGGGATGGGCGGGCACCCGAAGAACGTCGTCTTCCTCACCGCCGACGCGTACGGCGTGCTCCCCCCCATCGCCCGGCTCACCTCCGAGCAGGCGATGTACCAGTTCATCTCGGGCTACACCGCCAAGGTGGCCGGCACCGAGCGCGGGGTGACCGAGCCCTCGGCCACCTTCAGCGCCTGCTTCGGCGCCCCGTTCCTCCCGCTCCACCCCGGCGTCTACGCGAAGATGCTGGGCGAGAAGCTCGCCAAGCACGGCGCCACCGTGTGGCTCGTCAACACCGGCTGGACCGGCGGCCCCTACGGCGTCGGCCACCGGATGAAGCTCGGCTACACCCGCGCGATGGTGCGCGCCGCCCTGGCCGGCAAGCTCGACAAGGTGAGCTTCCGCACCGACCCGGTCTTCGGGTTCGAGGTGCCCACCAGCTGCCCCGACGTCCCCCCCACCGTGCTCGACCCGCGCGGCACCTGGGAGGACCCCAAGGCCTACGACGCCCAGGCCCAGAAGCTCGCCCGGATGTTCGTGGACAACTTCGCCAAGTTCGCCGACGGCGTCGAGGCGAAGGTGAAGGCGGCGGCGCCGAAGGTGAGCTGAGAGGCACGCAAGGCGCGCAAGGCGCGAGAGATGCCGGACGGGGGATCGGGTCGAAAGGCCCATCCCCCGTTCGCTTTCGCCCTGTTCAGGACCCCGATCGGCCGCTACGTTCCTCCCTCACGCGTCTCGCGCGCCTCCCGCGCCTGTGGACTGTCATGCGACCCGACTTCGACGTCATCCGCGACCCGCTCTGGGACAACATCCGGCTCGACCGGCCCTTCGCGGCGCTGGTGGACACGCCGACGTTCCAGCGGCTCCGGTACGTGCGCCAGCTGGGGCACGCCTTCCTGGTGTACCCCGGCGCCACGCACAGCCGCTTCGAGCACGCGCTGGGGACCTTCCACCTCTGCCGCACCGCCCTCGGCGCGCTCGAGGAGCGGGGAGAGCTCGACCAGGTCCCGGCGGCCGACCGGGACGCCGTGCTGGCGGCCGCGCTGCTGCACGACATCGGGCACTACCCCTTCAGCCACGGGCTCGAGGAGGCGGGCTTCCCCCACCACGAGCTCCTCGGCGTCCGCAAGCTGGGCGAGGACGCGCTCGGGGAGCGCCTCCGTGCGCAGGGAGGCGACGCGCTCATCACCCGGATCGGGGCGATGATGCAGGGCCGGAGCGACTCCCCCCTCGCCGGGCTCATCAGCGGCTCGCTCGACCTCGACAAGATCGACTACCTGAGCCGCGACGCCCGCAACTGCGGCGTCCCCTACGGCACCGTGGACGTGAACCGCCTGCTCGCCGCGCTCACCATCGTGGAGCTCGACGGCCGGCGGCAGGTGGGGGTCCACGAGAAGGGGGTCAGCGCGCTCGAGTCGCTGCTGTTCGCCAAGTACCAGATGTACCGCAACGTGTACTGGCACCACGCGGTGCGGAGCGCCACCTGCATGTTCAAGCGCGCGGTGCTCGCGGCGGTGGACGACGGCGCGGTGACGGCCGAGGGGGTGGCCGGCGCCACCGACGCCTCGCTCACGGTGCTCCTCCTGGCCCACGACCCCACCGGCCTGGGACGCGCGGTGTTCGAGCGCCGGCTGCACAAGCGCGCCCTCGACCTCCCCGCCACCGAGGTGCCGGCCGCCTGCCAGCCCTGGGTGAGCGAGCGGCCCGAGCTCCTGGCCGAGGTGGAGGACCGCGTGGCGGCGGAGGTGGGGCTCGCACGGCACGCCCTGCTCATCGACTACCCGAGCCGGGCGTCGATGCTCGCGGTGGACCTCCCCCTCCGCACGCGGAACGGCGGGGTGGAACGCCTCACCGAGGCGGGGCGCGCCGGGTCGCTCGGCCTGCCGCGCGTGGCCGACGAGCTCTACCGGAGCGCCCGGCGGTTCCGGGTCTTCACGCAGGGCCGCGCCGGCACCGGCCTGGAGCGCGTCCTGGCGCTCGTCACCCTCCCCGAGGACGAGGTCCGCCGCCGGCTGGCGGAGGGCCGCCCGCTGCTGGGCTGACGGCGCCCCGCCGGTCTCAGCCGATCGCCCCGAACGGCAGGTCGCGCACGCGCACGCCGGTGAGCGCGAAGACCGCGTTGGCCACCGCCGGCGCGATCGGCGGCGTGCCCGGCTCCCCCACCCCCGTGGGCGGCGCCTCCGAGGGGAGGATGTGCACCTCGACCTCCGGCGCCTCGTTCATCCGGAGCACCCGGTAGGTGTCGAAGCTGTGCTGGTCGGGCGCGCCCGCGGTGAGGGTGATCTTGCCGTAGAGCGCCGCGCTCAGGCCGTAGAGCGCCCCGCCCGAGATCTGCGCCCGGATGATGTCGGGATTGATGGCCGTGCCGCAGTCCACCGCGCAGGTCACCTTGTGCACCTGCACCGTGCGGTCGGCGCGGAGCGAGACCTCCGCCACCTCGGCCACGACGGTGTTGAACGACTCGTGCACCGCGACGCCGCGGGCGTGCCCCGCGGGGGGCGCGGTGTCCCAGCCCGCCTTCCCGGCGGCGAGCCGGAGCACCCGGGCGTAGCGGGAGTCGGCCGCCACGTGGTCAAGGCGGAAAGCCACCGGGTCGCGGTGGGCGGCGTGGGCCAGCTCGTCGATGAACGACTCGACCGCGAACGCCGTGTGGGTGCTCCCCACCGAGCGCCACCACTGCACCGGCACCGGGAACTGCGGCGTGTGGAGCTCCACGGCAAGGTCGGGGACGTCGTAGTGCAGGTTGGCCACCCCCTCGATCGACTCGGGGTCGGGTTTGCCGGGGGGCACCATCGCCCCCATCACCGACTGCCCCACGATGCGCTGGTGCCACCCCGTGATGCGGCCGGCGCGGTCGAGGCCGGCGCGCGCCGCGTGCAGGAACATCGGGCGGTACCAGCCGGCGTTGGTGTCGTCCTCGCGGGTCCAGACGAGCTTCACCGGGCGCCCGCCGGCCGCCTTGGCGGCGAGCGCCGCCTCGACGACGTAGTCCCCCACGGGGTTGGCGCGCCGGCCGAAGCTGCCGCCGGCGTAGAGCGAGTGGATCGTCACCTGTTGGGGGGTGAGCCCCAGCGCACGCGCCACCGCCGCCTGATCCATCGTGTGCGCCTGGGCCCCGTACCAGAGCTCCGCGCGCCCCGGGTTCACCTGCACCACGCAGTTCATCGGCTCCATCGCGGCGTGGGCCAGGTAGGGGACCGTGTAGGTGGCCTGCACCAGCCGGCTCGCGCGGGCCAGCGCGCCCTCGGCGTCGCCGCGCGTCCCGGCCTCCTGCCCCGGCTGCCGGGCCAGGTCACGGTAGTGCGCCCAGAGCTCGTCGCTCCCGCGCGTCTCGGCCTTGGAGGTGTCCCACTCCACGATGAGCGCATCCCGGCCCTGCTTGGCGGCCCAGAAGTGCTCCGCGAGCACCGCCACCCCGCTCGGCAGCTGCACCACGTCCACCACGCCGGGGAGCGCCCTGGCCCGGGTGGCGTCGAACGACTTGACCGTGGCGCCGAACCGGGGCGGATGCGCCACGACCGCCGTGAGCATCCCGGGACGCTTCACGTCCTGGGTGAAGCGCGCCCGGCCCGTGGACTTCTCCTGCGCATCGGCGCGGGGGAGCCGCTCCCGGCCGATGAGGGTCCAGTCCTTCCGGTCCTTGAGGGGAGGGTCCTCGGGGGGCGTCACCCGGGCGGCCGCGGCGGCGAGCTCGCCGAAATCGGCGCGGCGCCCCGAGGCGGCGTGGGAGACGACCCCCGCGCGCACCGTCAGGGCGCCGGCGTCGACCCCCCACTTGCCGGCGGCGGCGGCCACCAGCATGGCCCGGGCGGCGGCCCCCGCCTTCCGCATCTGGTCGAACGAGTTGGCCATCGCGGTGGAGCCGCCGGTCAGCTGCATCCCCATGAAGTTGTTGGCGTACTTCGTCTTGTCCGCCGGCGCCCCGACCACGGAGACCTTCGCCCAGTCGGCGTCCATCTCCTCGGCCAGGATGGTGGCCAGGCCGGTGTAGGCCCCCTGCCCCATCTCCATGTGCTTGGAGGTGACGGTGACCCGCCCGTCGGGATGGATGGCCAGGAAGGCGTTCAGCTCGTCGCCGGGGTCCTCCTCCCCGCCCCGGCGGCGGCAGCCGGCGAGGTGGAAGGCGAGCGCCAGGCCGGCGCCCGCCACGACCGTCGTCTTGACGAAGGCGCGGCGATCCACGGTGGCGGGGGCGCTCATGCGGCACCTCCCGCCGCCGACTTGATGGCGGCCCGGATCCGGTTGTAGGTGCCGCAGCGGCAGATGTTCCCCGACATCGCCGCGTCGATGTCGGCGTCGGTCGGGTGTGGCGTGCGCGCCAGGAGCGCCGCGGCGCTCATGATCTGCCCCGACTGGCAGTAGCCGCACTGCGGCACCTGGGCCAGGATCCACGCCTGTTGCACCGGGTGGTCCCCGGCGGGGCTCAGCCCCTCGATCGTGGTGACCGTCTTCCCGGCCACCGCGCCGATCGGGGTCTGGCAGGAGCGCACCGGCTGGCCGTCGAGGTGCACGGTGCAGGCACCGCACGCCCCGATGCCGCAGCCGTATTTGGTGCCGGTCAGGTCGAGCAGGTCCCGGAGGACCCAGAGGAGCGGCATCTCGGACTCGGCGTCCACGCTGGTGGACTTGCCGTTCAGCACGAAGGTCGTGGCCATACGGAAGGGCCTGTGGAAGGGGATGGTCAATACTGCACGCGCCGGCCGCCACGGGGCAAGCGCCGGCCACGGACCCTGAACAGAACGGGGCCCCGGATCCTCCCGGAGCCCCGCTGCGCCGCCCTGCCGCCCGGCCGCCTACTCGTCGATCTTCACCACGATCACCGTGATGTTGTCGAGCCCGCCGCGGCGGTTGGCGTCGTTGATGAGGAGGTCCACCCACTCCTGCGGGCCCCCCGGCCCCTCGAGGATCCGGTGGATGTGCTCGTCCTCGAGCATCCCGGTGAGGCCGTCCGAGGCCAGCAGCACCACGTCCCCGGCGCGGAGGTCGCCGGTGTAGGTGTCGGGGATGACGTCCTGGTTGGCCCCCACGCAGCGGGTGATCACGTTGCTGTAGGGGTGCACCCGCGCCTGCTCGGGGGTGAGGAGCCCGGCGTCCACCTGCTCCTGGACGTAGGAGTGGTCCTTGCTGATCTGCTCCATCCGGCCGTCGCGCACGCGGTAGGCGCGGCTGTCGCCAACGTGCCCCAGCAGGAAGCGGTTCGGGAGGAGGACCAGCGCGGTGGCGGTGGTGCCCATCCCGCGCTTGTCGTGCTCGGTGAGCGTCCGTTCGTAGATGGCCGCGTTGGCGGAGCGGATCGCCTGGCGGAGGCGCTCGGCCACTTCCTCGTCGGTGAGCCCGCGGGTAACGCCGAGGTCGCGCGCGATGAGGCGCACGGCCATCTCGCTCGCCACCTCGCCGGCGGCGTGCCCCCCCATCCCGTCGGCCACGATGAACAGGCCGCGGTCGGCGAGCATCAGGTAGTTGTCCTCGTTGCCGGACCTTACGATCCCGACGTCGGTGCGGGCGGCGCAGGAGAATTGCACTGGCGGTCGGTCAGCGCTGGAGGACGAAGTAGGCGGCCGCCGCGGCGACCACGAGCAGGATGATCGCCGGGACGAGCCACTTGGGAGCGCCGCCGGCGGGTGGGGCCTTGGGGGCGGGGGCCTTGGCGGCGGACTTCGCCGCCGGCTTGGCCGGCGCCGCCTTGGGCGCCGGGGCGCTGGCCGCCGGGGCCGGTGCGGGGGCGGGCTTGGGCGCCGGCGCCACGTTCACCGCGCCCATCACCTTGGTGCCCGCCCCCCCCTTGCCGATGCCGAGGGCGTCGTCGGTCGGCTCGAAGACGACGGAGGCGTCGCCGAAGCGGAGCGTGGCCCCCGGGGCCACCGGCACCTCCCCCTCGACCTTCTCGCCGTCCACGAAGGTGCCGTTGGTGGAGCCGAGGTCCACGAGCACCCACACCCCCTCGCGCCGCTGGAGCTTCGCGTGCTGGGTGCTGACGCTCTCCTCGGCCAGGACCACGTCGTTGTAGTCCGCGCGGCCGATGTTGATCACCGGCACGCGGATCGGCACGCGGGTCCCCTTCTTGGGGCCGGTCCGGATGAGCAGAGACGCAAGCGGCCCCGGTGCAGGGGCCGCCGCCGGGGTGCCGTGGAGCGTGTCATTGAGCCGTGCCGCCGCGGCCGGCGGAGGCGCCGCCGCCTTGGGCGCCTGCGGCGGAGGCGCCGCCGCCGGGGCCGGCGCCGGGGCCGCGGGCGCGGGCTGAGGGGCGGGGGCCGCCGCCTGCGGCGCCGGCTGGCCGCCCCCCTTCGGGGCGTCGGCGTAGAAGCGGAGGTCGTGGTCCCCCACCCGGATCACGTCGGCCCGGGCCAGGATCCGCTGCCCCGGCACCTTCTCGCCGTTGACGAAGGTCCCGTTGGTGGAGAGGTCCACCAGCAGGTACCCCTTGTCGGTGCTCATGATCTCGCAGTGCTTGCGCGAGACGCTCTTGCTGTCGAGCACCACGTCACAGTCGGCCTCGCGGCCGATCACCGCGCGGCCGGTGCCGATGGCGTACTCGCGGCCGTCGGTGAGCGACACCAGACGGCCGTTGGTCATCCCCACCACCGCCGCCCCCCCCTTCCGCGCGGCGGCGACCGCCCCCGCCAGGTCGGCGGCGTTGACGTACTGGGTGCTGCCCGAGCGCTTGGGATCCACCACGAGGAGCTCGTGGCCGGCGATCATCAGCTTGTCGCCGTGGAGGACGGGGTGCGGATCGGCGCCCAGCTTGACCCCGTTGAGCAGGACCTCGGCGCCACCGACGGGCTGGACGGAGACGGTATCGTCGTTGAGCCCCCGCAGGGTGGCGTGGCGCGGCTGCGCGCCCGGGAGGGCCACCAGACCGGAGGGTTCGGAGCCGAGGACCGACTCCCCCGCCGGGATACTGATGGTACGCCCGCCGATTTCGAGCTGGAGCATCTTCCGTCCCTATCTGGGCTTTGGAGAACCGACCGGGGAAGCTACTCCCCGGCCCGCTAAAGTGGCAAGGGAGGGGACTTTAGGCCCCCTCCCCCTCACGCCGCCGACCCGGCCAGCTGCAGCCGGTAGAGCCGCTCGTAGAGCCCCCCGGCGGCCAGGAGCTCCTTGTGGGTGCCCCGCTCCCGGATCTCGCCGTGGTGCATCACGAGGATCTCGTCCGCCTCGAGGATGGTGCTGAGCCGGTGGGCCACCACGCGGCATGTGCGCCCCTCGAGGAGCTCCTCGAGCGCCCGCTGGATGAGCGCCTCGCTCTCGGCGTCCACCGAGCTGGTGGCCTCGTCGAGGACGAGGATCGTGGGGTCCTGCGCCAGCGCCCGGGCAAAGGAAAGGAGCTGGCGCTCCCCCACCGAGAGCCCCCGCCCCCGCTCGCCGAGCACCTGGCCGTACCCTTGGGGGAGCCGGGCGATGAAGCGGTCGGCCCCGACCCGGCCGGCGGCGCGCTCCACGTCGGCGTCGGTCACCGGGCGGTCGAGGCGGAGGTTCCGCCGGATGTCGCCGGTGAAGAGGAAGAGGTCCTGCTGCACGAAGCCGATCAGGCCGCGGAGGAGCGCCGGGTCGAGCTCGCGGATGTCCACCCCATCCACCGTGATGCGCCCCCGGGTCACGTCGTAGAAGCGGAGCAGGAGCGAGATGATCGTGGTCTTCCCCGCCCCGGTGTGCCCCACCAGCGCCAGCGTGCGCCCCGGCCGCGCCACGAAGCTCACCCCCTTGAGCACCCAGGGACCGTCGTCGCTGTAGCGGAACCAGACATCCTCGAACGCCACCTCGCCGCGGACGGGGGTCGCCAGTCGCAGGCCGGGGGTCTCCGGACCTGAGACGTGCGACGTGGGGCCGCCGCCCGCCATCGTGACCGGCTCGTCGAGGAGCTTGAAGATCCGCTCGGACGAGGCCATGGCGCTCTGCAGCAGGTTGAACTTCTCGGCCAGGTCCTGGAGCGGCAGGAAGAAGCGGCGAGTGAGCTGGATGAACGCCGCGAGGATGCCGACGGTCAGGGTGCCGTGGAGGGTGCGCAGGCCCCCGTACCACAGGAGCAGCGCGATCGCCACCGAGGAGAGGATCTCGATGACGGGGAAGAACACCGCGTAGATCGTGATGCTCCGGAGGTGGGCCTCGAGGTGGTCGCGGTTGACCGCCTGGAACCCCTCGAAGGCCGCCCGCTCGCGGCCGAAGAGCTGCACCACCCGCATCCCCGAGAGGTGCTCCTGCAGGTAGCTGTTGAGCCGCGCCAGCCGGCCCCGGATGTCGCGGAAGGCGTCGCGTACGCGGCGGCGGAACACCGACGCCGTGAGCAGCACGAACGGGATCACGGTGCACGCCACCAGCGTCAGGCGCCAGTCCATCGCCGCCATCATCGCGAGGATGAGGGCCAGGGTGAACAGGTCGCCGATGACGGTGACCACCCCGCTCGAGAGCAGGTCGTTGAGGGTCTCGACGTCGCTGGTGACGCGGGTGACGAGCCGGCCCACCGGGTGGCGGTCGAAGTAGGGGATGCCGAGCTGCTGCAGCCGGCCGAAGATCTCGCGCCGGAGGTCGTGCATCACCCGCTGCCCGATCAGCGTGGTGAGCACCGTGCCCGCGTACTCGGTGACGAACTCGAGCGCCATCGCGCCCAGGGTGAGGAGGGCGAGGGTGGTGAGGAGCCCGGTGTCGTGGCGCGGCATCGCCACGTCGATGGCCTGCTGGAGGAGCCGCGGCCCCACCAGGTTGAGCGCCGAATTGGCGAGGAGCGCCACGAGCGCCAGGAGCGCGAGCCACCGCGCCGGCCGGAGGTAGCGGAGCAGGCGCTTGAGCAGCGCCGTGTCCACCGCCGCGGTGACCGCGTCCTCGGCGACGGCGCTCACGCCGGCTCCGGGGCGTCCTCGCCCACCCCCGCCTCCTCCATCCCCTTGAGCCCGCGCCGCACCCACCCCGAGAAGACCCACGCCCCGAACGCGATGGTCCAGTAGCTCAGCGTGAGGCGCCAGATGAGCGTGTACAGCGGCACCGCCTCGCGCGGCACGTACACCGACATCACCGCCGCCGAGAGCACCTCGGCGATCCCCGACGCGCCGGGGGTCGGCGCGAAGTAGAGCAGGAAGGTGATGAGCGTCTGCAGCAGCAGCACGTCCACGAACTGGGCGTGCACCCCGATGGCGCGGAGCGCCACGTACCCCGCCAGCAGCTTGTTGGCGTGGCTCGGCCCCGAGACGACGACCGCCTGGAGCATGGCCCACCAGCCCCGCGGGCTGTTGAAGCGCTGCAGGCTCCGGTGCGCCTGCTCGAGCCCCGCCTCGAGGGACTCGAGCTTGTCGGCCACCCGCTGGTGGCGCCGCCCCGCCCAGTGCGCCAGGCGGCGGAGCAGGTCGCGCACCAGGCCCGGGAAGACCATCACCACCACGAGGAGCACCCCGAGCCCGGCGAAGATGCCGAGCGAGCCGAGGAAGAGGTCGTAGAGCGAGAGCCCGAAGACGTCCCCCTTCTGCCCGAGCGACCGCCCCGCGCCCAGGAGGATCGCGAGCGGCCCGGCGATGGCGAAGAAGATCACCGTGGCCACGAAGGTCATCAGGGTGCTCGTCATCGCCACCGGCACTGGGACGCCGTGCCGGCGCATCGTGTAGATCATCATCGGCCCCGCCCCCGACTGGAACGGGGTGAGGTAGCTCCCCCACGCGCTCATCCCCCCGGCCAGGATCATCCCGCCCAGCGGCGCCGCGGGATGGACCTGGCGCACCAGGATCCAGAGCCGGAGCCCCCCCGCCAGCCAGTCGAGCGAGGCGAGCGCGAGCCCGATGAGCACCCACCCCCAGCGCAATCCCGCCACCGAGGCCAGGAAGGAGGGGAGGTCGTTGCCGTACAGCAGCACCCCGGCATACCCCACGACGGAGGTGATGACGAAGATCTCGAACCCGCGGCGGAGAAGGCGGGGGGTGAGGGTGGCGGGCATGGTGGAAGATAAGAGGTGCTGGGTGCTGGGTGCTGGGTGCTGGGTGCTGGGTGCTGGGTGCTGGGTGC
>DASTRQ010000191.1:0-4385 GCA_035761145.1 Gemmatimonadales bacterium
TGTGTGCTGGGTGCTGGGTGGTGGGTGCTGGGTGCTGGGTGCTGGGTGCTGGGTGCTGGGTGCTGGGTGCTGGGTGCTGGGTGCTGGGTGCTGGGTGCTGGGTGCCCGAAGGTAACGCCGAACCTCCCAGCACTCAGCACCCAGCACTCAGCACCAAGAACCGACCACCCGCCCCCGTCAGGTGACCCGCTCCAGCCGGGGATTGGGCCGGAACTCGCGCCCCACCTTGGCGCAGGGGCGGCCTTCGTTGCGCACGACGTCGGCGGTGAAGTCGTAGCGGCCCTGGAAGAGGGAGGAGCCGACGCCGTAGGCGTCCACGGGGACGCCGAGGCGCTCGAACTCGCGGATCTTCTCGACCGTGAAGCCCCCTGAGACGACGATCTTCACCTGGGGGAAGCCGTGCTGGTCGAGGGCGCGGCGCACGTTGCCCACGAGCTGGGGATTGACGCCGGTGGGGCGGAAGCGCCCCATCTCCCCCCAGAGCGAGCGGTCCACGAGCATCTCGCTCGTGTCGATGCGCACGCCGTAGAGCCGGGGGCCCAGGGCGTCGGCCACCTCGAGGGCGGTGCGCACGCAGTCGTTCTCGAAGTCGATGAGGGTGATGACCTGGACGTCGGGGGGCGAGTGCTCGGTGAACTTCCGCGTGGCGAGCACGGTGTCGCCGCCGTAGGCGGCGATGAGGGCGTGGGGGACGGTGCCCATCCCCTCGGAGCCCCACCACGAGGCCTGGGCGTCGGTGGAGACGCCGATGGCGCCGGCGATGTGCGCCGCCCAGCCGTCGCCCGTCTGCACCAGCCAGTGGTCGTGCCGTGCGGGGAAGAACATCACCTGCTTGGGCGCGGCGGCCTCGACCACGCGGCGGGTGTTGGTGCCCACGCGGGTGCGGCGCGCGAGCACGCCGAGGTAGAGGGTCTCGAGGTGGGCGACGGCATCGTAGGGCCCCTCGATGAGCATCACCGTCTCCCACGGCTCCACCTCGTCGCCGTCGTGGAGCGCGTGGACGGTCAGGTCCTCCCACTCGAAGCTGCAGAGCTTGAGGATGGCGATCGCCTCGTCCACCCCGCCCAGGAAGGCGTGCGCCTTGCCGAAGACCTGCAGCGTGACGCGGGGGCGGTGGCCGTCGGCGACGAGGATCTCGCGCGCGCGGACGAAATATTTGTCGGAGTAATACCCCGCCCGCATCTTGTCGACGGGGAGGTTGAAGATCGCGGGATCCAGCCGGGGACGGCGGGCGGGCATCAGGGCTCCGGAAGGGGGGCGCCGGCGGGCGCGGGGACGTAGGCGTCGCCGAAGCGCTGGCGCTTGAGATCGGCCAGGGCGGCGCGCAGGCGGCGCCCCTGGCGGGTGTCGGGGTGGCGGTCGAGCAGGCGGCGGATCTCCCGCATGGCGCCCGCGGCGTCGTGCAGCCGGGTCTCGTAGAGGTCCACCAGCGCGAGCCCCACCGCCACATCCTCGGCCGGGCGGAGCCCGCCGCGCGCGGTGTCGCGGAACTGGGTCAGCTCCGCGGCGGCGGTGCCGGGATCCCCCATCGGCCCGGCCAGGAGCGCCGCCCGGCGGAGCATCGGCGCGGCGGGGCGCGATGACTCCGCCGCCACGCGGAACCACCGCTCCGCGGCCTCGGCGTAGCGCCCCTGCACGGCGAGGGTCTCGATGTCGCCGTGCGAGGGGTCGGGGCGGTCGAACCCGCCGTTGCCCAGCACGTCGCCCAGCCATTCCACGCTCGGCGCCAGCACCCCGCTCACCACCCCGCGCGCCACGCCGTACATCCCCCAGCACCCGGCGGCGAGCGCGAGGGCGCGGGGCTCGATGCCGGTGAGCCCCAGCACCAGCGCCACCAGGGTGGCGAGGAGCAGGAGGCCGCTCACCACCAACTTGAGCAGGGCGAGCGGGTCGAGCGGGTCGTCAGTGGCCATAACGGGGGCCGCGGCGGGGGAATGCGGCGGCTGGGGAAGTTTGGCCCCGCGCGGCCGGGGGAGCAAGTTGACAGCCCCCCCGCACCCCCCCTAAATCCCCTGTTCCCCCGGGTCGTTCCCCTCCCGTCAGGAGATCCGCCGTGACCGACGCGTTCACCCGTCGTGACTTCCTCGCGTCCAGCGCCGGGGCCGTGGCCGCGGCGGCCCTCCCGGTGACGCTGCCGCGCCCCGGGTTCGGCGCGCCGGCGGTGATCCTCCGCGGGCCGGCCTCGCCGGTGGCGATCAGCTCCGCCAACTCACTTCTCCCCGTCTCCAAGGCGATGGAACTGCTGCTGCAGGGGGCCGACACCCTCGACGCGGCGGTGGAAGGGGTGAAGATCCAGGAGCTCGACCCCAACGACCAGTCGGTGGGCTACGGCGGGCTCCCCAACGAGGAGGGGGTGGTGCAGCTCGACGCCTCGTGCGTGCACGGGCCCACGCGCCGCGCGGGGGCGGTGGCGTGCCTCGAGGGGATCAAGACGCCGAGCGAGGTGGCCAAGCTCGTCCTCAAGTACACCACGCACATGATGCTCGTGGGGCAGGACGCCAAGCGCTTCGCGCTCTCGTTCGGGTTCAAGGAGGAGGACCTGCTCACCCCCGCCTCGCGCGCGGCGTGGCTCGAGTGGCGCGCCAACCGCGGGCACGAGGACGACTGGGTGGACGTCGGGAACGGCGAGGGGCAGAAGATGCTCCACCGCGTCACGGGCACGATCAACCTCGACGTGGTGGCGCCGAGCGGCGACCTCAGCTCGGTGACCACGACGAGCGGGCTGGCGTACAAGATCCCCGGCCGGGTGGGGGACTCCCCGATCATCGGCGCGGGGCAGTACACCGACAACACCGTGGGCTCCGCGGGGAGCACGGGGTTGGGCGAGATGAACATCATGGCGTGCGGCGGGTTCCTGACGGTGGACCACATGCGCCGCGGGATGAAGCCCACCGACGCCTGCCTCGAGACGCTGCGCCGGGTGCTGGCGCTCACGCCGCCCCGGCTGCTCGCCCCCGACGGCTCGCCGCGCTACCAGCTCAACTACTACGCCGTCAACAAGCGGGGCGAGTACGGCTCGGCCGCCTTCTACCAGTCCCGTTTCGCGGTGCACGACGGGCGCGAGGCGGCGTTCAAGGACTGCGCCACGCTCTACCAGCGCCCCGCGCCGTGAGCCGCCCGGGCCTCCTCGTCCTCGCGCTGGCCGCCGCCCTGGGGCTCGCGCCGCGCGCCGCGGCCCAGGACCGCCCCGCGGCGGAGCGCTGGCTCGACAGCCGGTACCCGATCATCCGGTACAGCGGCAACGACGGGCTCTCGCTCGGGTTGCGCTTCCTCTGGACCCAGCGCGCCCCGTTCGGCGCGCCCTACTATCACCGCGGCGCGCTCACCGCCGACGTCGCCTGGTCCACCGTCGGGAGCGGCGGGGTGGGGCTCCGCTTCACGGCGCCGGGGCTCGCGCGCGACTGGCGCTTCGACGCCAGCGCCGCGGCGCTTCGGCAGGCGCGCTTCGAGTACTACGGCCTGGGCGAGGGGAGCCGCTACGTCGCCGACTCGGTGACCGACCTGCAGAAGTACTTCTACAAGGTGCGCCGGAGCTGGGCCTTCGTCCGCGGCGAGGCGAGCCGGCGCCTGGCGGGTCGGCTCTGGCTCGCGGCGATGGCCCAGTACCAGGTGGCCGACTTCGAGCACCTCCCCGGACCCTCGCAGTTCAAGGCCGACTTCGGCGCCGGCCGGCGGGAGACCGACGCCATCGGCCGCCTGGCGCTGGTGTACGACGCCCGCGACAACGACTACGACACCCACCGCGGCGCGCTGCTCGACGCGGGATGGATCCAGGGGAGCGCGGGGGGCGGTTACGGCCGCTGGGTGGTGGACGCCCGCGGCTGGCTCCCCTTCGGCGAGTGGCAGAGCACCTGGCTCTCCGCCCGGGTGGTGGCCAGCGCCTCCCCCGACGACGCGATGCCCCTGGACGCGCGGCTCTACCTCCCCGTCTGGGAGGGGCAGGTGCGGGTGCTCGGGGGCGCGGAGTCGGCGCGGGGATTCCTCGACCAGCGCTACATCGGCCGGGACGTGCTCTTCGGCAACCTCACCGTGCAGCACGACCTGGTGAACGCCGGCGGCTTCGGCGCCGCGGGGCTCCTCGCCTTCGCCGACGCCGGGCGGGTGTTCGAGCAGGAGCGCTTCCGCCTCACCACCGACGGCGTGAAGCTGGGCGCCGGCGGCGGGGTCTACCTCCGGATCCTCCGCACCGGCGTGTACACGTTCAACTTCGCCAAGGGGCCGGACGGGTTCGTGTTCACGCTGGGGAACGGGTGGATGTTCTAGGTGATGGGGGAGTGGTCAATGGCCATTGGTCACTGGTCACTGGTCATCCCCCGAACAGCGCCGCCACCTCCCGGATGGTCGACTCGCCGCGGTCGCGGGCGTACCAGCGCCGGGTCTCCTTG
>DASTRQ010000192.1:0-13532 GCA_035761145.1 Gemmatimonadales bacterium
CCTCGCGCCAGGTGGAGCGGGCCTCGAGGAGCTTCCACCCGTCGCGCTCGAAGTACGCCGGCCCCTCGTCGGTGCCCCACTGCATCGGCATCCCCGCCTCGGCCAGGCGCCTGCCCACGCTCTTCTGCAGCCGGAGGAGGAGCTTCCGGTTGAGCATCTCCACGGTCCAGTAGCGGATGCTCGGCACCGCGGCGAGGTCCTGGCTCAGCGCGCGCACCTGCGCGTCGGTGAGATAGACGAGCAGCCCTTCGGTGATGACGAGGGCCTTCGTGGCGCGGGCGCCGAGGGAGGCGAAGAGCGCGCGGCGGGCGGTGTCGTCGGCGAGGTCGGCGGCGATCCGTTCCACCCGGCAGCGCGGCGTCTCGTCGGCGAGGAGCGCGTTCTTCTCCGCCGTGATCCCCGGCAGGTCCACGTCCACCCAGGTGAGCGTCGGGGGGAGGGGGAGGCGGTAGGGCCGAGTGTCGAGCCCCGCCGCCAGGTCGATGACCATATCCACCCCGTCGGTCACGCCGCGGAGGATGTGTTCATCGAGGATCAGCGTGCGCATCACGATGGGCCAGGCCGGCATCCGGCCGCGCACCCGCATCATCTGCGCGATGGCGTCGCCGGTATGGCCGGAGAGCCGCGCCGCGAGCGGGTCGCGGAAGAGCGCGTCGGGGCGCGCGGTCTCCTGGGCGCGGAGCATCGCGATCCAGCGGGCGGTGTCGGAGATGTGGGTGAGGGGCATGGAGATGATTATAAGGCGGGCCCCCTGGGCCCGCCTTGGCGCGATCCCTACCCCACGTGTGGGGCGGGGCCGGGGGCCCCGCCCTATCGAGATCGCCCGCCGTCGAAGCGCGTCGTAATGCGCCGGCTTGCGCCGGAATGATGACACGGCTGGTCCGAGCCAGTGCGAGAATGGTGACATGTCCGCCAGGCACGACCGTCGCCACATTGCGCACTTCGAAGTCGCCGGCGGCACCGCGCACATCATTTGGCGCTTGCACCGGCGTCAGTGTCCGATGTCCGGAGAGGCGCGCTCAGAGGTGCTCGAGGTGATCCGCAACGATGACGGCGTTCGGTGTCGAGTCGACGCGGCCGTGGTCATGGACGACCACGTTCACGTCCTCGCGACCTTCGCGCATCGAGTGCCTTCAGCCAAGCTCGTGCATGGGTGGAAGAGCATCAGCTCGCACCGGCTATGCAAACTCGCCCGATCCGCCCCCCTCTGGCAGGCGGAGTACTACCTCCGGTGGCTAGCGGACCCGGTCGCCGTCGCCGCGTGCACCGCCTATATCCGCGCCAACCCCGCCCGCCGCTGGCCGGGGGTCGTCAGCTACCCCTGGCTCCTTCCCTGACGGTCAATATGACGAGAAGAAGGTGATCCGCGCCTCGCTGTCCCACCGGGTCACGCCGAGCGGCACGTCGAGCGTGAGCGAGCCGCGGGGCAGCTTGAGCCTGGCGCTCGGCCCCACGCCCACGCTGTACGGCGCCCCCGTCTGTGACGACCAGACCCCGACCGCGCCGAGGGCCAGGTGCTTGTCGACGTGGAGCATCATGTTCCCCGGGTTCATCGCGAGCTGGTGCACCCCCGCCTGCTCGAGGGGGACGTAAAGCTCGAACGTCGCATCGTACGACAGGCGGCCGACCTGGACGCTCGGCAGGACGTAGAGCTGCCCGTACCACGAGTCGATGGCCTTGGCGCCTGCCACGGCGTAGGTGAGCCCGAGGTGGGGGGACAAGGTCTCGAACCGCACCACCCCCACCAGGTGCTCGCGGTAGGTGGTCCGCGGGTTGGAGACCAGGGCGACCATCGGCGTCACCGGCCCGAAGGTCATCCCGAAATACATGTTCGACGAGGTATGGGTGTCGTACCGCGTCGAGATGAACCCGTGGGGCGTGGCGAGCGCGGCCTGCGCCGTGGCCATCCGTACCCCGACCGTGCAGAGCCCTGCGACCAGCGCCACCGCCCCCGCGGCGGCCGGCCAACGCACTGCGACCTTCATGACTCCCCCTGCGTGAGTGTTCGTGCCCACCGGACGCCGCAAGGATAGGGGCTGCCCCCGCTCCGCACGACCCGCTTCTTGCGATTCGATAGGGCCGCGGAAGAGTACGGCCGGACCCCCGGTCAGTCGAGCGGGTGATCCGGCCTGAAAGTGCCTCGGTACAGGCGCGTGTGAGCGGGACCGGTACAGCTACCCCTGGCGGCTCCCCGGAGCCGGCGCCAGGAGCCGCCGTAAGCGCTCCCGCACGCTCTCCGGCGCCAGCACCTCGGCATCCCGCCCGTACTGGAGCACGTGGCGCACCGCCCACGTCTCGTCCGCGAGGGGATGCTCCAGCGTGAGCGACCCGTCCGCGGCGAGCGGCCTCCCTTCCCGCTCGGCGATCCACCGCGCGATGCGCGGCCCGTAGCGGATGGTCACGGTCGCGGTGCCGCGCGCCAGGAAGACGCGACCGTCGCGCAGCACGGCATCGAGCGAGAACCCCTCGGGCAGGCGGAAGCTGGACGCGGTGAGCCGGTGCGCCAGGATCCGGTCGAGCCGGAAGATCCGGAGCCCGCTCGCCTCCTTGCAGTGCGCCACCAGATACCACATCCCGTTGTTCGGCAGGAGGGCGTACGGATGGACGGTGCGCTCCTCGGCCGCGCCGCGCCCGCTCCCCTGGTAGGTGAGCCGCACCACCGTCTGCTCGGTCACGGCGCGGCGCAGCTCCGCCAGCCGGGTCAGGTCGATCTCGGGCCCGGGTGTCGCCGCGGTGGGATGGAGGCCGTCCCCCGGGGCGAGCTTGAGGATCGTGGCGCGGATCCGCTCGCGCGCGCGGTCGAGCGCCGGCCGCTCCTCGGGCGGGGTCTCGGCGCGCAGCAGTGCCAGGCCGAACTCGAGCGCCGCCAGCTCCCGCCCCGTGAGCCGCATCGGGCGGCGGAAGGGCGCCGAGACCACCGCGGCCCCCTTGGCCTCGAGGTGGATCTGCAGCGTGTCCACGAACCCGCCAGGCCCGTCCTCCCGCGCGGCCAGCGTCCGCAGGTCGGCGATGAGGGTCTCGACCGGCACGCCGCTCCGCGCCGAGATCTCGGCGTAGGCGTGGCGCTCCCCGTCGGCGAAGAGGGGGAGCACCCGGAGCAGGCGCTGGAAGCGCTCGAGCGCGTCGTCGCTCACGGCGCCCGCTCCGGGTACAGCGCGGCCACGGCGCGGCGCTCGTCCTCCCACGTCTGCACCACCTCCGGCGGCGCCACGGGCCACGCATCGCCCGCGAATGACAGCAGCCACCGCACGAATGCGTCCACGCGGCGCACCTGGAAGCGACGCTCCCCGGCGCGGCCGGGCACGGGGGTCCCGAGCGCCGCGGCGGCCTGGGTGGCGCCGTCGCCGGGGCGGAAGGCGACCGTGACCTCGACCGAGGCCGCGTCGCCGAGTTCCCACGGCTTCCGGTCGCGCGCGTGGTCGGCCAGGACGAACGAGGCCGGGATCTCGTACCGCGGCCGCGCCTGCGAGGTGCCCGCCAGGCGCACACCAGCGACGCGGGAAAGGCGGAAGTTCTTGACGGGACCGTCGGGCGCGTCCTCCTCGACCGCGGCGAGATACCAGTGCGCGTTGAGGAAGAAGAGCCCGTACGGCCGCACGGTGCGGGTGGTCCGCGTGTCGCCGCCGATGGCGTGATAGGTGAAGGTGACCAGGCGCCGGTGGCTGAGCGCGTCCATCAGCGGCGCAAAGGCCTCGCCGCCATCACCCGCCGTCGGGGCCGCGCCCTCCGCCTCGGCCTCGGCCAGCGTGGGGAGGTCGATCGCGAGCTTCCGGAGCGCGCGCTCGGCGTCGGTGACGAGCGCCGGCTCCCCCAGGGCGCGGACGCGCGCCACCCCCTGGCGCAGCGCCTCCACCTCGTCGGGGGCGAAGGTGAGCGTGGCCAGGGCGCGATAGCCGTCGCGGTCCACCTTGCGCGGCTCCCGCCGGCGGCCATCCACCACGGTGGCCAGGTAGGGGAGATAGAACTCCGAGGCGCGGATCCGATAGCCGGTCGTGTCCTCGAAGGGCATCGTCTCGATCGGGATGCCGAGGGCGCGGAGCTCGTCCTTGTCGCGCTCGAACATCCGCCGGAGCGCCGCCTTGGTCTTCTGCCTGCCGTAGGCGGGCACGTCGTCACGCAGTTCCTCGAGGGTGCGCGGCCCGTGGCGGCCCACCAGGGCGGCCACGAGGTCGATCCAGCGCTGGAGCTTGGCGGTCGCGGCCATCGCGTCACTCCACCAGGCGCACGAGCCGCCCCGTGGCCGGTGTGTCCGTGAGCGCCTGCAGCGCCTCGGCGTACGCGTCCACCTGGGCCTGGTACTGCGGCACGCGGGCGTCCCATTGGGCGGCATCGGTCTTCCAATCGACCACGCGCCAGCCGCCGTCCGCGCGCCCCACGGCGTCAATGACCCCCTCTTCGACGATGACCCGCCCGCCCTCGCTGGTGAGCCGGTAGACCGGGAGCTCCACCCGCGCGTCGCCGCCGAGGGAGGCCCATTCGGGACTGGAGCGCACGCGATCGCAGAGCGCAAGGAGCTCGTGCACCCGAGCGGCCTGGACCTCCGGAGCTTCCCAGGGGAGCTCGTCGGCCACGACCGCGCGCACGTACCGCGCCAGGGCCTCGTCGCGCCGGCCGCGCCCCAGCCCCTCGATGGCCCGATGCACCGCCCGCCCCCACGCCGCGCCGCGGGGGCGGCCGTCGGGGATGTCGTAGGCGCGCTCCTCTTCGCGCGCCTCACGCCACGACTCGGTGGGGGGCTCCACCTTCACCCGCTCGGTGACGGTGCGGATGGCCAGGGTGGGCGTCGCCAGGCCCGCCACCTGCTCCGCGACCTCCCCCGCACGCGTGCGCAGCGCCTTCGCGTCGGCGTCGAGCAGCGGGCGCCCCGGAGGGGACGCATCGGGGATCGCGAGCTCGGCGCAGCGCGCCGTGACCTCGTCGAACGCCGCCCAGGGGCTCCCGTCATTGGCCCGGGTGGTGCCGCTCGCGGTGAGCGAGCGCTTGGCACGACCGATCACGAGCCGCTGGGCGGCGCGTGTGCTCGCCACGTACAGCAGGCGCGCTTCCTCGGCCCGCTTGAATTCCTCCTCGCGCGCCGCGTACCGAGCCCACTCCGGCGGCTGGGCCAGGGTCCGCTGATCGTCCTTGAGCACGCACCACGCCTGGGCGGGGCCGTCGGCCATACGCGAGACGTGGAGCGTGGGCTCGTGCTCGGTGGGCTTGAGCGGCGCGGCGAGGATCACCGTGTGCGCTTCGAGCCCCTTGGCCTGGTGCAGGTTCATCACCCGCACCGCACCGCCCCGCCCCGGCCGGAGCGGCACATCGAGCCCTTCGGCCTTGAGCGCGCTCTCCACGCGCTCCAGCGCCGCGGCCAGGTCGAGCGCCTCGCCGCCCTCGCCGCTCCGCAACTGCTCCACGAGGTGCACCAGCACCCCCGCGCGCCCCTCACCGAGCGGCTCGCTCGCCGCCAGGGCCAGGAGGCCGGTGTCGTCGAGGATGCGCTCGAGCAGCACATCGGCAGGCGCGGCGTCGGCCAGGCGGCGCCAGTGCACCAGCTGCGCCAGCGCGCCGCGCACCGGCTCCGGCCCCGACTCGGGGGGCACCTCGAGCAGGGTGAAGCGCACTTTGGCCCGCCGCGCCTCCCAGAGATCGGCGGGGGTGCAGCCGAAGAAGAGCCCTTCCAGCGCGGCCGTGACGAGCACCGGATCGGTGGGGTCGGCCAGCGCCCTGAGCAGGAGCACCAGCTCGCGCAGCTCGCTCTCCTGCTGCAGCTCGGCGTTGGTGGTGTCCACCGGCACCTGCCATTGCGACAGCGCGCGCGCGATCTCGGCCACGCCGCGGCGCCCGCGGGTCAGCACCAGGAAGTCCTCGGGCGCGCGGCCTTCGGTCACCTCGGCGGCCACCCACGCCGCCACCGCCGCCGCATCGGCCGCGAGGATCCCCTCCGCGTTCTCCTGCTCCGGGGTCACCAGGTACCGGAAGACGCCGTCGCCGGGCTCGGGAGGGCGCTGTGGCTGCAGCGGGGCAAAGGCCGCCTGGGTCTCGCTCGCCGTCTCCGGAAAGACCGACCGGAAGTGCGCGTTGACCAGGTCGGCCACCGCGGGGCGGGCCCGGAAGCTGGCGGGGAGCTGCAGCACCGCGCCGACCAGGTCCATCCGCTCGCGCACCTGCTCGTACGTCTGGATGTCGGCGCGGCGGAAGCGGTAGATGCTCTGCTTCGGGTCGCCCACCACGAAGAGCGCCCCCGCGCGCGGCCGCACCGTGCGCCAGTCCTCCCCCTCCTCGGGCGGCGACGCGAGCAAGAAGCAGAGCTCCGCCTGGATCGGGTCGGTGTCCTGGAACTCGTCCACGAGGAGGCGCCGCCACCGTTCACCGAGGCGCCGGCGCACCTCGGGGCGCTCGCGCAGGAGCCGCACCGCGCCGGTGAGGAGATCCTCGAACCCCAGCGTGCCGTGGCGCCAGCGCTCGGCCGCGAACTGGCGCGCACCGCGGCGCAGGAAGCGCACCAGCGGCGGGTACCGGTGCTCGCGCCACCGCTCCAGGAGCGAGGCGGCCTGGGTCTCGGCGAAGTCGTTCCACGCCTCTTCGAGTTCCTTGATGGGCGCGAGGTCGTCCTTCTTCCGGCCCGCCACCCAGCGGTTGTACGTCGCCTTGACCTTGCCCGAGGCGAACTGCTCGAGCGCGTCGCAGAAGCTCCGCGTCTCGTCCCAATCGGTGGTCACCTGCAGGAAGCGCAGGAGGCGCACCTTCTCCTGCAGCGCGTCGTAGCCGGCCTCGGGTTCCTGGGCGGGCATCAGGCCGCTGGCCCAGTCGAGCAGCTGCTCGAGCCGCCGGCGCACGGGGGCGTGGTCGGGGCGCGGGGTCTCGACGAGCGGGAACTCCGCGTCGGGGTGCGCCACGATCTCCTTGAACGCGGGCAGGAGCTTCCGCGGAGGGAGTCCGAGCTCGTCGAGGGCGCGCAGCTCGGCGTCCTCGGCCAGCCGCAGCTGCTCCAGCCACCGCTCCCAGAATCCGTCGCAGAGCGCCGGCCACGCCGCCTGGTCCACTTCCTCGAAGGTCGGGTCGAGGCCCGCCTCGAGCGGGTGCTCGCGCAACAGCCGCCCCGCGAAGGCGTGGATGGTGCCGAGGAAGGCGCGGTCGAGGTCGCGCAGGGCGTCGAGATGGCCCGCCGCCTCGAGCTTGAGCTGGAACCGTTCGCGGAGCTCCGCCGCCGCCTTGCGGGTGAACGTCACCGCGGCGATCGACTCGAGCGGCAGCCCCCGCTCCACAAGGGCCACCAGCCGCTCCACGAGCGAGGTGGTCTTCCCCGACCCGGCGCCCGCCTCGACGAGGAGGTTCGTGTCGAGGTCGGTGCGGATCCGCTCGCGCGCCGCCTGGTCGGGAGGATGGCCCGTGGCGCCGGTCACGACTTGGTCCTCCGCCGCAGCATCCCCGCATACTCGGGGAGCTCCGCGCCGACCTCCTTGGCCCACTCCGCCCGCGGTGAGGTGCCGTTCCCCTTCTCGAACCTCGGCGCCTGCACCCGGCAGACGGCGCGGAAGTCGCAGTACTTGCAGTCGCCCGGGTCGGTGGTGGGGATGAACGTGGCCGCGGCGGTGTGCGCGAGCAGCCCCTCCACCACGCCGGCCGCGGCGCGGAGTTCGTCGGCCTCGTACCGCACCTCGGTGTTGCGCCCCTTGGCGGTGGGGAAGAGGTACTCGAAGGCGCGCACCGCCGCGCCGAGGAGCTGGGTCGCCGCCGCGGCGTAGATGGCGGGCTGGAGGGAGCGCCCGCCCCGGAAGGGACCGAGCTTCGGATCCCTGCGGTAGGCGTGGGTGCTCCCGGTCTTGTAGTCGAGCGCCACCAGCTCGCCGTCGGGAAGTGCATCCACCCGGTCGATGCGACCGCGCACCGGGATGGCCCACGCGCCCGGCTCGGGGAAGCCGGTGGCCTTCCCATCCACCGGGAATCCGAGCTCGAAGTGCGCCAACCGCCGTCCCGGCGCACGCGACAAGCGCTGCCGCTCATACGCCAGGAACGCCTCCGCCGCGTGGCGCAGCTCCCGCGCCTCGGCCACGTACACGAACTCGCTCGGCGGCGGCACGTCGGCGCGCCACGCCGCCAGGCGTTCGTCCAAGATGCGGAAGAGGTCGCTGCGCGCCTCGTCCCCGCCAAGCTCGGCCTGCCGCGCCTGCCACGCGCGGCCGAAGCGCTCGAACACCTCGTGCAGCAGCGTGCCCCGCTGGGCCGGATCGAGCCAGCGGCCGGGGTCGTATTCCGGGTCCTCGGGGGCGCGGAGGCCAAGGCCCCGGCTGTAGAAGAAGGCGAGCGGACACTTGGCGAGGAGCTCCAGCGCCGACGGCGAGACGGGCCGCCCCGCGCTGCGCGGATCGAGCGCCTTGGCCGCGGCGGGCACGAGCCCCTGCGCGGCGGTGAGCTCGGTCCCTTCCCACGTGGCCGCGGTGGCAAGCCCCCGATCGAGCCCCGGATGCGCGGCGCGCACCTGCGCCCGCCCATCGCGCAGCACCGGTCCCGCGCCGAGGGCGCCGAGCCAGATGTCGCGACGGTCGAGCGCGCCGGCGGTCGGCACGGGACCCGCGGGGGCGCCGAGGGCCGCGAGCAGCTCCTCGTAGGTGGCGGCGGGGAGCGCCGCGGCCTCGCGGTAGCGCTCCAGGAGCACCGGCGCGGGGGCGGCGGCGCGGCCGTCGTCGCTCGACCGCGCGTATGAGAGCGTCACGTTGGCGCCGAGCGTGGCGAGCGCCTCGTGCACCAGGCGGCGCCGGTCGGCGCGGCGGTCGGCGGTGGTGGCCAGGCGGTCGGCGCCGAGCGCGGCGCGGAGGTCGTCGGTGAGGATCGGGTCGGGGAGACGCGGGCCCGCCACGCGGTCGGCGTCGAGCCCCACCACGAAGACCCGGCGCCGGCCGGTGGTGCCGGCGTGAGCCAGGTCGGTGAGGTGCGGCTTGCCCCCCTGCGCGCTCCACGGCTTGCGCGCGTAGAGCGTCCCGGGCCAGGCGCGCAGATCATCGAGCGCCGCCATCAGTTCCGCCAGCGCCACGCCGAAGGGGAGCCGCCGGCCGTCGTCGTGCTCCGCCAACGTCGTGAGGCGATTACGCAAGCGCGTGGCGGTATGCCCCTCCCCGCTCTCCGGCTCCACCGTGAGGAGCGACAGGAACTCCCGGGTGTGGCGCGCCAGCTCACCGACCGAGATCGGGGCCCCCGTGTCGCCGCCCCGCTCCGGCACCGGGGGTGTGGCGGCCAGCACCCGCTGCAGCAGTGACGCCAGCGCGCCCTCGTCGGCGGCGAGCTCGGCGCGGCGCGTCTCGAACTGTTCCGGATCCTCGTCGTCGTACGGCCGCAGCGCCTTGCTCAGTCCGCAAGACTCGAGCTTGACCAGCGCGGCGTCATACCGGGCGCGTCCCCAGCCGATGCCCAGGTCGCGGAAGAGCTTCACCGGCGCCGGCCCGAACTGCCCCGATTCAAGGAGCGCCCGGAGCTGGTCGGCGGGGAGGCCGTCGCCGAGCCAACGCCACCAGCTCCCCACCGTGCGGCCCACGAGGGTGCGGCGCCACGGTACGCCGAGCAGCGCGGAGCCGCGGAGGTCCAGGTGCTGCAGCAGCGCTTCGAAGGCGATGCCGTAGCTGTCGGGATCGGTGTAGACGAACTCCACCTCGTCGAACGGCACCCCCTCGGCCACCGCGCGGCGGAGGCACTCCCGCAGTTCGGCGATGGGTGTGGTGGCGGCGAAGAAGATCGTGCCCTGGTCGCCGGGCACCGGCGGCAGCGGGAAGGGCGTGGCGCCGCGGGCCACGAGCCGGTCGTGGAGGAGCTTCGGGAGACCGCGCGGCGCGAGGTGGGGCGCCACGTGGATCTCGTCGGGGAGCACGTAGGGCGCCTCGTCGTCGAACCGCTCGAGCGCCAGCGTGAAGAGCGCCGCCGGGTCGAGCAGCCGGCGCGCCCCGAGCAGCTCCTCGTACCGCGCCAGCACCTGGCCGGCCACGGCGGCGGGGGAGCCTTCGTCGGCCCGGGCCAGGATCTCTTCCGCGCGCACGCCGGCGACGCGCAGCTCGAGCACGGTATCCCCCACCGAGGTGCGGAACCCCGATCGCGCGGCGAGGTCGGTGTAGCGCAGGTCGAGCGTGGGGAGGAGGTCGGCCAGCGCCTGGTCGAGGAGGAGCTGCAGTTCCAGGTCGCCCGCCACGCGCGCCTCCCGCGCGGTGAACGCCAGCTCTTCGGCGATCCCGCGGAGCGTCACCGCCTCCCACCCGATGTGCCCGCCGTCGCGGCGCGCCAGCGCCACCAGCGCCTCGCGGCCCCAGTTGATCGTGGGGCCCAGGAGCCAGCGGCGGCGGAGCGGCCGGGCGGGGGATCGGGAAGCGGCCGCGGCGGCGGCGGCGGAGGACGACGGCAGGTTCACTCCTCTTGCAGTTCGGCCAGCGTCTGCCACACCTCGTGGTAGAGGGCCTCGCGTTCCTGGCCCTGCTGGTGGCGCACGGTCTTCTTGAAGTTGTCATACGAGATCCCTTCCGCAAGGCGGGCCAGCGCCCGCCCCACCGCCACCGCGTGCGCCTGCGCGCGGAAGCGGTAGTCGGCCGCGGGATCCTCGTGGATGGGGCCGAGCGTGGGGAGGTGCGCGCGCAGCCGTTCCAGGTCCTCGCGCACGCGTGCGCGGATGGTGAGGGTGTTCCGCTCCCGGTCGTGCGGCTTCTGCACGATGGAGTAGAAACCATCCGGGGTCAGGATCCACATCGGGGCTCCTCCCTAGCGCAGGTGGCGCCGCGCCTCCGCGGCGGTGAGCTCGCCCCGGCACACCCGGGCCACGAGCGGGGCGAAGCGCCCGTGGCACTCCGCCAGGTGCCCCAGCGCGCGATCCACCGACTCGGCCGAGAGCCGGGCGCCGAGCCCTTCAGAGAGCCCGAGGCGGAGATACAGGTCCCCCGTCGTGGGGCCAAGGGCGAAGACGGTGAGGTCGAGCCAGAGGGCGAGATAGCCCAGGAAGAGGGCGGTCTCCGCCCGGGTCTCGGGGCGGCAGCGGAGCCCCAGGTCCACGCGGAGCACGATGCGCCGCGCCTCGGGGCGCACCGTCACCTCCAGGAGCGCGGGGCCGCCCGGGCCCTGGACGGTCGTGCTCGTGATCCACTCGCCCCGCGCCGTGGCGACCTCGTACCGCCACCCGCGGAGGGTGAAGCTCGCCTCGACCGCCGCCTGCAGCGGGGAGGAGGGAAGGGTGCTGGTCTGTTCGGGCATGGCGCTCACCGTGGAGGAGGTCCGCAGGATGGCCGGGGGGTGTGACAGCGCCTCCGCGCCCTCACCCGCAGGGCCGGGCGAACGCGTCCTGGATCGTCATCTTCCCGCTCACCACCGCGTCGAGCACGGTGCGCACCAGGTCCGCGGTGCGGAGCGCACGATCGCAGAGCGCGCCCACGATGTCGGTGGTGAGCGGGGGCGCCAGCTCCAGGTGCACCCCCGAGCGGAGCATCACCTGGGACGAGGCGACATCGAACGCCACCGCCTCGACCGTCATCCGGTCGTTGGTGACGGCCACGAAGCCGAGGGCGTGAACGCAGAGCTCGTTCGGGATCGCGAGTCCGGTGCCGCAGCGGATCACGAGCGACCGGTCGATGGCGTGCGCCGCGATCGAGAGCGGGACGTGGCGGCGGGCGGGGGTGATGACGGGCATCTGCCGGTGCCAGCCGTCGGCGCTGGTCCCGGCGGTGACGCGCCATCCCCGTGCGGCGATCAGGGCGTCCACGACCGGCGCGGCGCCCTCCAGATAGGTATCCAAGGGGAACTCCCGTTCGGTGTGCCGTCCGCGGGGGACGGTCCCTCCGGTGCGCATGGCCTCGGGGGTCGAGGCGGCCACCCATCGGGCAGGGTTGGCGCCGGCGTCGATGCGCCGGACTCGGCATGCCGGCCCACGGAGGGGGTGGGCCACGGGAATGACAGTAGCGGGGGGGTGTGACAGTGGCGGGCTAGTCCCCCTCCCCGCGCAGCGCGCGGGTGCCCGGGTCGGTGAGGTCCACCAGCCGTGCCGTGAGGGCCGTGAGCTCGCGGTGGAGCTGAAGCCGGGCGCGGTGCTCCTGGGGCACCCGCGCCGGCACCGCCGTCATCCACTCGAGGAAGGCGAGCTCGAGCTCGGAGACGTGACGGCGGATCCGGACGTGGTGTTCGAGGGGCATCGGGTCAGGGGGCGGCGTCGCGCCGGTTCTTGGTGCCATCGCAGAGCTCGCGGGTCCGGGCCGAATCGCCCGGGACATAGACCGCCATCGCATCCCCGGTGCGCTCGGTGCCGGTGCCGAGGAAGGCGGCCGCGACCTTCGCCCCGGCGCTGGCCTCGTTGATGCGGCCCAGGACGACGCCGTTGGCCCCCAGGCTCGCCGCCCGCTGGCGCTGCGAGTTCATCATCCCGGTGGGGGTGGTGAAGCCGCTCGAGCCGCTGGACGCGAGCATCGCGACGCGCTGGAACGGCATGCCGATCGCCGCCGTGTCGGGGTAGATCTTCACCGCGTCCGGGCAGATGGGCGCCCGCTGCGCGGTGACGTCGAGCATCACGGCGGTGGTGTTGACGCAGGCGCTCAGGGGGCACAGCAGCACCAGGGCGAACAGGGCGCGCATCGGCACGGCTCCTTATGGGTAGGGGATGGGCGTCAGTACCCCGTCAGAGGGGGCGTGCCAAGGATGGGAGGGGGGTATGACAGCGCGATGGCGGCCCCGGGGGGGCCGCCTTATAAGGCGGGGCCCCCGGCCCCGCCCGTGGGTATTCACCTATGCGACCGAGGAGCGTGCGGCGAGCTGGACGCCGAGCTCGCTGCGCAATGTGTCGAAGATCGCGGCGAGGTTCTTCATCCCGGGGTTGCCGTGGGGGGAGAGCATCCGGTGGAGACTCTTTGCCGGGGTGCGGGTCGCGAGCGCCAGCCGTTCGAAGCCAAGGGTCGCATTGACCAGGTCGCGCAGGACCCGGCGCGCGGTGCCGGCATCGCCGTTCAGGAAGTGGGTCGCCGCCTCGTCGAGCAGCGCGCGGGCATAGCGAGGGTCACGACGCACGCGTGCGACCACGGTATCGCGGAAGGCGCGGGTCAGGGTCATCGGTCGGTCTCCAGTTGGCGCTTCCGCGCCAAGTAGTCGCTGCGCGCGGCGATCGCCGCCTCGATGTCACGATCCTGGCGGTGCTTGGTGCCGCCCCCGAGCAGGAGGACGAGCCGTGGGCCATCCTGCATAAGGTAGATCCGGTAACCTGGGCCGGTGTCGATCCGGTACTCGCCAATGCCCCGGAACCAGCGGATGGCGCTCCGGTGCCCCGCCTCCAGCCTCGCCAATGCGATCGTCACTCGTGCCGCCGGCACGGGTGCCAGGCCGGCGAACCAGCGCCCGAAAGGACTGACCCCGTCGCTCCTCGCGTACTCCCGGAGCTCCATCGTTTCACCTGCAAAGTAACAGATACGTTACCATATGGCAATCGCTCCTCCGCCTCGCCGAGGATACGTTGGCCCGGCCAGGGGGTGGTAACCATTTTGACGCGGAACTACCCCTCCTCTCCGACCCCCTCCCCTTCCCCCAACCCCAGCAGCACCCGCGCC
>DASTRQ010000193.1:0-12815 GCA_035761145.1 Gemmatimonadales bacterium
CGTCTTCCTGCTCTGGCGCCGCCACCTGCGGATCACAGCCCAGCTCGCCCGCGCCCGCCAGGAAGCCAAGGCCGCGGCCGAGGCGCTGCGGGAGGTGCTGCCGCGGTGACGGTGGTCTTCACGCACGAGCGCTGCCTCGACCACGACCCCGGCCCCGGCCATCCCGAGACCGCGGCGCGGCTGGCGACGGTGATGGAGCGTGTCCGGAGTGCAGGGTACGAAGTCCGCAGTGGCCCGGTGGCGACACCGGACCTGCTCGCGGGGGTGCACCCGCCCGAGCACGCCGCGCGGCTCCGGCGAATGGCAGACTCGGGGGGCGGGAGCGTCGGGCTCGACACCGTGCTGAACGGCGCGAGCTGGGAGGCGGCGCTTGCGGGCCTGGGGCAGGTGCTCGCGGCGGTGGAGCACGCGCACGCGGGGCGGGGGAATGCCTTTGCCGCCGTGCGCCCTCCAGGCCACCACGCGCTGACCGACCGCGCGATGGGCTTCTGCCTCATCGCCAACGCCGTGGTCGCCGCGCGGCACGCCCAGCGCCTCGGCCGCGAGCGCGTGCTGATCGTCGATTGGGACGTGCACCACGGTAACGGGACGCAGGCGCTGGTGGAGCAGGACCCCACCATCCGCTTCGTCTCGATGCACCAGTGGCCCTGGTACCCGGGCACCGGGGCCGCGAGCGAGCGCGGGGTCGGGAACGTCTTCAACATCCCCAGGCCGCCGGGACTCCCCGCCGAGGGGTCGCACGGCTACGTCGAATCGCTCTGGGAAGGGGTGGAGGCGGCGGGAGCGAACTGGACCCCCGACCTTATCCTCCTCTCGGCCGGCTACGACGGGATGACCGGAGACCCGCTCGGCGGCTTCACGCTGGAGCCCGGGCACTACGCCGGCTGGACGACGCGGCTTCGGGAGCGCTTCCCCGCCGCACCGGTCGTCGGCCTGATGGAAGGGGGCTACGCCCCCGCCCGTCTGGCCGATGGGGTCCTGGCGACGGTGCGGGCACTCACCTAGGCATCCCTCGGCGCCTCCGTTGGGGGTCGAGCGGCCTTCGACCGGTGCCGCGGGCTGGTGCTATCTTCCAGTTCGATTCCCCCACACCTCTCACCCCCCACCCTTCCCGCAGATGAGCAAGCTCCGCCTCCAGGCCGAGGTCCAGACCCTCCGGACCAAGCACCCGTTCATCATCGCGCGCGGGGGGAAGAGCGAGTACCGCACCGTCGTCGTGAAGCTGACCGATGGCGACGGGCTCGAGGGGTGGGGGGAGGCGGCGGGGGTGACCTTCTACGGTGAGACGCCCGAGACGATCCTGGCGGCGCTGCAGACCTACGCCACCGTGCTCCCCGACTCGCCGTTCGACCTCGAGGCGGCGGAGCGCGGCTTCGAGACCGCCCTCAAGGGGAACCCCTCGGCGCGCGCGGCGCTCTCGGCCGCGTTGCACGACATGGTGGGGAAGCGGATGGGGGTGCCGGTCTGGAAGCTCTGGGGGCTCGATCCCGCCAAGGCCCCCCGGAGCACCTTCACCATCGGGCTCGACACGGTGGAGAAGATGCAGGCCAAGGTGCGCGAGGCGGAGCAGTATCCGATCCTCAAGATCAAGCTCGGCACCGACCGCGACATCGCCATCCTGCAGGGGCTCCGCGAGGTGACGAAGAAGGAGCTCCGGGTGGACGCCAACTGCGGCTGGACGGTGAAGCAGGCGGTGCAGATGCTCCCGGTGCTCGAGGAGTATGGCGTGACGGTGCTGGAGCAGCCGCTCGACCCGCGCGACCTCGACGGCCTGGCGGAGGTGCGCCGGCATTCGAGCCTGCCGGTGATCGCCGACGAGAGCTGCCTCGTGGCGGCCGACATCCCGCGCCTGGCGGGGAGGGTGGACGGGATCAACATCAAGCTGGCCAAGTGCGGCTCGCTGCGTGAGGCGCTCCGGATGATCCACGTGGCGCGGGCGCACGGGATGATGGTGATGGTGGGATGCATGATCGAGAGCTCGCTCGCCATCACCGCCGCCGCGCACGTGACGCCGCTGGTGGACATCGTGGACCTCGACGGCGCGGCGCTCCTGGCGGACGACCCCTACCTCGGCGCCACCATCTCCAACGGGCAGGTGACCCTCCCCGACGGCCCCGGCCTGGGGGTGCGCCTGCGGTGAGCCCGGCGCCGCGGTTCGCGCAGGTCGCCCTCCCGCTCGCGGTCGCCGAACCCTACACCTACGCCGTCCCCGACGCGCTCGCCGACCGCGTGGTCGCGGGCGCGCGTGTCGTGGTGCCCCTGCGCCAGCGCGAGGAGGTGGGGGTGGTGGTGGCCACCGACGCCGAGGCGCCCGCCCAGGCGGCGCGCGAGATCCTGGCGGTCCCCGATGCGGCGCCGGCGCTCACCCGGCCCCTGCTCGACACCCTCCGCTGGCTCTCCGGCTACTACGGCGCCCCGCTGGGCCTCACGCTCAAGGCGGCGCTGCCGAGCGCGCTGTGGGGGCGCTCCAGCGTGGTGGCGGAGGTCGTGCCCGGGGCGCCCCGGGTGGGCGGGACGGCGGGGGAGCTGCTCGCCTGGCTGGACCGCCACGGAGGGAGCGGGGACGTGGCGGCGGCGGGACGGCACTTCAAGCGGCCGATGTGGGACGTGGCCGACCGGCTGGCCCGCATCGGCGCCTTGCGGCTCGAGGTGGTGCCCCCCGACACGCGCGCCGAGTCGCTCACCGAGCGGATCCTCGTGCTGACGGAGATGGGGCTCCCGTTGCTCGAGCGGGAGAAGCGCTTTGGCCGCGCCAGGGAGCAGCGCCGGCTCTACGAGACGCTCGAAGAGCTGGGGGGCCGCGCCGCGGTGGAGCACCTGACCCACCAGCTCGGCTTCGGCGCCGGCGTGCTCAAGGCGATGCTCGACAAGGGCTACGTGACGGTGGAGCTGGCCGAGAAGCTCCGTGACCCCTTTGCCGGGGACGCGCCGACGCCGCCCCCCACGGAGCTCACGGCCGACCAGCGTGCCGCGCTTGCGACGCTCGCCGCGCTCCCCGCGGGCGGCGCCGCCCTGCTGCACGGGGTCACGGGGAGCGGCAAGACGCTGGTGTACCTCGAGGCGGTGCGCGCCGCGCTGGCGGAGGGGAAGGGGGCCATCATCCTGGTCCCCGAGATCGGGCTCACGCCCCAGACGGTGCGCCGTGTGCGCGGCGCCTTCGGCGACCAGGTGGCGGTGCTCCACAGCGGCCTCTCCGACGGCGAGCGCGCCGACCAGTGGCGGCTGCTGCGCCGCGGCGACCGGCGGGTGGTCGTGGGGGCGCGCTCGGCGATCTTCGCGCCGATCGAGCGGCTCGGCATCATCGTGGTGGACGAGGAGCACGAGGCCACCTACAAGAACGGCGAGACCCCGCGCTACCACGCGCGCGACGTGGCCGCCGTGCGCGCCCGGCTCGAAGGGGCGCGCCTGGTGCTCGGCAGCGCCACCCCGTCGCCCGAGACGTGGAAGCGCGCCCAGGAGGGGGGCGTGGCGGTCGTATCGCTCCCCGAGCGGGTCGGCGCGCGGCCGCTCCCCCCGGTGCAGGTGGTGGACCTGCGCACGGCGCCGCGCGTGCCGAACACCGGCGCCATCCCGTGGTCCACCCAGCTCGACACCGGCATCGCCGAGGCGCTGGCGCGGAAGGAGCAGGTGCTCCTGCTCCTCAACCGGCGCGGCTTCGCCGCCTTCCTGCAGTGCGAGGGATGCGGCACGGTGGAGGAGTGCCCCAACTGTTCCATCGCGCTCACGGTGCACCGCACCCCCGCGCGGCTGGCGTGCCACTACTGCGGGCACTCCGCGCCGGTGCCCACGGCGTGCCGCGCGTGCGGGCACGCGGTGGTGCAGATGAAGGGGATCGGCACGCAGCAGCTCGAGGCACTGCTGGCCGAGCGCTTCCCGGCGGCGCGGCTGGCGCGGATGGACCTCGATACCACGAGCACCAAGTGGTCGCACCACCGGATCCTGGGCGCGGTGGAGCGAGGCGAGGTGGACATCCTCCTCGGCACCCAGATGATCGCCAAGGGGCTCGATTTCCCGAACATCACCCTGGTGGGCGTGGTGGACGCGGATACCGGGCTGCATCTTCCCGACTTCCGCGCCGCCGAGCGGACCTTCCAGCTCCTGGCCCAGGTGGCGGGGCGGGCGGGGCGGGGGCCCAAGGGGGGCACGGTGCTCGTCCAGACCCGGAACCCGGGGCACCACGCCATCCGGCGGGCCACGGCGCACGACGTGAAGGGCTTCCTGGCCGACGAGCTCAAGCTCCGCGAGGCGCCGACCTACCCACCGCATGTGGCGCTGGCCAACCTGCTGGTGACCGGTCCTGATCCCGACCGGGTGGCGGCCGCCGCGGTGCGGACCGCGGAGTGGGTGGGGCGGCTGGTGGACCAGCGCGGCCTCCCGCTCACCGTCCTGGGCCCCGCGCCGGCGGCGCTGGCGCGCATCAAGGAACGGTGGCGCTGGCACCTGGTGGTGCGCGGGGCGGGGGAGGACGTGGGGCGCTTCGTGCGCTACGCCGCCCCGCGCCTGGCCCGGGGGGACCGGGAGGTGCGGGTGGTGGTGGACCGGGATCCGGTGTCGCTGCTCTAGGGGATGCGAGGTCGGGCGGACGTGGACCAGTTCGGGGAGACCGACGATGCGCGTGAACGTGCTGGCGGTGCTGGCGGTGGCGCTGGTGGGCGTGGTGCCGAGGGCGGGCCGGGCGCAGCGGATGCCGCCTGGGGCCGACACGTCGAGCGCGCCGCCCCAGGCGGCGACCTCGTTCGGTCTGGGGGTGCAGGCGCTCGACGTGGATGCCCTCAACGCCGCGCTCCGCGCCGGCGGATTTCCCACGATGTCGTCCACCGCGCTGGTGAGCGGGCTCGCCACCGAGCTCCGCTTCGGGCGGTGGGACCTGAGCTTCAGCGGAGGGGGGATCCTGGCGGGCGCCAAGGAGGGCGCCGTGTGGCGCACCCAGGCGAGCGGGCGGGCGCTGATGGTCGGGGTAGGGTACACCCTCCTGCAGGCGGGGCGCTGGCGGGTCACGCCGGCGGCCGGCGCCGGGCTGGCGCGCGTCGGCTATCGCATCGAGCAGGTGCGGGGCGGCTCGGTGGATTCGGTCCTGGCCGATCCGCTCCGCGGCACCGCCCTCGACGGCCAGACCGCCCTGTGGCACGCGAGCATCGGGGTGGGGTACCGGCTCGGCGGCCGCCGCGCGATGGGGGTCGGCGCGCGCCTCGGTTACGCCCGCCCCTTCGGCCACACCGACTGGCGCGCCGACCGGAACGACCTCTCCGACGGTCCCCGCGCCTCGTACGGCGGGCTCTTCGCCCGCCTCGGGATGTCGGTGGGCATCCCGCGCCGCAAGGACGCGGTCATCCCCGCGCTGGTGTCGGTCGTCCCCTGGATCGCCCGCTGACCGGGGTCCGTCAGCGCCGCGCCCAGCCGACCTCGACGCCCACGTAGTAGTTCCGCCGCGGGCTCGGTTCATACACCCGTCCGCCGAACCCGTTCACCGTCACCGACCCGACGTACGACCGGTCCCAGGCGTTGTTCACCGCGCCGAAGGGGGAGAGCCGCACCGCGCCGAGCGAGCCGTCCCAGCCGGCGCGGAGGTTGGTGACGCCCGCGCCCCAGCCGTCCACACGCAGGGTGTTCGCGTCGTCGGCGTAGAGCTCGCTCGACAGGGTGTGGTCCACGTCGAGCCAGAGGCCGCGGGGGAGGGTGGTGCGGAGGCCGAGCCGCACGTAGTCGGTCGGGACGCCGGGGAGGCGCCGGCCGCCGAAATCGGTGGTGTCGGCCCCGGCGTTGGTGATGCTGACGTAGTCGGTGTAGCGGTAGTCGGCGTGGGTCCACGCCGCCTGCAGCGTCACGGCCCCGCTCACGCTCCAGGCCAGCCCCAGCTCGTACCCCTTGTTCCGGGTGTGTCCCGCGTTCCGGAAGAACGACCGCCCCCCCGACTCGGCGTACGGCACCAGCGCATCGCGGATCCCCACGGTGAAGAGCGCGAGCGAGTAGCTCAGGCCGCCCCGCACCCGCCCGCGCGCCCCCACCTCGAACGAGAGCGCGCGCTGCGGCCCCAGGGAATCGTTGAACCCCTGGCCCCCCGATTCCTGCACGGCGAGTTCGGTGGTCGTCGGGGTCTCGAAGCCGGTGTTGACGTTGGCGTACGGGACGAAGGCGCCCGACACCTCGTAGCTGGCGCCGACGCCGCCGCTCAGGCTCGCCATCGTGCGGGTGCCCGAGGCGTCGCCGTCGCCAAGCAGGTGATCGGCCACCTCGAACCGCACGGCGTCGTAGCGCGCGCCGCCGGTGAGGAGGAGCCGGGGGGTGGCGCTCCAGGTGAGCCCGGCGAAGGGTCCGATCTCGGTGACGGTCTCGCGCTGGCGGACGGTCGTGTCGGTCACCGGCCCCACGGCGGGGACGGGGGTGAGGTTGGTGCGGTCGTCGCGCAGGGTCTGCGCGTCGAGACCCACGGTGAGGCGCGGCGCGGCGCCGGAGGCGCCCAAGGGGCGGCTCCCCTGGAGGCGCACGCCCCCCGCCAGGCGGTCGATCAGGTTCCAGTTGTTGGTGGCCAGCGGATTGTCGAGGTCCCGCCCGAACAGGAAGGCGGTGGCGCTCCACTCGGCGCCGTCGGCGCCGAAATGCCGCACGGTGGCGCTCAGCTGTCGCTGCGAGACGTCCTTGCTGGCGTCGCGCACGATGTTGTTGACGGGGGCGGAGTCGGGGTCGGCGGCGAGCTCCGCGGCGTTCAGCGCCCCCGGGTTGTCGGCGCGCGGCTGGTCCGTGCTGGTGGCACGGATGGAGACGAGCGTGGCGGGGCCGGCGGTCCAGTCGAGCGCGGCGCTGGCGGTGCGCGACTCATACGCGCTCTGCCGCCGGAAGCCGTTGAGCGCGGTGCGGCTCAGCGTCACCGCCCCCATCACGGCGCCGCTCCGCCCGGAGAGGCGCAGCATCCCCTTGGAGAGGCCGTACGAGCCCCCCTCGTACCGCAGCGTGGCGCCGAGCGGGGTGGGGGCGGTGGGGAGCGAGGTGAGGCTGATGACCCCGCCCGCCGCGTTGCCATAGAGCGCCGAGCTGGCGCCGGTGAGCACCTCGACGCGGCCGATGGAGGCGAGGTCCACGTTGGTGAGCTGGCTCTGCCCGTCGGGGAGGGTCTGCGGCACGCCGTCGAGGAGGATCTTCACCCCGCGGCTCCCGAACCCGCGGATGGACAGCCGCTGGTCCACCGAGTAGTTGTAGCGGTTGGCGACGAAGACGCCGGGGAGGTTGGTGAGCGCCTCGTCGAGCCCGAGCGTGGCCTGCCCGTGCCGCACCGCGCGCTGGTCGAGGGTCCCCACCGCGACGGGCACCCGGGCCACCGGCTCGGCGGTGCGGGTGACGGTGACGGATTCCACCACGAACACCCGGGTGCTGTCGGGTCGCGGGGTGGGGGGCTGCTGGGCCGCGACCGGGGCCGCGATGGCGGCGAGGAGGAACGCGGACCGGAGCGGCGTCGAGGCGAGGTGCACAGGGGAGGAAGGCTGGAGGTGAAGTCCTAACCTACTGTCCATCCGCAACTTGCGCGAGCTTGTTAGATTATGGCCGTGAGCCACTATCGCCGCCCCGACTTCTCGAGCCCCGCCCTGGCCCAGGCGCCCGAGGCCCGGTTCGAGCCGATCCCTGCCGACGGGGTGCTCCCCGAAGGCTTCTTCTCCACCTCCAACCTCCCGACCTACGTCCGCGTGGGGGGGCGGTGGGTGATGCCCGACCGTCCCCGGATGGACTGCGTCATCGTCCGCCGCGGGGACCGGCTCGAGGTCGCGGAGCCGCGGCGCCTCCGGCGGGGCGACGCCATCGCGATGGGATTCGCGGAGGACGGCTCGGAGGGGATCTACGTCCACACCCACGGGTTCCTGGGGGGCGGGGGCGGGGGGGACGAGTTCAAATTCATGGCCACCGAGGTGAGTCGCGAGCGCCCGGTGAACTACGAGGAGCTCGCCGCGCGGCTCGGCGAGCAGGCCAAGGGGGGCGGTCACCTCCTGTGGGTGGTGGGGCCGGCGCTGGTGCACTCGCGCGCGCGGCACGACTTCGAGTGGTTCATCCGCAACGGCTACGTGGGTGCGGTGCTGGCGGGGAATGCCGTGGCGGTGCACGACATCGAGGCGGCGATCTACGGCACGACGCTCGGGATGGACAACAAGGGGAACCCCACCACGGGGGGCCACGGCCTCCACATGCGCGCCATCAACAAGGTGCGCGCGGCGGGGAGCATCGCGCGCGCGGTGGAGCAGGGGATCATCGGGAGCGGCATCATGCACGCCCTGGTGACCCACGACATCCCCTACGTGCTGGCGGGCTCCATCCGCGACGACGGGCCGCTCCCGGGAGTCTTCAGCCACACCCTCGAGGCGCAGGACGCGATGCGGGAGCACGCGGTGAAGGCCACGGGGGCGGTGATGGTGGCCACGGCGCTCCACGCCATCGCGGTGGGGAACATGCTGCCGGCGTTCTATCTCGACGCCGCCGGCGAGCCCACGCCGCTGATGACGATCTGCGTGGACCAGGAGGAGTTCGTGGTCAACAAGCTGAAGGACCGCGGCACCCACCAGGCCTTCGGCGTCGTGACCAACGCCCAGGACTTCATGACCGTGCTCCGCGTGTACGTGGAGCAGTGGGCGGCGGGGCGGGCGTGAGCGACGCGACCGGCCCCCGCGCGCGCTGGGAGCGTCTCGCGGACGAGGTGGCGCGCACCATCCCCCCGGTGGAGATCGAGGGGGTGTGGACCTTTCCCCAGCTCCGCAACGGCCCGCAGGAGGCCGGCACCGCGATCGTGAGCCGCATCGACGGCGAGCGCCAGGAGCGCCGCCGCATCTACACCGCCCGCTACGTGGCCACCATCAAGGGGAAGCAGCGGGGCCAGTGGTCGTCGGTCATCGAGGAGGTGGGGAGCGGCCCCGTCGAGGCGCTCGACCGCCTCCTCGCCGACGTCGAGAAGCGGGTGGACGAAGGCCCCCCCGAGCCGGTGCCGCTCGCCGAGTGGTATCCCGAGGTGGCGGCCCCCGCGAGCGCCCCCGACGCCGATGCGGCTGGCTGACGCCGAGGCGCGCGAGCTCCTCGAGCGCTTCCGGCGCTGGCTGCGCGACCAGCGGCTGCCGGTGACCCGCCAGCGCGACCTCATCGCCGACACGCTCTTCCGCTCCGCCGAGCACCTCTCCGCCGAGGGGGTGGAGCGCCGCCTGCGCGAGGCGGGCCACCCCGTGGGCACCGCCACCGTGTACCGCACGCTCGAGACGCTCGTGGCGGCGGGGCTCGCGCGCGTGCACGACTTCGGCGAGGGCACCCGCCGTTACGAGGCCGATGCCGGCCGCGCCGAGCACGGACACCTGGTGTGCCGCCAGTGCGGCGCCGTGACCGAGTTCGAGCACGAGCGGCTCGAGCGGATGCTCGGCTTCCTGGCCGACGAACACGGCTTCCAGCTCCGCCGCGCGCGGGTGGAGCTCCACGGCCTCTGTCGCGACTGCCAGCGCCGCGACGTGGCCCCCCTCCGGGCCCGCGGATGACCGATCCCTCCCTTGGCGTCGCCGTCGCCTTCCTGGCCGGCGTGCTCAGCTTCCTCTCCCCCTGCGTCCTCCCGCTGGTGCCGAGCTACCTCGGCTTCATCACCGGGATGACCGCGAGCGAGATGACCGGCCGCCGCCGCCTCGCGATGGTGCAGGCGACGCTCTTCGTGCTCGGCTTCAGCGTCATCTTCCTGCTGCTCGGCGCCGGCGCCACGGCGCTGGGCGGCGCGCTCCGCAGCCACAAGGACCTCGTCGGGCGCCTCGGCGGGGTGCTGATCCTCTTCTTCGGGCTCGTGACGATGGGGGTGGTCAAGATCCAGGCGCTGCAGATGGAGGCGCGGGTGCACCTCCAGGAGCGCCCCCTCGGCGCGCTGGGGCCCTTCCTGGTGGGGATGGCCTTCGGGGCGGGGTGGACCCCCTGCATCGGCCCGGTGCTGGGCGGCATCCTGAGCCTCGCCGGCACGCAGGACACGATGGGCCGCGGGCTCGTGCTCCTCGGCGCCTACTCGGCCGGGCTCGCGATCCCCTTCCTCGTGGCCGCGTGGGCGGTGGAGAGCTTCTTCGACTGGTTCCAGCGCTTCCGGCGCTACCTGCCGTGGGTGCAGCGGGTGGCGGGCGTGCTGCTCGTGATCGTCGGGATCCTGCTCATCACCGGCGAGTTCACCCGGCTGGCGGGGTATCTCAACAGCGTGACGCCGGAGTTCCTGCGGAAGCGGCTGTAAGAGGAGACACGGAGGGCACGGAGGGACACGGAGAAGGCACGGAGAACTGCGATCGTTCGTGGTCTCGGACGGAGCCCTCCATCCGGGACCACAAAGCTCTTGCTCCGTGTGCTCTCCGTGCCCCTCCGTGCCCTCCGTGTCTCCTGCGATGCCTCAGGAGCCCTCGAGCGCCTCCTCCAACTGCTGCCGCCGGACGAGCTCCCAGTACCTCCCCTCCCGCCGCATCAGCTCCGCGTGGGTGCCTTCCTCCGCCACCCGGCCGCCGTCGAGCACCAGGATCCGCGTGGCGTCCTTCACCGCCGCCAGGCGGTGGGAGACGATCACGGTGGTCTTCCCGGCCAGGGCGGAGCGGAGGTTCTGGAGGATGCGCGCCTCGGTGTGCGCGTCCACGGCCGAGAGCGCGTCGTCGAGGAGGAAGATCGGCGCGTCCTTGGCCAGCGCGCGGGCGATGGCGGTGCGCTGCTTCTGCCCGCCGCTCAGGTTGATCCCCCGTTCGCCGAGCATCGTGTCGTAGCCGTCGGGGAGCGCGGGGAGCGCCTCGGTGAGCTGCGCCGCCTCGGCGCTCCGCTCCAGCCGCCCGTCGTCGGGCATCCCGAAGAGGACGTTCTCGCGCACGGTGGCGCTGAAGAGGAAGGTCTCCTGCGGCACGTGGCTCACGGCGCGGCGCAGGTCGGCCAGGGTGAGCCGGCGGATGTCCACGCCGTCCACCAGCACCCGCCCGCGGTCGGGGTCGTGCGCCCGGGTGAGGAGCTCGAGGAGCGTGCTCTTCCCGCTCCCGGTGGCGCCCACGATGGCGAGCGACTCCCCCGGCGCCAGGCGGAACGAGACGTCCTGCAGCACCCACCCCCGCTCGCGGGCGTTGGGGTACTGGAACCAGAGCCCTTCCACCGCCAGGGCGCGCGGCCCCGTGGCGGGCGGGAGGGACTCGGGCGCCGCGGGGTCGGTGATGGCGGGGGCCTCGTCGAGCAGCTCGTTGATGCGCCGCATCGAGGCGGCGCCCCGCTGCACCAGGTTCACGGCCCAGCCGACCGCGATCATCGGCCAGATGAACTGCGCCAGGTAGGCGCCGAAGGCGATGAACGCGCCCACCGTGAGCGTGCCGGCCATCACCTGGCGCCCGCCCACCAGCAGGATGATCGCCGCCCCGCTCCCCGCGATGAAGCCGAGGATCGGGTGGAACATCCCCGAGATGTTGACCAGGGCCAGGTTCCGCCGGAGGTACTCCGCGCTCAGCCGCTCGAATTCCGCGGCCTCGGCCCGCTCCTGGCGGTACGCGCGCACGATGCGCACCCCCGACAGGTTCTCCACCACGTGGTCGGTGAGCACGCCGAAGTGCGCCTGGATGGCCTGGGTGCGCTCGTGGATGCGGCGCCCGAACCAGATCATCACCGCCGGGAGGCAGATCAGGGGGACGAACACCCACGCCGTGAGGCGCCAGCTGATGGTGGCCATCGCGGGGACCACCATCAGGGTGAGCACGATGGTGTCCACGAGGTACATCAGCGCCGGTCCCGCCACCATCCGCACGTTCTGGAGGTCGTTGGTGGCGCGGGCGATCAGGTCGCCGGTGGGGTGGCGGTCGTAGAAGCCCGCCGACTGCCGCTCGAGGTGCGCAAACAGGGTGTCGCGGAGGTCGGTCTCCACCCGGCGGCTCACGCTGTTGAGCACCTGCCGCATCGCATAGCGGCAGAGGCCGGAGCAGAGGGCGGTGACCACCAGCAGGAGGATCGCCGTGCGGAGCTGGGTGGCGGAGGCGCCGGTGCCGATGGCGTCGATCCCCTGCCGGATGAACTGCGGGTTGAGGGTGCGGAAGGCGTTGGCCCCCACCACCGCTAGCAGTCCGAGGAGATAGGCATTACGATAGGGCCGGAGGGCGGGCCACAGCGCGCGCAGATCCTTCATACTCCGAAAGCTCGCCGGGCCGTGGGGCCCGGACAAGTCATCTCCCTGGAGACCCTATGCGGAACCGGATCCTCACCCTCGCCTCCCTGGTCACGCTCGCGGCGTGCGCCGGGGGGAGCGACAAGCCCGCCGCCGATTCGCTGCAGCGGGACCTCTCCCTGGCGCCGGCCGAGTCCTCGGCGGCGCTCAACGACGCTCCCGCCGCGGCCCCGGCGAACCAGCCGGCCACCCAGCCGGCGACGCCCCCCGCCCCCCGCCCGCGGCCGGCCGCGAAGCCGAGCCTCGCGGCGGGCGCCACCTTCGCCACCGCCTCGCTCGACTCGCTCAACTCGCGGCATGACCACGCCGGCGGCACCCTGCGCGTGCGGGTGAGCGCCGACGTGAAGGACGCCGCGGGGCGGACGGTGATCCCGGCCGGGTCGGTGGTGTCGCTCCACGTGGATACGCTGGCCCCGGCCGAGAACGACCAGGACAAGACCGGGAAGCTCAAGCTCACCCCGGTGGCGGTCGAGATCGGCGGGACCAGCCATCCCCTCAGCGCCACCGTGGACTCGGTCCATTACAAGATCGTCGGCCGCGGGGTCACCGCGGGTGACGCCGCCAAGGTCGGCGCCGGCGCCGCCGTCGGCGCCGCGGCGGGCCGCCTCCTCGGCGGGAGCCGCCGCAGCACCATCGTCGGCGGGGTCGTCGGCGCGGC
>DASTRQ010000194.1:0-3885 GCA_035761145.1 Gemmatimonadales bacterium
CGAAACCTCTCGCCCCGTTCCGGGTGGCGAGGACAGGTGGCTCCCGTCCTCTCCCCCACGAATTTGGGGGAGAGGTGTCGAGTCCCGAGCCTGCGAGGGGCGAGACGGAGAGGGGGAACGCCAGGCAGACAACGCCTGCTGGAACGCCTCCCCTTGCAGCATCGTCTCCATGTGCCGTTCCCGCGAAGCCGCCAGTGCCTCAGCAAGTTCTGCCGTCCCCCCGCCGCCGGCCGACCCCGCTTCGCGCCAACTCTCCGCCAACAATACCGCGTCGTTCCAGGCCGAGCCGCGGACGAGCAGTTCGCGGAGCCATCCGACAAGGCTCTCGCGCTCGCCGATCAGCCCTTCCTCGATCGCGCGCTCGATGCCGTGGCTGTAGGAGAAGGCGCCGACCGGAAAGGCCGGCGACAGCCATGTCATCAGCCTGAGCAGCGCGCTCTCCGACATCTCAGTCATGGTGGTGATGCCCGTGCGCCCCATGCTCATGGCCGTGCCCAAGGCCATGGTCGTGCGCGTGTCCGTGGCTGTGATAGGCGCCGTGCACCGGCTGGAAGGGCTCGACCACCTCTTCAACCGTCGCGCCGAGCCCTTCGAGCATGGCGCGGATGACGTGATCGCGCCGGATGAGGATGCGGTCCGCGTCGATCTGCGCGGCAAGGTGCCGGTTGCCGATATGCCAGGCAAGGTGGCTGAGCGGCACCGACCCGGGCATCACCGCATAGAGTTCCTCTTTCGCAGCGACGATCCTGACCATTTGTCCGTCTTCCAGCACCAGCGCGTCGCCGTCGGCAAGCAGTACGGCTTCCGGCAGGTCGACGATGATTTTCGCGCCCTGGTCGCTGGTGACCAGCTTTCGCCGCACATGGCGGTCGCTCGCTACGAGCGTCAGCGTGCCGAACGGCTCCGTGTCGCTCTGGTGGCTATGGGAAATAGCGCGCAGCATGGTCAGAACAGGAAATAGCGCTGCGCCATCGGCAGCACCTCGGCCGGCTCTACGACGTCAACCGCCGCGGCCTCGAGGTGCTCGGGATGAGCGCGGAGGAGGCGGCGCGGCTCCGGGTCGAGGACGTGATCACCCCCGAGAGCCTCCAGGAACAGCCGCTGGCGTGGGACCGCCTCCGCGCCGGCGAGACGGTGCGCTCCGTGCGCGGGATCCGTCTCGCCTCGGGCGCCACCATCCGCGTGGAGCTGAGCGCCCGGATGCTCCCCGACGGGCGCGTCCTCGGCATCGCCCGCGACCTCAGCGAGCGCAACGCCCTCGAGGAGCAGCTCCGCCAGGCGCAGAAGATGGAGGCGGTGGGCTCGCTCACCGGCGGCATCGCACACGACCTCAACAACATGCTCACCGCGGTGCTCGGGAGCGCCGAGCTCCTGCGGCAGGACCTCCCCGCCGACCGTCCCGAGCTGCACCAGGAGCTGGCGGAGCTCACCGCCGCCGCGGGGCGCAGCGCCGCGATGGTGAAGAAGCTCCTGAGCTTCGCCCGGCGCGCGCCGGTGGCGCTCGAGCCGGTGGACGTGGGCGACACCATCGCCGAGCTCCTCGGCACCCTCCAGCGGCTCCTCCCCCCCGCGCTGCATCTCGAGCTCGAGCGCGAGGCGGGTCCCCTCGTGGCGCTCTCCAACGCCAGCGCCCTCGAGCAGGTGGTCCTCAACCTCGTCACCAACGCGCGCGACGCGATGCCGCAGGGGGGGCGGGTGGCGATCCGACTCCGGGCCGAGGCGGTGGCGGTGCCCCCGCCCGGGTTCGGCGCGGCGCCCGGCAGCTATGCCATCCTCGAGGTGCAGGACGAGGGGGTCGGGATGGATCCCGCCACCCTCGAGCGGGTGTTCGAGCCCTTCTTCACCACCAAGGCGACGGGACGGGGGAGCGGGCTCGGGCTCGCCGTGGCGTACGGCCTGGTGCGCCAGCACCGGGGGTTCATCGCGATCAGCTCCGCGCGCGGCAAGGGGACCACGGTGCGCGTGGGGCTCCCGCTCCGCAACGACCTCGAGCCGCGCGAGCCGCAACCCGACGAGCGCGCCCTCCCTCGCGGCCACGAGACCATCCTCCTGGTGGACGACGAGCCCGCCGTGCGCGCCCTCGCCTCGCGCTCGCTGCGCCGGCTCGGCTACACCGTGATCGAGGCGCCCGACGGCGTCGAAGGGGTGGTGCGCTGGCGGGAGCACGGCGGCGAGGTGGGCCTGGTGCTCACCGACATCGTGATGCCGCGGATGGACGGACGCCAGCTGGCCGCCGCCATCCGCTCGGAGGCGCCGGAGATGCCGGTGGTGCTGATGACGGGGTATGACCCCGAGGCGCTCCCCGCCTCGCCCGACGGGTACCCGATCCTGCTCAAGCCCTGGACCCCCGTCGCCCTCGCCGAGGCGGTGCGCGACGCCCTCGACGGGAAGTCTCAGGCGGGGCGGGTGGCGTCCCCCGCCCGGTAGACCCGGCCCTTCCACTCCACCCGGCGGGCGCCGCGGATCGTGCTGCGGATCGCGATGTACGCCGCCGCCACGGCCCCCGCCGGATACCCGAACGCCCAGCGCAGCGGCACCTCCATCCCGAAGTGCACCAGCATCCAGAAGCCGAGCGAGAGCCCCGTGGCGAGCGCGGCGGCGCCGGTGTACGCGGCGAGCGGTCCGGCCAACGCCAGCAGGAGCGCCACGGGGGGCAGCACCCAGAACAGGAAGGGGAAGGCGAGCAGCGACGGGACCAGGCGCTGCAGCAGCGGGCGCCCCGGGAGGCTCCTGCGCGCGCCGAGGTAGAGGTTCTTGGACCACCCTTCGCGCAGGTGCGCCCACGAGGTGTACATCCGCGTGCGCATCAGGTCGGTGGCGTAGGCGATGAACACCTTGCCGCCCCGGCGGTACACCTCCTGGCCCAGGGCCAGGTCCTCGGCCACCTCGTGCTTCACGGCGGCGTGGGTCCCGACGCGCGCGTACGCCGTGCGCGGCATCAGGATGAACTGCCCGTTGGCGATCACCGCGCTGGCGTGGCGGGCGCGGTTGACGCGGCGCGGGGTGAATCGCGCGCCGAGGATGAAGAAGATCTGCGGGAGGACGAGCTTCTCCGCCGCGGTGAGGCAGAGCTGCTGCGGCAGGATGGTGAAGAGCTCGGCGCCGGTGGCCTCGAGCCCTCCCACCGCGCGGGGGAGGAGATCGGGGTCGTGGATGGTGTCGGCGTCGGTGAAGCAGAGCAGCTCACCGGTGGCGGCCTCGGCCCCCTGCACGCAGGCCCACGGCTTCCCGAACCACCCCGCCGGGAGCTCGCGCCCCTCCACCAGCCGCACGCGGGCGTCCTCGGCCGCGAGCCGCCGGACGATGGCCGCGGTGTCGTCGGTGCTCCGGTCGTCCACGACGAGGACCTCGAGCGGCGCGTAGTGCGAGGCCAGCACCGAGCGCACGCAGCGCTCGATCACCTCCGCCTCGTTGCGGGCGGGGATGATCACGCTGAGCGGCCGGCCGGCGGCGGCGGGGAAGTCGCGAAGCGCGGGATGGCGCGAGGCCATCCCCGCCAGGACGCCGTATGGCAGGACCCAGGGGAGGGCCGGGAGGAGCGGGTGCAACGGCTAGCGCCGGGCGCCGGCGGTCAGGGCGCGCAGGTCCCCTTCGAGCTGGGTCTGGCGGCGCTCGAGCTCGGTCCCGTCGAGCGCGCTGTCGGCGCGCGGCACCCCGTCCTCGAGGAAGAGCGTGGCCACCAGCGCGTCGGTGTACCCCGCCACGGCGAGCGCGGCCCCGCGGTCCACCACGCGGTTGAGGTGCAGCAGCACGGCGAGGCCCCGGCGCGCCCGCATCGCCGCCACCGTGGCGGCGAGGTCTCGGGTGAGCGCGTCGCGGAGCGCGGCGAATTCGTCGACCACCTCGCCGGCGGCCAGCCCGCGCGCCGCCGCCGCACGACCATAG
>DASTRQ010000195.1:0-9636 GCA_035761145.1 Gemmatimonadales bacterium
TCGGCCCCCCTCGGCTCCCCCGCCGCGCCGCAGGCGCCTCGCGCGCCTTACCCCTCCCCGAGCACCTCCAGCACCACCGGCACCTTCCCCAGCGGCGCGCTGATCTGCACCCCCTGCACCCGCGCGCGCACGGCGGCGAGCATCTCCCGCGCGATCCGCACCCCCTCGTCGAGCGCCGCCTCCTTCCCGGTCGCGCTGGCCCGCCGCATCCGCGCCAGCACCTCCTCCGGCACCGACACCCCCGGCACCTCGTTGGCCAGGAACTCGGCGTTCCGGAGCGACACCAGCGGCCAGAGCCCCGCCACGACCGGGATCCGGAACGACTCGATCCGGCGCAGGAACGTCTCGAGCTGCGCCAGGTCGAACACCGGCTGGGTCACCATGAACTCGGCCCCCGCCTCGACCTTCCAGTGCAGCCGCTTGAGCTCGCGCTCCAGGTCGGGCGCGGTGGGGTTGACCCCGACGCCGATGACGAACCGCGTCGGCTGGCCCAGCGAGTTGCCGCCGGGGTCGAGGCCGCGGTTGAGCCGGCTCACCAGGTTGGTGAGGCCGATGCTGTCGATGTCGAACACCGCCGTGGCGTCGGGATACGGCCCCATCTTGGGCGGGTCGCCGGTGATGAGGAGGAGGTTGTGGAGCCCCGCCGCCGCCGCGCCGAGGAGGTCGCTCAGCATCCCGAGCAGGTTCCGGTCCCGGCAGGCATAGTGCACCACCGCCTCGAGCCCCGTCTCCCGCTCGATCATGAGCCCCGAGAGGAGCGAGCCCATCCGGCTCTGCGCCCGCGGGCCGTCGGGGACGTTCACCGCATCCACCCCCGCCCCCTTGAGCGCGCGGCACTGCGCGAACATCGGCGCGGGGTCCACCCCCTTGGGCGGGGTGATCTCCACGGTCGTCACGAACGCCCCCGCCGCGAGCCGGGCGCCGAGGCGGCTCCGCTCCGCCAGGGGCACGGCGGCGAGCGGGGCCGCCTCGCCCGCCACCACGCTCACCGTATGCTGCCGCGGCGAGACGCTCTGGACGAACTGGGCCACCGCGCGGATGTGCTCCGGCGTGGTGCCGCAGCAGCCCCCCACGAGCGTGGCCCCCGCCTCGGCCAGGCGCTTGGCGTAGGTCCCCACGTACTCGGGGCTCGCCATGTAGATCTTGCGGTCGCCCACGTCGCGCGGGAGGCCGGCGTTGGGCTGCGCCGCGAGGGGGAGCCGGGTCACCCGGGCCAGCTGCTCGATCACCTCGAGCACCCCCGCCGGTCCCACCGAGCAGTTGACGCCGATGGCGTCCACGCCGAGCGCCTCGAGCATCGGGCCCCAGATCCCGGGCTCGCTGCCGTAGGCGGTGCGGCCGTCGGTGCCCACCGTCATCTGCGCGATGACCGGCAGGCCGGTGCGGCGCCGCGCCGCGCGCACCGCCGCCTCCACCTCGTGCACGTCGGAGAAGGTCTCGAGCAGGATGCCGTCCACCCCGCCCTGCAGCAGGCCGTCCACCTGCCGGCCGAAGGCCGCCTCCGCCTCGTCGAGGCCCAGTTCGCCGAACGGCTCCACCCGCACGCCGAGGGGGCCGATGGCGCCGAGCACCAGCGCGCGGTCGCGCGCGGCGTCGCGGGCCAGCCGCGCCGCGGCGGCGTTGATCGCCTCGGTCTCGGGGGCGAGGCCGTACTGCGCCAGCTTGAGCGGGTTGGCGCCGAACGTGTTGGTCTCGAGGAGCTCCGCGCCCGCCTTGACGTAGTCGCGATGCACCTCGCGCACCAGGTCGGGGGCGCGCAGGCAGAGCTCGTCGTAGCACACGTTGAGGAAGGCGCCGCGGGCGTAGAGCATCGTGCCCATCGCGCCGTCCACCACGTGGGTGCGGCCGTCGTGCAGGAGGGTGCGGAGGGGGTCGCTGGTCATTGGTCGATGGTCATCGGCCGTCGGTCGCGGGTGCAAGGTCCCCGTGGATGCTCACCGATCCCGTCCACGAAGGACCAATGACCAGCGACCAACGACTTAGCTCCTTTCATACCCCAGGTTCGGCGCCAGCCACCGCTCCGCCTCCGCCACCGTCCAGCCCTTCCGCTTCGCGTAGTCCTCCACCTGGTCGCGGCCGAGCTTGCCGATGCCGAAATAGCTCGCCTCGGGGCGCCAGAAGTACCACCCGCTCACCGAGGCGGCGGGCGTCATCGCGCAGCTCTCGGTCAGCACGATCCCGGCGCGGCGCTCCACGTCGAGCAGCTCCCACAGGGTGCGCTTCTCGGTGTGGTCGGGGCAGGCGGGATACCCGGGCGCGGGGCGGATCCCCTGGTACGCCTCGGCGATGAGCTCGTCGTTGCCGAGCGCCTCGTCGGGGGCGTATCCCCAGAGCTCGCGGCGCACCCGTTCGTGCAGCCGCTCCGCCAGCGCCTCGGCCAGCCGGTCGGCCAGCGCCTTGGCGATGATGGCGGTGTAATCGTCGTGCGCCCCTGCCAGCTCGGCCACGAGGGCGTCGAGTCCGATCCCGGCCGTCACCGCGAAGGCGCCGATGTAGTCGGGGCCTTCCGCCGGAGCGGCCACCAGGTCGGCGAGCGACAGGTGCGGCCGCCCCGCCCCCTTGGGCCCCTGCTGGCGCAGGAAGTGGAGCACCTGGCGCGCCTCGGTGTCCGGCCGGTCGCCGGGACCCTCGCCGTAGAGCGTGACGTCGTCGGGAGAGGTCCGGGCGGCGGGGAAGAAGCCCACCACCGCGCGCGCGGTGAGGAGCCGCCGGTCCACGATGCGCGCCAGCAGCGCCTCGGTGTCGCGCCACAGGTCGCGCGCCTCGGGGCGCTCCAGGATCGCCGGGTACTTCCCCTTGAGCTCCCAGGCGTGGAAGTAGGGGGTCCAGTCGATCCGCGGCACCAGCTCGTCGAGCGGCCACGCGTCGAAGGCGCGGACGCCGAGGAACCCCGGCCGCGGGGCGGGGCGGGGGGCGGGGCGGAGCGCGTTGGCGCGCGCCTCGGCGAGGGGCACCAGGGTGCGCTCCCCCTCCCCCTCCCGCTCGGCGCGGAGCCTGGCATAGTCGGCCGCGACGTCGCGGACGAACGCCTCGCGCTGGGTGTCGGAGAGGAGCGCCGTGGCGGCGGGCACGGCGCGCGACGCGTCGGTGACGTGCACCACCGGCGCGCTGTAGCGCGGCGCGATGCGGATCGCGGTGTGGGCGCGGCTCGTGGTGGCGCCGCCGATCAGCAGCGGCGTGGTGAACCCCTCGCGCTCGAGCTCCCCGGCCACGAAGCTCATCTCCTCGAGCGACGGGGTGATGAGCCCCGAGAGCCCCACCAGGTCGGCGTCGTGCTCCCGCGCCGCGGCCAGGATGCGGTCGGCGCCCACCATCACGCCGAGGTCCACCACCTCGAAGTTGTTGCACTGCAGCACGACGCCCACGATGTTCTTGCCGATGTCGTGCACGTCCCCCTTCACGGTGGCGAGCACGACGGTGCCCGCCTTCCGCGCCGCGCCCGCGGCCTTGGCCGCCTCGATGAAGGGGATGAGGTGCGCCACCGCCTTCTTCATCACCCGCGCGCTCTTCACCACCTGGGGGAGGAACATCTTCCCCGCGCCGAAGAGGTCGCCCACCACGGCCATCCCGTCCATCAGCGGCCCCTCGATCACGTCGAGGGGGCGGGCGGCCGCCTGGCGCGCCTCCTCGGTGTCGGGCACGATGAACTCGTCGAGGCCGTGCACCAGGGCGTAGCTGAGCCGCTCCCCCACGGGGCGGGCGCGCCACTCGGCGGCGGCCGCGGGGGACGCCGCGCGCGCGGTGAGCCCCTCCGCCACGGCCAGCAGGCGCTCGGTGGCGTCGGGGCGGCGGGCCAGCACGAGGTCCTCCACCCGGGCGCGCAGGTCGGCGGGGATGTCCTCGTAGATCGGGAGCGCGCCGGCGTTCACGATCCCCATGTCCATCCCGGCGCGGATGGCGTGGTAGAGGAACACCGCGTGGATCGCCTCGCGGAGGGGGTCGTTGCCGCGGAAGCTGAACGAGAGGTTGGAGAGCCCGCCGCTGACGCGCACGCCGGGGAGCTCCGCCTTGATGCGCCGGGTGGCCTCGAGGTACGCCAGCGCGTACTCCGCGTGCTCCTCGATCCCGGTGCCGATGGCGAAGATGTTGGGGTCGATGATGATGTCCTCGGCCGGCATCCCCACGCGGGCGGTGAGGAGCCCCACCGCCCGGTGGGCGATCGCCACGCGGCGCTCCACCGTGTCGGCCTGCCCCGCCTCGTCGAACATCATCACGATCACCGCCGCCCCATACCGCCGGGCCAGCCCCGCCTGGCGCAGGAACTCCGCCTCGCCCTCCTTGAGCGAGATCGAGTTCACCACCGCTTTCCCCTGCACGTTCTGCAGCCCCGCCTCGATCACGCTCCACGTGGACGAGTCGATCACGAAGGGGACCTTGGCGACGTCGGGCTCCGCGGCGAGGAGGCGGAGGAAGGTGCGCATCGCCGCGGCGCCGTCGAGCAGCGCCTCGTCGAAGTTGAGGTCGAGCAGCTGCGCCCCCGTCTCCACCTGCTCGCGCGCCACCGCCACCGCCTCGGCGTAGCGCCGCTCGCGGACGAGCCGCGCGAAGCGCCGCGACCCGGTCACGTTGCAGCGCTCGCCGATGTTCACGAAGAGGGTGTCGGGGCCCACCGTGAGCGGCTCCAGCCCCGAGAGCCGGAGGCGCGGCGGGGGCGTGACCGGCACCCGCGGCGCCACCCCCCGCACCGCGTCGGCCAGGGCGCGGATGTGCTCGGGGGTGGTGCCGCAGCACCCGCCCACGATGTTCACCAGCCCCTCGGCCGCGAACCGGCCGATCGTGCGCGCCATCGCGGCGGGGGTCTCGTCATACTCGCCGAAGGCGTTGGGGAGCCCGGCGTTGGGATGCGTGCTGACGGGGCAGGGGGCCACGCGGGCCAGCGCCTGCACGTAGGGATGCAGCTCCTCGGCGCCCAGGGCGCAGTTGAGCCCCACGCTGAACGGGCGCGCGTGCGCCACCGAGTTCCAGAACGCCTCGACGGTCTGCCCCGAGAGGGTGCGCCCGCTCCGGTCGGTGATGGTGACGCTCACCATCACCGGCACCCGCGGCGTGCCGGCGGCGAACGCCTCGTCGATCGCGAAGAGGGCCGCCTTGCAGTTGAGCGTGTCGAAGACCGTCTCGACCATCAGCAGGTCGGCGCCGCCGGCCACCAGCCCCTCCACCGCCTCGCGGTACGCCGCCACGACGTCGCCCCACTCCACCGCGCGCGCCGCGGGGTCGTTGACGTCGGGGCTCAGCGACAGCGTGCGGTTGAGCGGCCCCAGGATCCCCACCACGTAGCGGGGGCGCCCGTCGGCCGCCTCGAACTCGTCGGCCACCGCGCGCGCCAGCGCCGCCCCCGCGCGGTTGAGCTCGGGGACGAGCGCCTCCATCCGGTAGTCCGCCTGCGCGATGCGCGTGGCGGTGAAGGTGTTGGTCTCGACCAGGTCGGCGCCGGCCGCCAGGTACTCGCGGTGGATGCCCGCCACCACCTCGGGGCGGGTCAGCGAGAGGAGGTCGCTGTTCCCCCGCAGGTCCACCGGCCAGTCGGCGAAGCGCGCGCCGCGGAAGTCGGCCTCGGTGAGCCGGTGCCGCTGCAGCATCGTGCCCATCGCGCCGTCGAGGAGGAGGATCCTCTCGGCCAACAGACGCTCAAGACGCTCGAGACGCTCGGTGCGGTTCAACTGGAGTCTCCAAAAATGCACACCCCGGGGGCCGAAAACGGCTCCCGGGGATGGGGGCGCGTTTTAGCGGGTTGTTTTACGTGGCCGCAAGCTGCGCAAATCGCCACGGGATATCGGTTGTGTGGTACGGCTTCAATATAGGCGCGAATCGGCGGAGGGTCGAGGGTGGTGGGTCCTGCACGGCCGGATCCCCTCCTCCAGGATCCTCCAGCCTCAACCCTCCACCCCCAGCTTCTGCATCGCCGATCCCGCCTCCACCCCCGCCACGCGCACCCGTTTCCGCCTCCCCGTCGCCCCGCTCACGATCGTCACGGCGTTCCGGGCCACGCCGAGCTGGCCGGCCAGGAAGCGGATGAGTTCCTCGTTGGCGGCGCCGTCGACGGGCGGGGCGGCGAGGCGGATCTTGAGCGCGTCGCCGTGGGTCCCCGCCACCTCCGTGCGCGCGGCGCGCGGCTGGATGTGCAGGGTGAGCTCCGCGCCCCCGTCGCGCGCGACGAGCCAGCTCACCGGATCACGCCGAGGAGGAGTCCCGCGGCCACCTGCACAAGGACCCACGCCGCCACCGGGGAGAGGTCCATCCCGGCGATCGGGGGGATCACCCGCTGGAGCGGGGAGACGATCCAGTCGGTGAGGGCGTAGCAGGGGCGCATCCAGCGCGTCCAGCGGCCGATCCCCACCCAGCTCCCGAGCGCGCGCACCACCAGCGCGACGCTCAGCACCGTCGCGCCGGCGCGGACGAGGAGCGCGAGCACGCCGCGGACGCCGCCCCGGGCGGCGTAGCGCGCGTAGGCGACGGCGCCGAGCGACCATTGGGTGAGGCTCACGAGGGCGAGACCGCCCAAGAGCGCGAGACCGAAGAGCCAGTAGGGGGCGTCCTGCGGGTTCCCCCCGCGGGCCAGGAGGCGCCGCTCGATGGGCCGGAGCGCCGGCGCCGCCGCGCCGCGCACCGTGCGCGCCCACCAGCTGAAGAGCCCCAGCCGGCCGCGCCGCACCGCCAGGTGGGTCAGGGCGACAACGGCGGCGGCGCCGCAGCCCAGGGCCACGGCGCCGCGCACCACGGCAAGGAGGAGCTCACTCACCGACCGTGAAGGCCTTCGTCCCGCCGGCGAGGAGGGCGCACTCCACCTCGAAGGGGCCGCCGTTGAGCATCGAGTCCTCGAGCACCTTGTTGGTGCCGCTGCAGCTGGCGAGCGCGTGCCCGTCGGTGCGGCGGAAGGCCACCGTGAGCGCCGGCGTGCCGCCCGCGGTCGTGAGCCGCCGCACGGTGCCGCGCGTGAGGCTGTCCACGCCGATGTCGGTGAGGCTCCGCGGGAGGTTCCCGAAGTGCGAGGCCTTGTAGGCCATCACCTTGTCCATCACCTCGAAGAGCTCGCGGCCCAGCGCGCGCGCGTCCTCCACGTCCGCCGCCGCGGGGGCCGAGGCCTGACCCGCCGCCCCGCCGCCCTTCGCGGCGGAGGCGGGGAGGCGCAGGCAGGCGGCCACGGCCAGCGGGAGGGCGAAGCGGAGGACGCGCATCGGCTCAGTCCATCGCGAATTCGCGGTTGAAGACGACCTCGAAGGAGAAGGTCTTGGCGGTGCGGCGCGTCTCCATGATCTGCGCCACCCGCTCCAGCCGGGCCGGGATGGCCAGGAGCTTCTCCTGCGCCTTCTTGCCCATCTCCGAGAGCCCCTCGAGCGTCTCGATCTTCCAGTGCTTGAGCTGGTCCTGGACGATCCGGAGGTAGTCGCGCGGCCCGTAGATCCCGGCGCGCCGGATCACGTCGGCCAGCTGCACGAAACCCGGGATGGTGTGCCCCGGCATGTCGATCCCCGGCATCACCTGCGCCAGCGAGTGGAGCATCTCGTTCGGGTCGCGCGCGAGGATCTCGCTCACCATCGTCCGGTAGAAGACGTAGTGCCGCGCCTCCTCGCTGGCCACGTTCCCGAGCGCGTCGCCCAGGAGCGGCTCATACTCGCCCACGATGCGGCCGGTGTTGGCGTGGCTCACCTGCGTGGCGCGCTCCTGCACCGTGGTGTAGGCGAAGACCCGGTAGGGGTCCTTGTCCCACGAGGGCTCGAACCCCGCCTTGATGTAGGCGAACTGCATCACCTCGAGCGTGCGGCGGTCCAGGATGCCGGTGCTCTTGCAGTAGTCGGTCAGGACGGCGCCGTGGCGGTCCTCTTCGGCGGTCCAGAGGTTGTTCCAGTTGCGCCAGTGGCTGTCGTCGCCCAGGTACACGGCGATGAGCCGGTGGAAGTGGGGCAGCCCCTCCTCGGTGAGGAGGTTGAGCGCGAGCGCGGCCCGCACCGGGTCGGGGATGCCGGTGGCCCGCTCACGCAGCGTGCGCCGGTGCTCCTCCTGGCACTCCCCCGGCCTGGCGTCGAGGAGGTCGGCGGGGAACCAGAGCGGGCGCTTGGCCTCGTGGGCGGCCATCAATTCGGCCACCCGGGCCTCGAGGTCCCGGAGCACTTCGACTTTCGTGAAGAACTGGCGGGCGCGTTCGGAGAGGGTCATGCCTCAAATGTGCCGCCCCGGACCCCCGCGGGGAAGGGTCAGGCCAGCGGCGCCAGCGGCTTCTCCATCAGCACCCAGAGATCCCCCCCCACGTACCGCGGCCGCCGCACCACCTCGACCCAGCCAAGCTCGGCGTAGATCGCCGCCGATTCGAGGTCGTTGGTCCAGAACTCGAGCAGGTGGGCCCCCGCCTCCCGCGCCCGCCCCTCGAACGCTTCGAGCAGCCGGAGGCCGTAGCCCAGGTGCTCGCTCTCGGGGGTCACCGCGAACTCCTGGAGATGGGCCACCCCGCCGCGCACGTAATAGCGCACGCCGCCCACCCAGTCGCCGAGCTCGTTGGTGAGCACGAGGAGGTGGTCGTCGTATCGAAGGTGGGAGCCCGAGGCGCTGTCCTGGCGCTCGACGAGGTCGTGGAACCAGCCGACGAAGTCCTCGCCCTGGTCCATCTCCCGGATGATCAGTTCGCCCATGGAGCGATCGGCAGGCGGGCCAGCGGGCAGGGGGACCACCCGGGGCCTGGCAGATCGCACTCTCTCAGGGCAAGCGAGGTGCCACCCTCACCGGATATCGCTAACTCGTTGCCCTCAATGCGCTTAGGTGCGACGTGTGGGGTTCGTCACACCGGGCGCCCGTCGTTGCAGGGTGCGGCTATCCGTGGCGTGACGTCAGGTGGTGCGGCACTGCTGGCGGGTCGGGACCGCGTTGCCGCAGTTGATCGTCTCGGCCATCCCGGCCGCCAGCACCCCGCACGCCGTGTTCTGCGCCGAGCGCGCCGCCTCCGCCTCGCTCGGTGCGCTCGCGGTGGCGCAATTGCTGCGCCCGTTGAAGGAGACGCAGACCTCGCACTCCGCTTTCTGTCCGCCCAGGGTGGACCAGAGCAGGAACGCGGCAAAGGCGAGGACGGCGGCGATGGTGAGAAGGGTGGAACGCTTCATTGGGCCGCTCAGGTGGCTGGGGCTGATCCCGCTAGGCAGGGCACTTGACCGACATACCCCTAGGGGGTATAATGGTCATCCAAGTGACCCATATATGGTAACGCGGCTCATCCTCCTTGGCGCCTTGCTCCTCGGCGCGATCTCCCCGCCCTCGGCGGGGGCCTTGGATCATTGCCGCGCTCAGGGATCGGCGATGGCCGCGACGCACCAGATGGCCGCCGATCCCCTCCTCGACCATCACGGTCACGAGCGTCACTGCCCTCCCGTCGAGTGCACGATGCCCGTCCACTGCGTGAGCGCGGCCACCTTGCCGCTCACAGGCATCGCCTTCCACCCGGTCGTGGTGACGGGGAGCATTCCCGTGTCGGTGGCGGCGGTGCAACTGCACGGCCGTCGCCCTGACCCTCCGATCCGCCCTCCCATCCGCCCTCTCTGACCCCGGTCGCTGGCGGGGTGCCTGCCCCGATGCAGGCGCTCTCGCCCACGTCTCCGCATCCGTCTTGAGAGGTCCGGCAATGAAGTCCCTGTTCGCATTCCTGGCACTGAC
>DASTRQ010000196.1:0-19322 GCA_035761145.1 Gemmatimonadales bacterium
GCGGCAACGACGAGTGCGTCCACGGTGAGCGCGTCCTCCGGGCGGAGCGGCTGGTGCGCGTAGCCGCGCCACCAGCGGGCGAAGGTCGCGGTGGCGCTGTCCCCGCCCGGCGCGGCGAAGGCGGCGGAGTAGACCGGGAAGTCGAGCGCGCCCACCCGCTCGCTCACCATCAGCGGGGAGGAACCGCCGTCGCCGCTAAAGACCGGCACCCGCCGGCGCTGGGCCTTGAGCGCGCCAAGCAGCGCAACGAGCTCGGGGTTCCGCACGGCGGCCAGGATGGCGCGCGGCGGGCGGGCGGCGAACTCGCTCTGGAGCAGCGTGGCGAAATCGCTGCCGGGGGTCACGGGGAGCTCCGCGGTGGGGCGCTGGCCGCGGTGCGCCAGCGCCTCGATCACCCCCGCCCGCAGTCCCTGGCCGTACTCGTCGTTGGTGTAGAGCACGAGCAGCCGGTCGGCGAGCCCGCGGGCGGCCACCGCCTCCGCGAGGAAGGCGCCTTCGACCGAGTCATTGGGCACCAGGCGGAACACCCAGGGCCCGCTCGCGCCGAGCAGCCGGGAGGTGGCGTTCGGGATGACGAGCGGGATCCCGGCGGCCGAGGCCACCGGCGCCACCGCGATGGCGGCGCGGCTGGTGCTCGGCCCGACGATCACGCTCACCCGCGGATCGGCCGCCAGCTGCTGGGCGAACTCGACCGTCCGCTCGAGCCGTTCGGGCGTGGTGTCCGGGTCGTACACGAACTCCGGGAGCGCGACGGAATCCCCCCAGGTGCGCCGCAACGTGGACTCGGCGGCGGCGATGTGGAGCCGCGCCCATCGCGGGTACGCCACGCCGATGCGGATGGGCGCGGGTCGCGCGGGACCGCAGGCGCCGATCAGCAGCGCCGCACCGCACCAACGCGCCTGGCGCATCGCGGAAGCCCACATGGAATCCGGCCTGGCAAGGGGGACTGAAGCCGAGGTGACCTCGGACTCTACCGCGCCGGCACGGCGCCGACAAGAGCGCTGTCGGCCGCGACGGCGCGCCCATCCTCGAAGCGGAGGATCCGGAGCGGCAGCGCGCGCTCGGCGCCGAAGCTGATCGGGCCCGTGAGCCCGGGATACGCGGGATGCGTGCGCCCCAGCTCCCGCAGCCAGCGCCGGATCCGCTCGCGGTCGGGGCCCACCGCGTCGAGCGCGGCGACCGCGAGCCCGAGGGCATCGACCGTGAGGGCGTCTTCAGGCATCGGCGCGGTGCCCCGGAGACGGCGCACCCGCGCCACGAACTCCCGCTGGCGCGCCACGGTGGAGTCGTAGGACCAGAACGCCAGCACGTAGAGGTCCCGCAGGTCGCCGCCCGCCGCGCTGGCGAGGGCGGGGGGCAGGTAGGCCCCGTCCCCCGCCACGACCGGGACGCCCGGCGCCAGGGCGTGCGCCGCCCGGAGGAGGGCGCCGGTCGCCTCCGCGCGCGCGGCCGAGAAGATCACCTCGGGATGCGCCCGGCGCAGCGTGGCCGCCAGGAGGGCGGCGGGGTCGGCCACGCTGCCGCCCACCGGCACCGCCTCGGCCACCGTACCGCCCAGCGTGGTGAAGGCGTCGGTGATCCCGGTGCGCAGTCCCTCGCCGTACTCGTCGTTGGCGTAGAAGATCACCCCCCGCCGCGCCCGCAGCTGGCGCGCCGCGAAACGGGCCAGGAACGCCCCCTCGACCGAGTCGTCGGGGGCGAGAGTGAACAGCGTGCCGGCCGCCGAGCGGAGCCGGCGGCTGGTGGCGCTCGGCACGATCACCGGGAGCCCCGCCGCGACGTAGGCGGGCGCGGTGGCGAGCGCTTCGCGGCTGTTGCTCGGGCCCACCACCACCGTCACGTCGCGCCGGCCCACCAGCTGGGCCGCAAAGGCGAGCGCCTGCTCCGCGGTGCCGACGTCGGCGGTGGAGTCGTACAAGAAGGCCGGCGCGGGGCGCCCGGCGTCGGCGAACCCGGCGCGCGCCAGGTCGAGGTAGGGGGCGCCGTTCCGCGCGTAGGCGAACGCCACGAGGGGGGGCGCGTCGTGACCGCACCCCGCGAGGGCGAGCAGGAGGATGAGACCGTTGCCTGATACGCTTGAGCGCACCGTCGCCTCGGGGGTGGCGCGATACGCTCAAGGTACGGTCCGATCGGGGAGGGGGGGAAGACCCCCGCCGAGGCTACTGGACGACGATGACCCCCTGGTGGCCCTCGTGGAGCGAGCAGGCGTAGTGATACGCGCCGGCGGTGCTGAAGAGCAGCAGGCCGTACGACGCCCCGGCGCTGATGGTGCCGCTCCCCGGGAAGGAGGGATCGCCCAGGGAGACGATGTTATGGGTCCCCGCATCGACCACGAACTTCACCGCGTCGCCGGCGTTGATCGTGACGCTGTCGGGGGAGAAGCCGGTGTCATCGACGTGGATCGTCGTGTAGGAGGAGACCACCGCCCCGGTGAACTCGACAGGCGACCCGTTGATCCCGCTCACCGAGGCGGTGACGGTGGTGGACCCGGCAAAGCCCTTCGCGATGCCGGCCACCTGCGCCACCCCGGTCTCGAGCGTCACCGCGGAGTCGGTGTTGAGGGTCAGGGCGCCGCTCGCGGCGAACTGGACCCAGACCCCCGGCACCGCGTTGCCGTACTGGTCGGTGACCCTGACCCCGAACGGCTGCGGGAAGACGTCGGAGGGCTCCGCCGCCTGGTCGGCGCCGCTCACGGCGAACATCGTGTCCGGGGCGTCGGGGACGGCGGTGGCGGTGAAGGTGAGCGGGGAGCCGGTCGCGCCGTCGAGCGAGGCGGTCACCGACTGCTCCCCCACCGCGGTGCCGAGGGTCCAGGTCGAGGTGGTGACCCCGGTGCCGTCGGTGGTGCCGTCGATGGTGCCGAGGGTGCCCCCGGCGAAGTGGACCACGTGACCGGCGCTGGGCTGCCCGTCGACCAGCACGCGCACCCGCACCGGCTTGGGGAGCAGCTGCCCGACGGTGTCCACCTGGAGGTCGCCGCTCGGCGTCCACTTGATGAGCTCGAGGGTGTGCTCGCTGGGCCCGCCGCCCCCGTCGCCGCAGGCGGCGGCCAGGACGAGCAACGGAAGGGTGGCGCTGAGCAAGGACCGCATATTCGCTCCTCTGGGGATCGGGACCCGGTTGGCCCGGCGAGCGATGCGTTCCGCGCGCCGTTCTCGTTATCTTACCACGATGGCCGCCCGCGGTGAATGGCGGCCCCGAATGACGTTCAGCAGGGGAACTTGCCGTGCATCCCAACGTGTTCGAGACCGCCAACGCCGGCTTCGCGCAGGCGCTCTACGAGGATTACCTCCGCGACCCCGCGTCGGTGTCGCCGGAGTGGCGCCGCCTGTTCGAGAGCGGGCAGGTCGGCGAGCGGCCCGCCCCCTCGCCCAACGGCGCGAGCCCGGCGCCCAACGGCGCGGGCCCCGTCGCCGAGGGGACGCCGGCGGCGCCCGCGGGTGCACAGCTCCTCAAGGGGCCGGCCCTGCGCCTCGCCCAGAACATGAACGACTCCCTCACCGTCCCCACGGCGACGACCTTCCGCGAGCTCGCCGTGACGGTGCTGGACGCGCGCCGGCGCGACCTCAACGCGGCCCTCGCCGCCGCCGGCCGCCCCACCAAGCTCTCCTTCACCCACCTGATCGCCTGGGCGCTGGTGCGCGGGCTCAAGGCGCACCCGGTGATGGGCCACTCCCTGCTGGAGCGCGAGGGCCAGGTGTTCCGCGTCACCCCCGACGGGATCCACCTGGGCCTCGCGGTGGACGTGGAGCGCAAGGACGGCTCGCGCGGGCTGGTGGTGCCCGTGCTCAAGCACGCCGAGGCGATGGACTTCGCCGCCTTCCACGCCGAGTACGAGCGGCTGGTCGAGGCGGCGCGCACCAACAAGCTGATGCCCGACGCCTTCATGGGCGCCACCGTCTCGCTCACCAACCCGGGCGGGCTCGGCACCAGCGCCTCGGTGCCGCGCCTGATGAAGGGCCAGGGAACGATCATCGCCACCGGCGCCATCGGGGTGCCGGCCGCCTTCGCCGCCGACCCCAGGCGGGCCGCCGAGCTCGGCGTGGGCAAGGTGATGCAGATGACCAGCACCTACGACCACCGCCTCATCCAGGGGGCGGAGTCGGGGACGTTCCTGCGCACCGTCGACCAGCTGCTTCAGGGCCAGCAGTCCTTCTATGAGGAGGTCGCGGCCGCCCTGGGGGTGACCCTCCCCGCCGCGGGCCAGGCGCGGGCCCCCGCCCCGCCCGCGGCCCCCGTGCGCGCGGCGGCGGGCGCCGCCGTGCCGGCCGACGCGCTGGCCCACGTGGCCGCCGCGATGTCGCTGGTCAAGGCGCACCGCACCCACGGCCACCTCGCCGCGCGGCTCGACCCGCTCGGGAGCGAGCCCGAGGGCGACCCCGCGCTCGAGCCCGCCACGGTGGGCCTCGCCCCCGAGGTGCTCCCCACCATCCCCGCGACGCTCCTCCGCGTCGCGGTGCCCGGCCCCACCCTCGCCGAGGTGCTCCCCCGGCTCCGCGAGACGTATTGCGGCACCATCGCCTACGAGGTGGAGCACATCTCGTCGCACGCGGAGCGGGTGTGGCTGCGCGATGCGATCGAGAGCGGGCGCTACCGCACCCCGCTCGGCACCGAGGAGCGCCGCGCCCTCCTGGCCCGGCTCACGGAGGTCGAGACCTTCGAGCGCTTCCTCCACAAGGCGTACCTGGGGAAGAAGCGGTTCTCCATCGAGGGGGTGGACGCGCTCGTGCCGATGCTCGACCTGGCCACCGACCTCGCGGGGACGCAGGGGACCCACGAGGTGGTGATCGGGATGGCGCACCGCGGCCGCCTCAACGTGCTGGTGCACAACGTCGGCCGCCCGTACGAGGCCATCCTGGCCGAGTTCGAGGAGCACAAGCAGCACCCGGAGGAGCCCGACGCCGGCACCGGTGACGTCAAGTACCACCACGGGGCCGACGGGGTGCGCCGCACCCCCGCGGGCGCCGAGGTGGCGGTGAGCCTGTCGCCCAACCCGAGCCACCTCGAGTTCGTGGGGCCGGTGGTGGATGGCCGCGCGCGCGCCAAGCAGACCGACCGCACCGGCGCCGAGGCGCGGCACGACGTCACCGCCGCGCTGCCCATCGTCATCCACGGCGACGCCGCCTTCGCGGGCCAGGGGGTCGTGGCCGAGACGCTCAACCTCGGCCGGCTGCGGGGCTACGGCACCGGCGGCACGCTGCACATCATCACCAACAACCAGGTCGGCTTCACCACCGACATGCGCGACTCGCGCTCCACGCGCTACGCGTCCGACCTGGCCAAGGGCTTCGACATCCCGATCGTGCACGTCAACGCCGACGACCCCGAGGCGTGCCTCGCCGCGGTGCGCCTGGCGATGGCGTACCGGCGGGAGTTCGCCAACGACGTGCTGATCGACCTGGTGGGCTACCGGCGCCACGGCCACAACGAGGGGGACGAGCCGGGCTACACCCAGCCCCTCATGTACGAGCGCATCAAGGCGCTGCCGACGGTGCGGGCCCGGTACGCCGCCGCGCTCGTCGGGGCGGGCGTCATCTCCGAGGCCGAGGCGGAGGCCGCGGCCGACGCGCAGTACCAGAAGCTCGTCGCCATCCAGCAGGCGATGAAGGCGGCCGCCGGGGCGCACACCGAGGCCGCCGTCCCGGCCCCGGCCACGAACGGCGCCGTCGCGGTGCAGACCGCGCTCCCCGAGGAGCGGCTGCGCCAGCTCAACGAGGAGCTCCTGACCTGGCCCGCGGGCTTCACGGTGCACCCCAAGCTGGTCAAGCAGCTCGAGCGCCGGCGGCACGTCCTCGGTCCCGAAGGGGGCATCGACTTCGGGCACGCCGAGGCGCTGGCCTTCGGCTCGCTGCTGCAGGAGGGGACGCCGATCCGCCTCACCGGGCAGGACAGCGAGCGCGGCACCTTCAGCCACCGCCACCTGGTGCTGCACGACGCGAAGACCGGCGCCACCTTCGCCCCGCTGCAGGCGCTGCCCGGGGCGCGGGCGTCGCTCGAGGTGTACAACAGCCCCCTCTCGGAGCTCGCCACGATGGGCTTCGAGTACGGCTACAGCGTGGCCGCGCCCGAGACGCTGGTGCTCTGGGAGGGACAGTTCGGCGACTTCGTGAACGGCGCCCAGGTGATCCTGGACCAGTTCCTCGCCGCCGGGCAGTCCAAGTGGGGCCAGCTGGCGCGCCTCACCCTGCTCCTGCCGCACGGGTACGAGGGGCAGGGCCCCGAGCATTCGAGCGCGCGCCTGGAGCGGTTCCTCCAGCTCAGCGCCGAGGGGAACCTGCGGGTGGCCAACTGCACCACGCCGGCGCAGTACTTCCACCTCCTGCGGCGTCAGGCCCGCGACGCGCGGGTGCGCCCGCTCGTGATCATGACGCCGAAGAGCCTCCTCCGCCTCCCGGTGGCGGCCTCGAAGCTCGCGGACCTCACCGCCGGCACCTTCCGCCCGGTGGTGGACGACCCGACCGCGGACGCCTCGCAGGTGACGCGCGTGGTGCTCTGCAGCGGCAAGGTGTACTACGACCTCGCCGCCGAGGCCGAGAAGCTCGGCGTCAAGCACCCGGCCGTGATCCGGGTGGAACAGCTCTACCCCTTCCCCGCCGAGGAGCTGCGCGCGGTGCTGGCGCGCTACCCCCGCGCGGCGGAGGTGGTCTGGGCGCAGGAGGAGCCGCGCAACATGGGGGCGTGGGGCTTCGTGGCCGAGCGCCTCGGCGCCCTCCTGCCGCGGGGGATGCAGCTGCGCTACGCCGGCCGCCCCGAGCGCGCCAGCCCCGCCGAGGGGTACCCCGCCGCCCACTCCGCGGCGCAGAAGGCGCTGGTCGAGGAGGCGTTGAAGTAGCTATCGGCCATCAGCCATCGGCTATCGGCCTAACGAATGAGACCCTCCGCGGCGTGCCACGGGGGGTCTCGTCACGAGAGCTGTCGACTGTTCGCTATTGGCTATTGGCTATTGGCTATTGGCCGATGGCCGATGGCTGATGGCTGATGGCTGATGGCTGATGGCCGATGGCCGATAGCCTACTACCGCTTCCCCGGCTTCCCCCGCCGGAACCGGAGGCCGCTGCCGGTGGGGGCGGTGCCGTCCTTGCCGGTGAGGTCGATCATCGGCCGGTCGAGGATGTGCTGGGCCGACTCCTTGAGCGGCTCCGAGAGATGGGAGCCGTACTCCAGCAGGAACACCGCGCGGCTCTTCCGCTGGAGCAGCCAGCTCATCAGCGGCATGTCGGCCTTGGCGGCGTTGCAGTCGCGGCAGGCGATGACGAGGTTGTCGAGCCGGTCGTAGGCCTTCTGCCCCTTGCGCGGCCGGACGTGGTCGAGCGTCGCGGCCTCGGGGTTGATCGTGCGGCCGCAGTACGAACAGAAGGGGCCGTGGTTGGCCAGGAGCCACTCACGGTTCCCTTCCATCGACTTGGTGGAGGAGGTCCGGAAGGCCGAAGCGGGGACCGCCTGTTCGGGGGCCCCCGCCCCGCGGCCTCGACGCCGGCGCGCCATCAGCGCTCCCGGTCCGTCTTCCGGGTCTTCTTCTGCACCTCGGCCTGCTTGAGCGCCTGCCGGAGCATCTTCTGCGGGTCGGCCAGCGGGGGGAGCTTGCGGGCCGGCCCCTCGCTGAAGGCGATGGCGCCTCCCTCGGCCTTCCAGGTCAGCGGCTTGCGCGCCCGGATGTCGTAGCAGCCGAGCACCGTCTCACCGGCGCTGGCCGCCCCGACGAGGCGCTGGGTCAGCGCCTCCCGGTCGGCGAGCCCCTGGAGGATCACCGGCGCCTTGCCGCTGAAGGTGCGGGGCGAGTAGAGGTACGCCACCCCGGCGCCGGTGAGCCCCGGCGTCGCGGAGAGATCCTCCTTCGCCACTTCCCGGCCCCACCGCGCGGCCTCCTGCTCCTCGCGGGTCACGTTGTGCTTCCCGCCGCCCGGGGCCGCCGCGGCCTTGGGTTTCTTGGACTGCGAGGCCCGGAGGGCCTTCAGGTATCCTGGTTCGTCGCTCATCGCTGCCTCGTCCGTGGTGCGTGTCACTGCGTGCTGGCCCGCGAAAATAGCCGGGCCGCCCGCCCACCGCTATGACCGCGTCACCATCGCCCACAGGGCGTAGCAGAGCACCAGGGTGTCGGCCCACCCCACCACCGACCACCACCAGAAGGCGCGGGCCAGCCGGGGATCGTCCTCGGGGAGCCGTTCCATCAGCACCTGGGCGGGGAGGAGCGCCACCAGCCATACCGCCGTGGCAATGGCCAGCGCGCCGATCCCGTGGCGCAGCCAGGGAAGCTCCCGCCACGGGTAGCCGTGGGCGCGCACCAGCAGGACGCCGCTCACGGTGAGCAGCGCCCCGCCGCCGAGGGTGAAGAGAAGGTCGGCCCAGAGGATGGCGCGGGCCACCGGACGGAACGGCACCCGGGGCCGCGCGCGCCAGAGGAGCGCGGCCCAGAGCCCCGTCACCACCACGTTCCCGAGCAGGAGGACCGCCCCGGCGACGTGGAGCGCCTTGAGCCAGCCGGTGTCACCCATTGCGAGGCTCGAAGGGGCGCTCCGCGAACCCCAGCGCGTGCGCCGCGCGCTCCAGCCGCTTGTTCACCGACAGCCGCCCCTCGAGCAGGGGCTGCCAGGGCTCAAGCCGTTCCTCGCGGATCCTCGAGTCCATCACCCCCAGCGTGGCGCGGAGCCGGCCGCCCAGCTGGTCGGTGAGCTGCCGCCGGTCGCGGGGATCACCCGGCAGGATGCGCTCCGAGGGGCCCAGGCGCACGAAGGCGTCGGGCACCTGCTCGCCAAGGTGCGCCAGGCGGATCCCCACCGGCACCACGCGCACCGGGGCCCGGGTCAGGGCGAGGTGCGCCGCGCCGCGTTCCAGCCGCGTCGGCGCCTCGGCGGCGGAGCGCCGGATCCCCTGCGGGAAGAGCCAGAGGGCCGCACCGGGCGTGAGCGCCCCGCCGATCCGCTCCAGGTCGGCGTAGCGCGCCGGCGCGCGATCCCGGCGGAGCGGGTGCGCGCCGATCCACCCGAAGTACGGATGTCGCGCCAGGTGCGCCGCCTCCATCGCCACGTGGAAGGTGCGGCGGAGCCGCGCGGTGAGGAGCAGCGCCAGGGGCCCGTCCCACCAGGTGCTGTGGTTGGCCACGAAGAGGATCGGGGTCCGGTCCCACCCCGCCGGGTCCTCGGCGGCGTCCCAATGCACCCCGGCGAAATGCCGGCGCGCGAGCCGCCCGAAATACCCCGTGAACCAGCGGGTCACCACCCCCACCGGCGGGCGGAGCGGACGATCGTCGCGCCGGTTCACGCGGGGCGGGAGGCGAGCTGGGCCACCGCGGCGGGACCGTCGTGCCACACCGCCTGGCCCAGGATGAGGAGCTTCCGCGCCCGCGACACCGAGGCGCGGCCGGCGAAGACGTCGAACCGCCGCCGCGCCACCTCGTCGAGGATGCCGGCGTAGGTGCGCTGCATCAGCCGCACGCAGAGCCGCGACCCGTCCGCCGGGAAGCGGTCGATCACGCGGTCCCCCTGGTCGAAGTAGTGCCGCGCGCGCTCCACCTGGAAGGCGACGAAGCGCCGGAGCGCCGGCGTGGCGCGTCGCTCGCGGAGCGCCTCGGCCGAGAGGCCGAAGGCCGCGAGCTCGTCGGCCGGGAAGTACACCCGATCGGCGTCCAGGTCCTCGGCCACGTCACGGATCACGTTGGTGAGCTGCATCGCGATGCCGAGGTCCACCCCCGGCTGGTCGAAGCCGCCCGCCTCGGCACCCAGGAGCGGCCCGAGCAGGAGCCCCACGCCCCCCGCCACGTACCGGCAGTAGCGGCGCAGCGCCGGGAAATCCGGCATCCGCACCGGTCCGAGGTCCATCGCCACGCCGTCGAGCAGCTCGAGCATCGGCGCGAGCGGCACCGGCTGGCGCCGCAGGGTGTCCCAGAGCGCCAGCCAGCGCGCGTCGGCGGGGCGCTCCCCCGCGTGCAGCCGGCGCACCAGGTCGCCGAGCGCGGCGAGCTCGGCGCGGACCTCGTCCACGGGGCGCTCCCCCCGCTCGTCCACCAGGTCGTCGGCGTGCCGGCAGTAGTCGTAGAGCGCGAAGACCCCCCGGCGCTTGTCGGGCGGCAGGAACCCGCTCGCGAAATGGAAGCTCCGGGCCCGGTCCGCGGTGACCGCCTCGGCGCGGGCGTAGCTCTGGTCCAGCAGGCGCTCCATCATCGGGCCGGCGCCTCCGCCGCCATCCGCTCCGCCAGGACATCGGCGCTGATGAGCACCATCGGCAACCCGCAGCCGGGGTGGGTGCTCTGGCCCACGAAATAGAGGTTCTCGAGCCGCCGGTGGCGGTTGTGCGGCCGGAACCAGCCGATCTGGGTGAAGTTGTGCGCCAGGCCGAACGCCTCCCCGCGCAGGTTGCCGAAGTCGGCGGTGTAGTCGTCCGGCGTCACGAGCCGCCTGGTGACGATGTGCCGGCGGAGATCGGTGAGCCCCCACGCCTCGAGCTGTTCCAGGGTGCGCGCCTCGACCCTGGGGCCTTCCACCGCCCAGTCGATGCGGCGCGCGGGGTCGGGGTGCTGGCTCGGGGCGAGGACCAGCACGAAGAGGTTCTCGCACCCCGGCGGCGCCCCCGCGGGGTCGGTGCGCGTGGAGGCCACCACGTAGAACGGGGGCCGCTCCGGCATCCGGTGCTCTTCGAACATCGCGGCGCAGGCGGCCCGCATGTCGGGCGCCACCACGAAGTTGTGGTGCTCCAGGTGCGGGTAGGTGCGGTCCACGCCGAGGTAGAGCAGCACCACCGAGCAGGAGAAGCGCTTCTCCTCGATGCCGGGGTACGGCTCGCCGAGGAGGGTGTCGTAGGTGTAGGGGAGGTCGCTGTTGGCCACCACGAGGTCCGCGGGGAGGCGCTCCCCGCCGGCCAGCTCGACGGCGGTGACGCGCCCGTACGCCCGCTCCAGGCGCCGGACGTCGGCGCCGTAGCGGATCGTGACCCCGCGCGCCTGCGCCAGGCGGGCCAGCGCCACCGCCAGCTGGTGCATCCCGCCGCGCGGGTAATAGATGCCGCCGCCGATCTCGGTGTACGCCAGCAGGCTGTAGATGGCCAGCGAGTCGTACGGCGAGAGCCCCAGGTACAGCGACTGGAACGAGAACGCCTGCTGCAGCCGCTCGTCCTTGAAGTAGCGCCGCACGAGCCGCCGCAGGTCGCCCAGCGCGCCGGTGCCGGCCAGCATCCCGAGGCTCGCGCCGTTGACCATCGCGCGGAGGTCGTGCATCCCCCGGCCGATGAACCCCAGCCCCTCACGGTAGAGCCGCGCGGTGTGCGCCAGGTACGCGAGCAGCCGCGGCCCCGCGCCCGGCTCGATCCGCTCCACCTCGGCCAGGAGCCGGTCCACCCGGCTCGTCATCTCGAGCGTGCTGCCGTCGGGGAAGGTAACGCGATAGTTGGGGTCCACCCGGATGAGGTCGAGATGGTCCTCCAGCCGCTCCCCCACGTCGCGGAAGAACTTCTCCCACACCTCGGTCATCAGCACGAGGCTCGGCCCGGTGTCGAACGTGAACCCCTCCGAGCGCCACACCCCCGCGCGCCCGCCGGGGACGTGCTGGCGCTCGAGCACGGTGACGCGATACCCGCGGTGCGCCAGGCGCACCGCCGCCGCGAGCCCGCCGATGCCGGCGCCGATGACGGTCACCGCGCGAGGCTCCGGCGACCGCGGGCGCGGCCCTTCGGGTCTCGGAAGGACGGGACGGGGGTCGATGGCGGTCATGCGCGGATCCCGCTGCGAAGGAGACGGAGGAAGGGGCGCTCGCCGACGAGGAGCCCCGCGCGGCCCAGCGCCGCGCGGTGCGGCACCGCGCCGGCGCCGCCGACGATCCCCAGCGTGCCGGTGGGGAGCGCGCGGGCCAGCGCGACGAGTTCCGGGAGCTGGCGCGCGCACAGGTCCCGGTCGCTCACGCTGAGGGCCACCGCGCGGGGGGTGAGGCGCCAGGCGGCCTCGAGCACCTCCGCCACCGGGAGGTCGGCGCCGAGGTAGTGCACCCGCCACCCGCTGGCGGGGGCCTGCGCCAGCGCCGCCAGCACCCCCCACTCGTGGCGCTCCCCCGGGAGACACGCCGCCAGCAGCAGCGACCCGCCGCCACGCCCGGCGCGGAGCGCCCCCTTGAGCGCGTGCACCACCACCTCGCTGGCCAGGTGCTCCGCGGCCACGGGGAGGGTGCCGAGCGCCCATTCGTCGCCGATCAGCTGGGCCAGGGGGACCACCACCTCGCGGGCGAAGACGGCGAGCCCCTTGCGCGGGAGCTGCCGGGTGACGAGCGCCTCGAGCCGGTCGCGGTCGAGGGCGCGCACCGCGTCCACGAAGGGCCCCAGCGTGCTGTCGTCGCTCTTCCCCGCCGCCGCCCGCGCCACGACCGCCTCACGCGGCTCCTCGGCCAGGTCGCCGATCCGCTCGCCGCGCGCCACGAGGAGGGCGAAGGCGCGGAGCAGCGCCACCTGGTCGGCGGAGTAGGCGCGGTAGCCGTTGGCCTGGCGGCGGGGTCGCACGACGGCGTAGCGTCGCTCCCACGCGCGCAGCCGCGCGGCGGTGAGCCCGGTCAGGGCGGCCACCTGGTGGATCTCGTACCCGCGGTCGGGAGCGTGCATGCCCAAGGCTACCCCGCGGTCCGGTTTTTGTCAAATGTTTTATGATATAACATTGAACAAAACCTGAACCCCGCCCGCGGCCGCGCGGGTGCCGTGGGCCTGCAGGGCGGGTTATTTTGTGCCGTCCTACCGGCCTTCTTCGACCGTCCTGGAGTCCCCGTCCGTGACCGCTCCGAGCCCGAGTCCCACCGGCCCAGCCGGCCCCGTCTCCGCCGATGCCCTGGCGTGGGCCAGCGTCAACACGATCAAGGTGCTGGCGATGGACGCGGTGGAGCGGGCGCAGTCGGGGCACCCCGGCACCCCGATGGCGCTGGCGCCGGCCGCGTACGCGCTCTGGAGCCGCTTCCTCCGCTTCGACCCCGCCGCCCCCGACTGGGCCGACCGCGACCGGTTCGTGCTCTCGTGCGGGCACGCCTCGATGCTGCTCTACCCCCTGCTCCACCTGACGGGGTACGCGGTCTCGCTGGACGACCTGCGGAACTTCCGGCAGTGGGGCTCCAACACCCCCGGGCACCCCGAGCGGGGGCACACGCCGGGGGTGGAGGTGACCACCGGCCCGCTCGGGCAGGGGGTCGGGATGGCGGTGGGGATGGCGATGGCCGAGCGCTTCCTCGCGGCGCGCTACAACCGCCCCGGGCACGACGTCGTGGACCACCGCGTCTGGGGGTTCGTGAGCGACGGCGACCTGATGGAGGGGGTGGCGAGCGAGGCGGCGAGCCTGGCCGGCCACCTGCGGCTCCACAAGCTCTGCCTGCTGTACGACGACAACCGCATCACTATCGACGGCAGCACCGACCTGAGCTTCAGCGAGGACGTGCAGAAGCGCTTCACGGCCTACGGCTGGCGGGTGCTCCGGGTCTCGTCGGGCAACGATCTGAAGGCGCTGCAGCGCGCCTTCTCGGCCGCGCGGCGCGAGAGCGCGCGCCCCACGCTCATCATCCTCCGCACCGAGATCGCCGACCCGGCGCCCACGAAGAAGGGCACCGCCGGCGCGCACGGCGCCCCCCTCGGCGCGGCGGAGGTGGCGGCCACCAAGGCGATCCTCGGCTGGCCCGACACCCCGTTCCACGTGCCCGACGCCGTGCGCGACCATCTCGGCAAGGTGGGGCGCCGCGCGGCGCGCGAGCACAAGGCGTGGCGCAAGCGCTTCGCGGCGTACCGCGAGGCGTACCCGGCGGAAGCGGCGGAGTTCGAGCAGGCGATGGCGGGGACCCTCCCGGCCGGCTGGGACGCGGCGCTCCCGAGCTTCGCGGGCGAGAAGGGCCTCGCCACCCGGCAGGCGAGCCAGGCGGTGCTCGACGCCGTGGCCGCCGCGCTGCCGACCTTCCTGGGCGGCTCCGCCGACCTGGCGCACAGCAACGGCGCGGTGATCAAGGGGGGCGGCGACTTCACCGCCGAGGCCCCGGGGCGCAACGTGCACTGGGGCATCCGCGAGCACGCGATGGCGGCGGCCTGCAACGGGATGGCCGCCCACGGCGGCGTGCGCCCCTTCGCGGCGACCTTCCTGATCTTCGCCGACTACCTCAAGCCGGCGCTCCGGCTCTCGGCGCTGATGAAGCTGCCGGTGATCCACCTCGGCACGCACGACTCCATCGGCGTGGGCGAGGACGGCCCCACCCACCAGCCCATCGAGCAGCTGGCCACGCTGCGCGCCACGCCCAACGTGCTGGTGCTCCGTCCCGCGGACGCCACCGAGACCGTGGAGTGCTGGCGCGCCGCCGTGGAGCGCGCCGACGGCCCGTCGATGATCGCCCTCACGCGGCAGAAGCTCCCGGTGCTCGACCGCGCGGTGGTGGCCCCCGCGGCGGGGGCGCGCCGCGGCGCGTACGTGCTCAAGGAGGCGCAGGGCGGCGCGCCGCGCGCGCTGGTGATCGGCACCGGCTCCGAGGTGCACGTGGCGCTGGGCGCCGCGGCGCTCCTCGAGCGGGACGGGATCCCCACCCGCGTCGTCTCGATGCCGTCGTGGGAGCTCTTCGCCGCCCAGCCGGCGGCGTACCGCGACGAGGTGCTCCCCCCGGCGGTGACGGCGCGCGTCTCGGTCGAGGCGGCCGCCACGCTCGGCTGGGAGCGCTGGGTCGGGAGCGCGGGGCGCGCCGTCGGCCTCGACCACTTCGGCGCCTCGGCGCCGGCGGACCGGCTGTACCAGGAGTTCGGCCTCACCCCCGCGCGCGTCGCCGACGAAGTGCGCGCCCTTGTCCGGAGCCCCCGATGACCAACCCCCTCGTCGCGCTGGGCCAGCTGGGCCAGAGCCCCTGGTACGACTTCATCACCCGCGACCTGGTGCGCTCGGGGGAGCTGGCGCGGCTCATCCGCGAGGACGGGCTCCTCGGGATGACCTCCAACCCGACCATCTTCGAGAAGGCGGTGGCGGGCTCGAGCGACTACGACGACGACATCCGCCGCCTCACCGCGCAGGGGCTCGGCGCGGCCGAGGTCTTCGAGGCGCTCGCGGTGGCCGACGTGCAGGCGGCGTGCGACCTCTTCCGCCCGGTGTGGGACGCCCGCGCGACCGGCGACGGCACCGTCTCGCTCGAGGTGGCGCCCACGCTGGCGCGCGACGCGGCCGGCACCGTGGCCGAGGCCCAGCGCCTCTGGGACCGGGTGGCGCGGCCCAACGTGATGATCAAGATCCCCGGCACCGCCGAGGGGCTCGCGGCCATCGAGGAGTGCGTGGCGCGGGGCATCAACGTCAACGTGACCCTGCTCTTCTCCGTGGCGCGCCACCGCGAGGTGATCGAGGCCTGGCTGCGCGGGCTGGAGCGGCGGGTGGCGGCGGGGGGCGCGGTGGACCGGCTCTGCTCGGTGGCGAGCTTCTTCGTGAGCCGGGTGGACGGCAAGGTGGACCCCGCGCTCGACGGCGCGGGCGCGGCCGGCGCGCCGCTCCGCGGCACCATCGCCATCGCCAACGCGGCCCAGGCGTACGCCGCGTTCGAGGCGGCCTTCCGCGGGCCGCGCTGGGAGGCGCTCGCCGCGCGCGGCGCCCAGGTGCAGCGGCCGCTCTGGGCCAGCACCAGCACGAAGGACCCGAAGTACCCCGACACCCACTACGTCGAGGCGCTCGTGGCGCCCCGCACCGTGAACACCCTCCCGCCCGAGACCTTCGCCGCGTACCGCGACCACGGCCGCCCCGCCGCGCGCATCCGCGAGGCGATGGCCGCCGCCCCCGACCGCCTCGCGCGGCTCGCCGGGCTGGGCGTGGACCTCGCGCAGGTGACCGACTTCCTCGAGGCCGACGGCATCGAGAAGTTCGCCGCCAGCTACCGCAGCCTCCTGGAGCGCATCCAGGCCAAGGCCGGCCAGCTCGCGGGCACGGCCTGACCCCCACAGGAGCCCCATGATCGCTTCCCTGCGCCGGATCGGCCTGACCGGCTGGATCATCATCGCCATGATCGTCGGGATCACCCTCGGGTGGCTCGACCACGACCTCTGGCACGACACCACGATCACCCCGGTGGCGCAGCCGCTCGCCACGCTCTTCCTGCGGATGATCAAGTCCATCGTGGTGCCGCTCGTCTTCTCGAGCCTCGTGGTGGGCATCGCGGGCCACGGCGACGACCTCAAGAAGGTGGGCCGCCTGGCGCTCCGGAGCCTCGTCTATTTCGAGCTGGTCACCACGGTGGCGCTCGGGATCGGCCTGCTCGCGGTGAACCTGGCCCGCCCGGGCGCGGGGGTGGACATCCAGTCGGCGTCGGCCGAGCTGGGCCAGCAGTTCGCCTCCACCCACACCACGCTGAGCGGGGTGCTGGAGCACGCCGTGCCGCAGAGTTTCTTCGAGGCGGCCGCGAAGAACGAGGTCCTGCAGATCGTCTTCTTCGCGGTGCTGTTCGGCATCGCGCTGGCCCAGGTGCCGAGCGGCCGCGGCAAGGAGATCGTGCTGCGGTTCTGCGAGGGGCTGGCCGAGGTGATGTTCAAGTTCACGGCGCTGGTGATGTACTTCGCCCCGATCGGCATCGGCGCGGCGCTCGCGGTGACGATCGGCGCCAACGGGCTCGGCGTGCTGGGCAACCTGGTGAAGCTCGTCCTGACGCTCTACGGCGCGCTGGTCGTCTTCGTCCTGCTGGTGCTGGTGCCGGTGGCGGTGCTGTTCAAGGTGCCGGTGCGCGCCTTCTGGAAGTACGTCAAGGAGCCGTGGCTCATCGCCTTCAGCACGGCGAGCTCCGAGGCGGCGCTGCCGCTCGCGATGGAGAACCTCGACAAGTTCGGGGTGCCCAAGCGCATCGTGGCCTTCGTGCTCCCCACCGGGTACTCGTTCAACCTCGACGGCTCCACGCTCTACCTCGCGGTGGCGTCGGTGTTCGTGGCCCAGGCCGCCGGCGTGCCGATGACCCTCGGCACCCAGCTCGTGATGATGCTCACGCTGATGCTCACCTCGAAGGGGGTGGCGGCGGTGCCGCGCGCGTCGCTCGTCATCCTCTCGGGCACCCTCGCGAGCTTCGGCCTCCCCCTCGAGGGCGTCGCCGTGATCCTCGGCGTGGACGCCATCATGGACATGGCGCGCACCAGCGTGAACCTCGTGGGCAACTGCCTCGCCAGCGCGGTGATGGGACGCTGGGAGGACGAGTACACGCCGGGATCGGAGTTCGATCCGGCGCGGGTGAGTGGATAGGGGGACAAGGCGGACAAGGCGGGTAAGGCGGGAACGGCAGGGTGGGCCATCTGTCATCCCGAGCAAAGCGAGGGATCTACTCCACGCCGAGTAGATCCCTCACTGCGTTCGGGATGACCGCCCATCGCCCCGCCCTACCCGCCCTATCCGTCCTATCCGCCCTACCCGCCTTACCCGCCTCCCCGCCTACCCCCCTCCCCCGAACGGCGCCTGGTCCATCGCGAAGAGCCAGAGATCGGCGCGGTGGTTCATGGCGTTGTAGTCGCTCAGGACCCCTGGCGGGGGTTCGGCGAAGGGCTGGCGTTCCACCACCAGGCGCTTCCCGTCGGGGGAGAGCTCGGGATGCCGGTAGAGCCAGAGGGGCACGTCGCTCACCCGGGTCTCGAGGCCGGTGGTGAGGTCCACCTTGACGAGGTCGCCCCCTTCGTCGCGCTGCACCCAGCCGTGGGCCGCCTCGTTGCGCCAGATGATCGAGTCCCCCACCACCGCGACGAGCGTGGTGCCCCGCACCGTCACGTCGCGCGCCACCTGCCCCCAGCCGAAGTTGTGGACCGTGTCCACCTGCCCGCCGGTCAGGTGGCGGCGGTACACCATCGAGTCGCCGTTGAGGGTGTAGTAGAGGACATCGGGGTCGCCATCGGTGGCCACCGACGAGGCGTACTGCGTGCCCGGCACCACGGTGTAGCCCGCCAGCGAATCGCCCGCGAGGTCGAGGAGGGTCACCTCCTGCCCCGTGAAGAAGGTGTCGGGATAGAACGTCGACCCCTCGAAGAACTCGAGCACCCCGAGGTACGCCACCCGCGTCGGCGAGAGCCAGCGCGGCGTCCACGGGAGCACCACCTGGAGGCCCGAGGTCGAGATGTACGGCAGCCGCCGCACCATCACGGCGTTCTCGAAGTCGGTGCCGTGCGCCAGGGCGATCGTCGGCATCCCCGTCTTCTTGAGCCCGCTCCACCCGGTGGTGCGCACGAAGAAGGTCCGCCCGTCCGGGGCCACGGCGGGCCATTCCCAGACGTCGGTGGTGTCGCGGTAGTGGGCGCCGCGCGTCTCGCAGCGCCGCCAGAGCTGGGTGCCCCCCTCGGCCGGGATCAGCGCCAGGCAGCGGTCGCGGTCGGACTGCTGGTCCCCGCGCTCGGTGCTGTAGATGATGGCCGAGCCGTCCGGCAGCCACTGCGGGTGGCGGTCGTCGTACTCGTTGTACGTGAGCGCGCGCGGGTAGAAGCCCGCGCCGAGCGGGGGCTCCTGGGGCTGGGAGCCCTCGTCGGGGAGGGAGTGCGCGCACCCGGCGAGCAGGGCGAGGAGGAGGAGGCGGCGGCGTGGCATCGTGCGTGTGAGACGCCCGGCCGGGGGGGCGGGCGCACATCAAGATGCCTGCCGACGGGCTACAGGCGGAAGGTCACCACCTGCCGCACGCGGACCCGCACCCCTTCCCCCTGGCGGCGGGCGGGGCGAAAGCGCGACGCCTCGACCGCGGCGACCGCGGCGGGGATGAAGCGCGGTTCGGCCGCCGCGACGACGACCACCGACCCCACCTCCACGCGCCCCGCCGTGTCCACCACGAACTCGAGCGCCACCTGCCCCTCGATCCCCGCGGCGGCGAGGACGGCGGGATAGCGGACCGGCCCGGGGATCCGGAGCTCCGGCGGTTCATCCACTTCGTTCACCAGATAGGGGGTCGCCCCGACGGTCCCGCCGGGGACGGGGATGGCGGCACCGGGGAGGCCCGGGAGGCCGGGGAAGCTCTTTGGATCCAGCGCGGGCGTTCCCGGCGCGACGGGCACCGGGTCGAGCTTCGGAATGTCCACCTGAGGGGGGAGGTCGATGGTCGGCGCGGCCACCAGGGGCGGCCCCCCCGCCGTGGCGGGGCCGGGGTGCATCGGCGCGGAGGGGATGTAGACCGGGATCCCGGGAGGGCGGCGGGGGAGGTCGTGGCCGGCCGGCGCGGCGGTGGCCGCGACCGCCGCCGCCACGACGGCGGCGTGGATGAGGAGCGAGGGAGCCACGAGGTGGCGCTGGCGGGGAGGCTCGGGAAGGCGGCAGGTGGGGCGCATCGGGATGCTCCGGAGAGTGGTCCGGACCACGATGCGAGCCCCGGATGGCGGCGGCCCGGGCGTGCGGATGACACGAGCGTGACAGCCCCCCG
>DASTRQ010000197.1:0-2714 GCA_035761145.1 Gemmatimonadales bacterium
TAGCCGGTGAGGTCGGGGATGGGGTGGGTGATGTCGTCGTCGGGCATCGTGAGCACCGGAAGCTGGGTCACCGACCCGGGGCGGTCGCGCACGATCCCCGCGCGCTCGAGGATCCCCGCCAGGTCGGTGTACAGGTACCCCGGGAAGCCCCGCCGCCCCGGGATCTCCTCGCGCGCAGTGGCCACCTCGCGGAGCGTCTCGCCGTAGCGGGTCAGGTCCGCCATCACGACGAGCACGTGGAGGCCGTGGGTGAAGGCGAGGTGCTCGGCCGCGGCGAGCCCCACCCGCGGGGCGAGCAGCCGCTCCACGCTCGGGTCGCGCGCCTCGTTGAGCACCACCACGGTGCGCTCGAGCGCCCCCGAGGCCTCGAACCGGTCGAGGAAGAGCCGCCGCTCCCGCGCCGTGACGCCGAGCCCCACGAAGACCACCGCGAACGGCTCGCCGTGCGGCGCGCGGCTCTGCTCCACCACGCGCGCGGCGAGCTCGAGCGCGGGAAGACCCGCTCCGGCGAAGACCGGGAGCTTCTGCCCGCGCACCAGGGTGTTGAAGCCGTCGATCGCCGAGAGGCCGGTCTCGATCACGTCGCGGGGGCGCAGGCGGCGGGTCGGGTTGAGCGGCGCCCCCGCCAGCGGCACCAGCGCCTCGCCCACCGGCTCGGGCAGGCCGTCGAGGGGGAGGCCGCGCCCGGAGAGGGTGCGTCCCAGGAGCTCCCGCCCCACGGCGAGCGCGGGCTGGTCGCCGGTGAGGGTGACGGCGGCGTGCCGCGGCGCGAGCCCCTGCGGCTCGTCGAGGAGCAGCACCACCGTGAGCCCCTCGTTGGCGTCGATCACCTGCCCGCGCCGCAGGGGGTGGCCCGGCATCGCCACCTCCACCCACTCGCCCAGGCGCGCCTCGCCGGGGGCCTCCACGAAGACGAGCGGGCCGGCGAGCGCAGCGGCGCCCGTCACGGTGCGGGGCAGGGCGGCGGTCATACGGTCACCGGGGCGGTCCCCGTGGTGAGCCGCTCGAGCGTGGCCGCGTGCGCCGGCCAGTCGGCGGCGGGGGCGTTGCGCGCGGCCAGCAGGAGCCGCGCGGGGCCCGCGAGGTCGAGCTCCTCGAGCCGGATCCCCGCGCGCAGGCGTTCCAGGGCGGCGCGGTGCAGCGCCAGGGCGGCGCGCGCCAGCCGCCACGTCTTCTCGACCGGCGAGTTCCAGTCGTTCGGGTCGAACGCGCTCTGCCCCAGCACCAGCTCGCGGAGCGTGCGCGCCGAATGCAGCACCAGCCGGTCCTCGTCCTGCAGCGCGTCGGTGCCCACCAGGTCGGCGATCTCCTGGCGGTCCTTCCCCTCCTGCAGCAGGGCCAGCGCCGCGCCGCGCAACACCCCCCAGCCCCCGCCCACCGCCTGGTCGAACCAGGGCGTCACCCGGTCCACGTACAGGCTCCAGCTCGTCTCCCAGTCCACCGCCGGGAACTGCCGCTGGTGGGCCAGCGCCGCGTCGAGCGCCCAGAGCCCTCCCACGACCCGGAGGGTGGCCTGCGTCACCGGCTCCGAGAGGTCGCCGCCGGGGGGCGAGATCGCGGTGACCATCGTGAGCGCCCCCTCCCGCTCGGGCGTGCCCGCGCAACGCACCGTGCCCGCGCGCTCGTAGAACTGCGCCAGGCGCGTGCCCAGGTAGGTGGGATAGCCCTCCTCGCCGGGCATCTCGCCGAGCCGCGCGCCGATCTCCCGGAGCGCCTCGGCCCAGCGCGAGAGGGAGTCGGCCAGCACCGCCACCCGGTAGCCCTGGTCGCGGAAGTACTCCCCGATCGTGACGCCGACGTAGACCGACGCCTCGCGCGCCGCCACCGGCATGTTGGAGGTGTTCACCACCATCACCGTCCGGTCCATGATCGAGCGCCCGGTGCGCGGATCCACCAGCGCCGGGAGCTCGTCCAGCAGTTCCGCCATCTCGTTGCCCCGCTCGCCGCACCCGATGTAGACGATGACGTCCGCCTCGGCGTGCTTGGCGAGCGACTGCTCGATGACGGTCTTCCCGGTGCCGAAGCCGCCTGGCAGCGCCACGACGCCCCCCTCCGCCAGCGGGAAGAGGAGGTCGAAGACCCGCTGGCCGGTGATGAACGGCCGCGAGGTGGCCGCCCGCGCGGCGACGGGACGGGGGACCCGCACCGGCCAGGAGTGCGCCAGGGAGAGCGCCTGGCCGGTGTCCGTCGTACCGATCGGCTCGTGCGCCGTGAACGCGCCCGACCTGAGCTCCGTCAGTCGACCCGAGACACCCGGTGGGACCAGGATGCGGTGGGTGAATCCCGGCCGCTCGCGCACCTCGCCCAGCACGGTGCCGCCGGTGATGAGGCCGCCGGCCGCCAGCACGGCCTGGAACTCCCACCGCCGCGCGGGATCGAGGGTCGGCGCGTCCACCCCGGGTCGGATGTGGTCGCCCCCCTGCCGGGCCAGGGTCTCGAGCGGGCGGCCGAGGCCATCCAGGATCGCGCCGAGGAGTCCGGGGCCGAGCGGGACGGTCAGGCCGGCGCCCGTCAGTTCGACGGCGGCGCCGGTGGCCAGGCCGTCCGTCTCCTCGTACACCTGGAGCGTGGCCACGTCGCCCCGGATGCGGATCACCTCGCCCAGGAGCCGTTGGTCTCCCACGCGCGCCATCTCGTACAGCGACGCATCGGGCACCGGCGCCGCCTCGGCCAGCGCGCCGGCGATGCGCGTGAGGCGGGGCGCGCTCATCCGA
>DASTRQ010000198.1:0-3133 GCA_035761145.1 Gemmatimonadales bacterium
TTCCTCGGCCTCGGTCCCTCCGCCCACAGCGCCGTCGGCGAGACCCGATGGTGGAACGTGCGGGAGTACGCGGAGTGGCTGGACGCGGGGACGCAGGGGCGCAGGGGCGCAGGGACGCAGGGGCGCAGCGGCGCAGGGGGCTTTCCGGCGACGGTGGCGGGGGTGGAGCATCTCACGCCCGAGCAGCGTCGCATCGAGGAGATCTACCTCGGCCTGCGCACCTCCGATGGCCTCGCGGCGAGCCAGCTCGATCCCGGGCTCGTCCAGCGCTGGGTGGAGGCCGGGTGGGCGGCGGTCGTGCGTCCCGCCGCCATTCCGACCGTGCGACTCACCCCCGAGGGGTGGTTGCGGCTCGATGCGCTCGTGGCGGAGGCGGCGTAGGACCTCGTACGTCCCCCCTCCCCTCGTATGAGGGGAGGGGGACAGGGGGTGAGGTCTGCCGTCCTGCCGCCTTGCCGCCTAACTTCCCGCGTATGTCCGCCCCACTCGACCTGAGCGAGCGCGAGCTGCGCGTCCTCGAGGCGGTGATCGAGGAGTATGTCTCGACCGCCGAGCCGGCGGGGAGCCAGACGATCGCCAAGCGCTATCGCCTGGGCGTCTCGCCGGCCACGATCCGCTCCACGATGAGCGAGCTCGAGACCAAGGGGTACCTCTACCACCCCCACACGAGCGCGGGGCGGATCCCCACCGACCGGGCCTACCGCCTCTACGTGGACCGGCTCCTGATGAGCCGGCCGGGGGGCAAGGCGAGCACGGGGGACAAGCACGCCCTGGCGGCCGAGCTCTCGGGGCAGCGCACCGCCGTCGAGGAGCTGCTGGGGCGCGCCGCCCAGGTGCTCGGCGTGCTGACGCAGGAGCTCGGCGTGGCGGTGGCGCCGGCGCTCGAGGAGGTGGTGCTCGACAAGCTCGAGCTGGTGCAGGTGGCGAGCGACCGGCTGTTGCTGGTGTTCCACCTGCGGAGCGGGGTGGTGCGGACGATCTTCGTGCAGGCGCGCGCGCACGTGGCGCCGGGGGCCACCGAGCAGGTGGCGCGGATCCTCAACGAGCGCCTGGCGGGGCACACCCTGCGCGAGATCCGCGCCACCTTCCCCGCGCGGTTGCGCGACGCGGCGGAGGGACCGGCCCAGCGCGAGCTGCTCGACATCTTCCTCGAGGAGGGGGAGGAGATCTTCACCCTCCCGGCCGAGGGGGGCGCCGCGGTGGTGCTGGGCAACGCCTCGGGGCTCGCGGAGCAGCCGGAGTTCGGCAGCGCGCCGCGGATGAAGGAGCTGCTGACCCTCACCGAGCGCCGCGACGTGCTGCGCGACGCGCTCGGGCGCCAGCGCACCCAGGGGCTCTCGATCACGATCGGCGGCGAGCACGGCGACCCGCGGCTCGCGGGCTTCACCCTCGTCACCTCGAACTACCGCGCGGGCCCCCTCTCGGGCGTCATCGGCGTCCTCGGGCCCACGCGGATGCCGTACGACAAGATCATCGGCCTGGTGCAGCACACCAGCCGCCTGGTGGAAGGATTGCTGGAGTGAGCGACTACTACGCCCTGCTCGGCGTGCCGCGCAACGCCTCCGAGGCCGACATCAAGAAGGCCTACCGGAAGCTCGCGATGGAGTACCACCCGGACCGCAACCAGGCGCCCGACGCCGAGGAGCGGTTCAAGGAGATCAGCGACGCCTACTCGGTGCTGAGCGACGCCCAGAAGCGCGCCGCCTACGACCGCTACGGCGACGCCGCCTTCGCGCGCGGCGGGGCGGGGGGCGGCTTCGCCGGCGGGTTCCACCACGTGGACCTCTCCGAGGCGCTCGAGATGTTCATGCGCGACTTCGGCGGCGGGGGCGGGTTCGACTCGATCTTCGGCGGCGGCCAGCGCGCCCGCGGCGACGCGCGCCGCGGCCAGGACGTGCGGGTGGAGCTCAAGCTCCCCCTGGCCGAGGTGGCGGCGGGCGCCAAGCGCACGATCAAGCTCCGCACCCTGGTGACCTGCGACACCTGCCACGGCAGCGGCGCCAAGGCGGGCACCACGCCGGCGCGCTGCAGCACCTGCGCCGGCACCGGCGAGGTGCGCCGCGCCGCGCGCTCGATGTTCGGCCAGTTCATCTCGGTGGCGCCGTGCCCCACCTGCAACGGCGAGGGGACCGTCATCCAGGACCCCTGCGCCGCCTGCCACGGCGAGGGGCGCGTCAAGGCGGAGAAGACCGTCACCGTGGAGGTCCCCGCCGGCGTCTCGTCCAACAACTACCTGACCCTGCGCGGCCAGGGGGCCGCGGGTCCGCGCGGCGGGCCCCCCGGCGACCTCCTCGTGATGCTCGAGGTCCAGGAGGACGACCGCTGGACCCGCCAGGGGGACGACCTCATCTACGACCTCGCGCTCTCGTTCTCCCAGGCGGCGCTCGGCGGGTCGTTCACCGTCCCCTCCCCCTACGGCGAGGAGAAGCTCAAGGTGCCCGCCGGCACGCAGGCGGGGACGGTCTTCCGCGTGAAGGGGAAGGGGCTCCCCCGCCTCGGCAGCGACGGGAAGGGGCACCTGCTGGTGCGCGTGGCGGTCTGGACCCCCGAGGAGCTCACCGCCGAGCAGAAGCGGCTCTTCCAGGAGCTGGCCAAGATCGAGGGGGCGCCCCCCAAGAAGCTCCACGGCCTCTGGGACCGCCTCCGCGAGGCGCTGGGCGCGTGAGCGGCTGGGCGATCGAGGTGCGCCCCGCGCCCGACGTGCGGGAAGCGGTCGCCGCGCGGCTCGTCACGGCCACCGGCCAGGCGATCGAGGAGCGCGACGACGGCACCCTGGTGGGGTGGGCTGAGACCGAGGCCGGGGCGCAGCAGGTGCGAAGTGCGATGTCCGAGGTCCGGGGGGTCGCGGCGACCGTCAGGCCGCTCCCCGACATCGACTGGACCACCGAGTGGAAGAAGGGCCTCGCGCCCCGCACCATCGGCCGGGTGATCGTGACGCCGAGCTGGATCCCGCAGGCTCCCGGCGAGGGGCAGGTCGTCGTCACCGTCGATCCCGAGACCGCGTTCGGCTCCGGTGAACATGGCTCCACGCGCGGTGCGCTCCTCCTGCTCGACCGCGCGATCGCCGCCCGGACCACCCAGCACTCAGCCCCCAGCACCCAGCACTCAGCCCCCAGCACCCAGCACCCAGCCC
>DASTRQ010000199.1:0-20061 GCA_035761145.1 Gemmatimonadales bacterium
GAGTCCCTCACGGGGGACGTCGGGCTGGAGCGCCCCCTTCCCCCCGACGCCGAGGTGGCGAGCCCCGGCCTGGCGCTGGCGGGCTACACCGCGCGCTTCGTCGCGGGGCGGCTGCACGTCTTCGGCGAGACCGAGGTCACCTACCTCGCCCAGCTCGACGCCGCGGCGCGGCGGCAGGCGCTCGAGACCCTCTTCGCCTTCGACCTCCCCGTGGTGATCATCACCAAGGCCCAGGACGCCCCCGAGGAGCTGATGGCGCTCGCCCGCGCCCGGGGGGTGCCCGTGCTCCGCACCCGCCACAAGACGGCCGAGTTCTACCGCCGCATCAAGCCGATCCTCGAGGACGCCTTCGCGCCGCGCACCACCTTCCACGGCTCGCTCGCCGACGTGTACGGGGTGGGGCTCCTCCTCACCGGGCGCTCGGGCATCGGCAAGAGCGAGTGCGTGCTCGACCTCGTGGAACGGGGCCACCGCCTCGTGGCCGACGACGTGGTGCTGGTGACCCGCAAGGGGACCGACATCCTGATCGGGCAGGGGCACGAGCTGGCGGGGCACCACATGGAGATCCGCGGCGTGGGGCTGGTGGACGTCCCCGCGCTGTTCGGCGTGCGCTCGGTGCGGCAGCAGAAGCGCATCGAGGTGGTGGTGCACCTGGAGGTGTGGGACCAGGCGCAGGGCGCCGACCGCACCGGCCTCCAGCGCGAGACGGTCGAGATCCTGGGGGTGCAGGTGCCCAAGATGGTGGTGCCGCTCAACCCCGGGAAGAACATCACCGTCATCGCCGAGGTGGTGGCGATGATGCACCTGCTGCGCTACGCGGGGGTGGACGTGGCCGCGCAGTTCAACGAGCGGCTCATCCGCAAGATGAAGGAGAAGGCCGGGGTGCGGGAATACCTGCAGGAGGACTATGAGTGAGCTGCACGGCGTGGTGGCCGCCCACGGCCCCCTGCCGCGCGCCCTGGTGCAGGCGGTGGAGCAGATCACCGGCGTCACCGGCACGCTGACCCCCGTCTCCAACGACGACTGCGACCGCGGCCGGCTGGAGCAGCGGATCCACGACGCCATCGCCGGGCGGCCGGCGGTGATCTTCGTGGACATGCCGAGCGGGAGCTGCCTCTTCGCGGCCCTGGCGCGGTTCAAGACCGAGCCCGACATCCGCGTCGTGACGGGGGTCAACCTCGCGATGCTGGTGGACTTCGTCTTCCACCGCACCGCCACCCCCGCCGCGGCGGCCGAGCGCGCCGCCGCCACCGGGACCAGGGCGATCCGGGTGCCCGAGTGAGCGTGGCGCTCGTGCGGGTGGACGACCGGCTCGTGCACGGCCAGGTGGTGCTGGGCTGGGGCCGCCCCCTCCGGGCGGGGTTCGTCGCCGTGGTGGACGATGCCCTCGCCGCGAGCCCGTGGGAGCAGGAGCTCTACCGGATGGGGGTGCCCCCGGAGCTCGAGCTCGAGTTCGTCACCGTGGCCGGCGCCCGCGCGCGCGCCGCCGCCTGGCGCGACGATCCCCGCGTGGGCGTGGTGCTCCTCGCCGACGTGGCCACCGCCGTCGCGCTCGGCCCCGGCGGGCTTCCCCGGCCGCAGCTCAACCTGGGCGGCGTGCACCACCGCACCGGCCGCACCGAGCGGCTCCCGTACGTCTTCCTCACCGACGAGGAATTCCACGCCCTCGAAGGGCTGGCGCAGCACGGCGTGGAGGTCACCGCGCAGGACGTCCCCGCCACCCGGCCCGTCCCGTTGGCCGCCCTCCGATGACCGTCGCCACGCTCCTCCTGCTCCTCGCGGTGGGCACCGCCGCCGGGCTCGACCTGGTGAGCGGGCCGCAGGTGCTGCTGGCGCGCCCCTTCGTGGCGGGCACGCTGAGCGGGCTCGTCCTGGGCGATCCCCTCACCGGCATCGTGGTCGGCGCCACGCTGGAGCTGTATGCGCTGGAGGTGCTCCCCGTGGGGGCCACGCGCTATCCCGACCACGGTCCCGGCACCGTCGGCGCGGTGTGGCTCGGCAGCACGCTCAGCGGGGCGGGGGCGCTCGGGGTCGCGGTCTTCGCCGCGCTCGTCACCGCCGGCATCGGCACGCGGTCGCTGCTCCTCCTGCGCCGGGCCAACGGCGCCGCCATCACCCGCGCCGAGGGGGCGCTGGCGGCCGGCACGCCGGGGGTGCTGGCGCGGTTGCAGGTGGGCGGGGCGCTGCGCGACCTGGCGCGGAGCCTCGCGATGACGGTGGTGGGGCTCGGCGTGGCGGCGCTCTGCCGGCGGTTCCTCCCCACCCAGGGCCCGGAGGCGTGGCGGCTCAGCGCGGTGGCCATCGGCGCCGGCGCGGCGGGGGCGCTGGTGGGCGCCATCCGCACCGCGGGGCGGGGCCCGCGGCTGGCGGTGCTCACCGGCGGGGTGGCGGCGGGGTGCGTCTGGACCTGGCTCCGCGCCACGGGGGGGCTCTGACGATGCGGGGCACGACGCGCGCACTGCTCCGGCTCTTCGGAGTGCAGGCGGGATGGAGCTTCGAGCGGATGAACGGGATCGGCGTCGGCTTCGCGGCCGAGCCGCTGATCGAGGCGGAGGTCCCCGCGGGCCAGCGCGCCGCGGCGCGTGCGCGGAGCGCGGAGTTCTTCAACACCCATCCCTGGCTCGCCGGGCTCGCGGTGGGGGCCGAGGTGCGGGCCGAGGCCGACGGGGTCGCGGGGCCGCAGGTCGAGCGGCTCCGCACCGCGCTCTCGAGCCCCCTCGGGGCGCTGGGCGACCAGGTGTTCTGGGCCGGCCTCATCCCCGCACTCGTGGCGCTCGGGGTGATGGGCGCGCTCCGCTTCGGGTGGCCGGCGGTGGCGGGCGCCGTGGCGGCGGCGGTGGCGTGCCGGGTGGCGGTGACCGTCTGGGCGCTGCGGCAGGGGCTCGCCAGCGGGCTCCTCGTGGGCCGGGTGGTGCAGGGGAGCTGGCTCCCCCGCGCGGGACGCCCCCTCGGCTTCGTGGCGGCGCTCCTGGTGGGGCTCGCCATCCCGCGCATCGCCGCCGCGGCGCTCCCCGCCACCCACGCGGGAGCGGCGCCCCTCGTGGCGGGAGTGGCGCTCGCCGGCGCGGCGCTCGGCCTCCGGCTCGGCGCCCGGGCCAACGCGGTGCGCCTGGGCCTCGGCACGCTCACCCTCCTCCTTCTCTGGCAGGCGGTCTCCTGATGCCGATCACGCGCGAGGTGCAGGTGGTCAACCCGCTCGGGCTCCACGCCCGGCCCGCCGCGCAGCTGGTGAAGCTCGCCAGCCAGTACCAGAGCGAGATCACCATCGCGCGCGACGGGATGCCGGTCAACGCCAAGAGCATCATGGGTGTGATGATGCTCGCGGCGGAGTGCGGGTGCCGCCTCACCCTGCAGGCCGAGGGGTCCGACGCCCCCGAGGCGCTCGAGGCGCTGGCGGGGCTCGTGGCCGCCGGGTTCGGGGAGAGCTGACGTGGGCGTCCGCACCCTCCGCGGCATCGGCGTCTCGCCGGGCGTGGCGCTGGCGCCGGCCGTCATCGTGCGGTGGGAGCTCCCCAACGTCCCCGACCGCACCGTGGGCCCCGACGGGGTGGAGGCCGAGGTGGCGCGCCTGCACGCGGCGGTGGCGCGCGCGGTGGGGGCCCTGGAGCAGCTGCGGGACCGCGTGCGCGACCGCGCCGGCGCCGAGGCGAGCGGGATCTTCGACGCGCAGGTGATGCTGGCGCAGGACCCCGACTTCCTGGGCCAGGTGGAGCACCTGATCCGCACCAGCCAGCTCTCCGCCGAGACGGCGTACGAGTTCAAGGCGCTCGAGGTGCGCAACGCCTGGGCCAACAGCCAGAGCCCCCGCCTCCGCGACCGGCTGGCCGACCTGGCCGCGGTGCAGGTGCGGGTGCTCTTCGCCCTGCTGGGGCGCTCGGTGCGCGAGGTCTGGTCGGGCCCCACCGACGCGGAGCACGTCGTGATCGTGACGCGCGAGCTCTCGCCGGGGCTCACCGTGCAGCTGGACCGCGAGCAGGTCTCGGGGATCGTGAGCGAGGAGGGCACCCGCACCTCGCACGCGGCGATCCTGGCGCACTCGCTCGGCATCCCCTGCGTGATGGGGGCGGTCGGGGCGCTGGCGCAGATCCAGCCGGGGGGCACGGTGCTCCTCGACGGCGAGACCGGGGCGGTGCTGGTGGACCCGACCGAGGGGGACCTGGCCGAGGCCCGGGCGCGGCTCACCCGGCGGCGCCGCACCGAGCTCGAGCTGCAGGCGGTGGTGCACGAGCCGGCGGTGAGCCCGGACGGCACGCCGTTCACCCTGCTGGGCAACGTGGACCTGCCCGAGGAGCTCGAGTCGGCCGCGCGGTGGGGGGCCGAAGGGGTGGGGCTCCTCCGCACCGAGTTCCTCCTGACCGGCCGCACGCACCTGCCGAGCGAGGAGGAGCAGTTCGAGTACTTCCGCCGGGTGGGGGCCGCGTTCCCCCACGGGCAGGTGGTGATCCGCACGTACGACCTGGGGGGCGACAAGTTCCCCGCCGCGTGGCAGGCTCCGGCGGAGCCGAATCCCTTCCTTGGGTGGCGCTCGATCCGCGTCTGCCTCGACGAGCCGCAGATCTTCCGGCCCCAGCTCCGCGCCATCCTGCGGGCCGCCGCCGACCGCGACCTGCGCGTGATGCTCCCGCTCGTGACCGGGGTCGAAGAGGTGGAGGCGGCGCTCGCGCTCCTGACCGAGGAGGCCGAGGGACTGGCGCGGGCGGGGGTGCGGGCGGCGAGCACGGTGCCGGTGGGGGTGATGATCGAGACGCCGGCCGCGGTGGCCATCGCGGAGACGCTGGCGCGGCGGGTGGCGTTCTTCAGCGTCGGGTCCAACGACCTGACCCAGTACACCCTGGTGGTGGACCGCGGCAACGCGCGGCTGGCCAGCCGCTTCACCCCGCTGCACCCCGCGGTGGTGCGGCAGCTCGCGCTGGTGCACGCGGCGGCGCGGGGGGCGGGGATCCCCGCCAGCGTCTGCGGCGAGATGGCCTCCGAGCCGCTCGCGGTGCTGCTCCTCACCGGGCTCGGCTACGACACGCTGAGCGTGGCGCCGCCGTCGCTGCCGCTGGTCAAGTCGGTGCTCCGCTCGGTGCCGCACGCGGTGGCCCGGGCCGCCGCCGCCGCCGCGCTCGAGGCCGAGAACACCCGCGACGTCGTGGCGCTCCTGGAGGCCGCGGCGAAACCCTACCTTCGGCACCGCTAGGGGCTTAGACTTCCCCCCGGGGTCATTGGTCGCTGGTCGATGGTCGTTCGGTGCATCGGCGCCGTGCCGTCGGCCGCCAATGACCCTCGACCACCGACCAACGACCACTATGGCCTCCACGCGCCACGTCTTCACCTCCGAGTCCGTCACCGAAGGGCATCCCGACAAGGTGGCCGACCAGATCTCCGACGCGGTCCTCGACGAGATCCTGGCCCACGACCCGCACGGCCGGGTGGCGTGCGAGACCCTCGTCACCACCGGGATGGCGGTGATCGCCGGCGAGATCACGACGCGCGCGTGGGTGGACCTCCCGGCGCTGGTGCGGCGCACGGTGGGACGGATCGGCTACAACGACGGCGAGAGCGGGTTCCACTTCGACGGCATCGCGGTGCTCTCGAGCATCGACAAGCAGTCGCAGGACATCGCGATGGGGGTGGACAGCTCCCGGGCCAAGGCGCAGGGCGCCGGGGACCAGGGGATGATGTTCGGTTACGCCACCGACGAGACGGCGCAGCTGATGCCGCTGCCGATCCTCCTGGCGCACCGCATCACCGAGCGCCTGTCCCACGCCCGGAAGGGGGAGCACGGCGTCCGCAAGCTCGACTGGCTCCGCCCCGACGGGAAGTCGCAGGTGTCGGTGGAGTACGAAGGGGACCGGCCGGTGGGGGTGAAGACCGTCGTGGTGAGCACGCAGCACGCCCCGTCGGTGCGGGGGCGGCCGCTCAAGGCGCGCGCCATCAGCGAGGCGGTGGTCGAGGAGGTGGCGCGCCCGGTGCTCGAGGCGCACGGCTTCGACGCCCGCAAGGTGAAGTACCTCATCAACCCCACCGGCCGCTTCGTCACCGGCGGGCCCAAGGGGGACGCGGGGCTCACCGGGCGCAAGATCATCGTGGACACCTACGGCGGGATGGCGCGCCACGGCGGCGGCGCCTTCAGCGGGAAGGACCCCTCCAAGGTGGACCGCTCCGCGGCCTACGCGATGCGCTGGGTGGCCAAGAACATCGTGGCCGCCAAGCTCGCCCGCCGCTGCGAGGTGCAGGTGGCGTACGCCATCGGCGTGGCCGAGCCGGTGTCGGTGTTCGTGGACACCTTCGGCACCGGCAAGGTGCCCGACCGCACCCTCGAGCGGGCCATCCGCGAGGTGTTCGACCTCACCCCCGCCGGGATCATCACGGCGCTCAAGCTCAAGGCGCCGATCTATTCCGCCACGGCCGCGTACGGGCACTTCGGCCGCGCGCCGTACCGGTCGTCCTACGTGGGGCTCGACGAGAAGCCCCGCGGCTCGCACGAGCACTTCACCTGGGAGCGCACCGACCGCGCCGCCCAGCTCCGCGCCGCGGTGCGCTGAGCCGGGCGGCGGGGCCGCCCCGCCGATGATCGAGGTCACCGTCGCCCATCTCGGGCTCGACCGGACGACCAACGCCCCGGTGGTGATCCTCCGGGAGAAGGGGGGAGCGCGCATCCTCCCGATCTGGATCGGCCCCGCCGAGGCGGGCGCCATCGCGATGGAGCTGCAGGGGATGAAGGCCCCGCGCCCGATGACCCACGACCTGCTCAAGCAGGTGGTGCTCGGCTGCGGGGCCGCGCTGCACCGGGTGGTCATCGCCTCGGTGCGCGACAACACCTACTTCGCCGAGCTCCATCTCCGCCGCCCGGGGGAGGACCCCGTCCTCGTGGACGCGCGCCCCAGCGACAGCATCGCGCTCGCGCTCCGGCTCCACGCCCCCATCTTCGCCGCCGAGACCCTCCTCCGCGACGCCGAGGGGGAGCCCGGCGCCCCGCCCACCCCCGAGCCCGGCATCGATGTCGAACAGCTCAAGCGCCACCTCGAGACCCTCGATCCCGAGGACTTCGGCAGGTTCACCCCGTAGCGCGCGCCACGGCCCCCTCGTCACGGCGGCGGTGGCGGCGCTCCTCGCGCTCCCCGGGGTGGCCGGGGCCCAGCAGGCGGCCCGCTTCTCCGGGACGGTGGTGATGGCGCGCGGCGCCGACACCGCCGGGGTGCCGCGCACCGTGGTGCAGCTGCACCGCGTCTCCGCCGCGGCCCAGGGGGTGATCGACTCGACGGTCACCGACCGCCGCGGCGCCTTCGCCTTCCGCGTCGTGGCCGAGAGCGGGGCCGCGTATCTCGTGAGCGCGCGGCACCAGGGGATCGAGTTCTTCACGCCGCCCCTCACCACCGACCGCGCGCGCCCCGACACCGGGATCCGGATCGTCGTGGCCGACACCTCGTCGGGGCCCGGCGCCCGGCTGCGCGTCTCCACCCGGCACCTGCTGGTGCAGGGGGGGGACAGCGCCGGCTGGCGCGCCGCGATCGACCTCATCACCATCTCCAATCCCGGCCCCTACACGCGCGTGGGCCCCGACACGGCGAGCCCCTCGTACGTGACGCTCCTCCCGCCCGCGGCGAGCCAGCCCGAGCTCGCCGACGGCGACGTGGGCCCCGAGGCGGTGCGTTTCCACGATGGGGCGCTCGCGCTCTACTCGCCGGTGGCGCCGGGCGAACTGCAGCTCACCCTGCAGTACCTCCTCCCGGCCGGGCGCGACGTGGCGATCCCCTTCGGCGACACGACGGCCGCCTTCAACCTCCTGCTCGACGGCGAGGGGAGCGTCACCGCCGGCCCCCCGCTCGAGGGGCCCATCCCCACCACGCTCGAAGGGCGCGACCTGCGGCGCTGGAGCGGGCCGGTGCCGGGCGGGGCGGTGGTGCAGCTCGACCTCCGGGGACCGCGCCACACGCCGGGGTGGCTCCTGGCCGCGCTCGTGGGGCTGATGACGGCGGGGCTGCTGAGCACCGTCTTCCTCCTGCGCCGGCGCCGTCCCGCCCTTGCCAAGGGATCGTCCAAGCCCTAAGTTCGCGCGAGCAGTTCCACGAGCGCAGACGCTCGGAAGCCGGTGTGAATCCGGCGCGGCCCCGCCACTGTAACGGGCAGCATCACCCTCCGTCCTGAAGCCACTGGTCCTCGTCGAGGGCCGGGAAGGCGGACCGAGGGGCCCGAAGCCAGGAGACCTCTGCGATCGTGCCACCTCAGACCCTCGGGGGAGGGATGGTGGCGAACGCAGGGGTCCGCGCGCTCGCGGCCCGCTCCGTCCGCCCATTCCCCGGCACCCGGGAAGGGCGGACGGTCCATTTTGGGCACCCTGCGGCGCGCGCTCCACCTCCTCCCGTTCCTCGCGGCCGTGGCCTGCGCGCCGGCGCCCGCCGGGCGCGGTCCTCTGGTCGGGGTGGACGATGCGGGCGACACCGTGCGCCTGGCGCGGCCCGCCCTCCGCGTGGTGTCGCTCATCCCCGCCAGCACCGAACTCCTCTTTGCCATCGGCGCCGGGCCGCAGGTGGTGGGCCGCACCCGCTGGTGCGACTACCCCGCCGCCGCGGCCGCCGTCCCCGATGTCGGCGACGGGATGACGCCGAGCCTCGAGGCGATCGCCGCGCGGCGCCCCGACCTCGTGGTGCTCTACCTCTCCGGCACCAACGCCGACGTCGCCGCGCGGCTCCGCGCGCTCGGCGTCCCGGTGGTGCAGCTCCGCACGGACCTTCTCGAGAGCGTGCCGCGCCACGCCCGCCTCCTCGGCGCCCTGACCGGGCGCGCCGCGGCGGCCGACTCGGTGGTCCGCGTCTTCGAGGCGGATCTCGCCGCGGCGAGCGACACCCTGACCCCGACCGCGGCGCGCCCCACGGTGCTCGACTTGGCGTGGGACCAGCCCCCGATCGCCATCGGGCGGGGGAGCTTCCAGCACGAGCTCCTGGTGCGCGCCGGCGCGCGCAACATCTTCGACGACCTGCCGCAGGCCTCCGCGCCGGTGAGCATCGAGGCGGTCGTGGCGCGCGACCCCCGGTTCATCCTCACCACGGGCGATTCGCTCCCCGCGTTCGCCACCCGCCCGGAGTGGCAGGTGGTCCCGGCGGTGCGGGAGCGGCGCTTCGTCCGCGTGCACGGGAGCGAGTTCGACCGCCCGGGGCCGCGGAGCCCGGCCGCGATCCGCACCCTGCGGGCGGCGCTCCGGGCGGCGGCGCGATGAGCCGGCGCTGGGGTCTCCTCGTCCTGCTCACCGCCCTCGCGGCGGCGGCGGGGCTCTTCCTTGGCGCGGAGCCGCTCCCCGCGGGCGCCGTGTGGCGCGGGTTGGTGGACCCCGCCGCGCCCGGCGCCCTCATCGTGCGCGACCTGCGCCTCCCGCGCGTCCTGCTGGGGTTCGTGATCGGCGGGAGCCTGGCCGTGAGCGGCGCGTCGCTGCAGGCGCTCCTCCGGAACCCGCTGGCCGATCCCTATCTCCTCGGGCTCTCGGGCGGGGCGGGGCTCGGCGCCGTCGGGGCCATCGCGCTCCGCCTGCCGGTGGCGTGGGCGGTGCCCGCCGCGGCGTTCGCCGGGGCGCTGGCGGCGCTCGGGCTCGTCTATGCGCTGGGGCGGAGCGCCTCGGGGCGTCTCGATCCGCGGGTGCTGCTGCTGGCCGGCGTGGTGACGAGCAGCTTCGCCGCGGCGGTGATGAGCGCGTTGATGGTCCTGAGCGACGCCGCCGAGCTCCGCAACGCCTTTCTCTGGCTCCTGGGCGGGCTCGGGCGCGCCGCGTGGGGGCCGCTCGGACTCTTCCTCCTCTGGGCCCCGCTCCCGCTGGCGGTGCTCTTCCTCTCCTCGCGCTCGCTCGACCTCCTCGCCCTCGGGGAGGAGACCGCTGGGTACCTCGGCGCCGAGGTGGAGCGGGTCAAGCGCCGGGTGGTGCTGAGCGCGGCGCTCCTCACCGCCGCCGCGGTGGCGGTCTGCGGGATGATCGGCTTCGTGGGGCTCGTGGTGCCGCACCTCGTGCGTCGGCTGCTGGGCCCCCTCCACGCGCGGCTCCTCCCCGTGTCGTTCGTGCTGGGCGGCGCCCTGCTGGTCGGCGCGGATGCGCTGGCCCGCGTGGTGGCGCGGCCGGTGGAGCTCCCGGTCGGGGTGGTCACGGCGCTCGTCGGCGTGCCCGTCTTCGCCTTCCTCCTGCGGCGGGAGGCGGGACGATGATCCTCGAGGGACGGGAACTCACCGTGCGCTACCCCGGGGCCGGGCGCCCCGCGGTGGACGGCGTGAGCCTCGGGGTGGCGGCCGGCGAGCTGGTGGCGCTGGTGGGCCCCAACGGCAGCGGCAAGAGCACCCTCGTCCGCGCCCTGCTCGGGGCCATCCGCCCGGAGCGCGGCGAGGCGACGGTGGCGGGGCGGCCGGTGGCGACGCTGGCCCGCGCCGAGCTGGCGCGGCAGGTGGGGGTGGTGGTGCAGCGTGAGGAGCCGGCCTTCGTGCTCCGGGTGGCCGAGTTCGTGGAGCTGGGGCGCTATCCCCACCTGGGGGCGCTCACGCCCCCGGGCGCCGACGACCGTCGCGCGGTGCAGGAGGCGCTCCAGCGCACCGACGCGTGGGACCTCCGCGACCGCCCCATCGACACCCTGTCAGGAGGCGAATGGCAACGCGTGCGGCTGGCGCGCGCGCTCGCCCAGCGCCCTCGCCTCCTGGTCCTCGACGAACCGACCGCCGCGCTCGACGTGCGCCACGCGATGGAACTCCTCGAGCTCGTCCGCGGCCTCACCGCCGAGGGGCTCGGCACGCTGATGATCACCCACGAGCTGAACCTGGCCGCCCGCTACGCCGAGCGGATGGTCCTCCTCGACCAGGGCAGGGTGGCCGCGCAGGGCCGTCCCACGGAGGTCCTGACCCAGCCGGTGCTCACCCGCGTCTTCGGGTGGCCCGTGGCGGTCACCACCTGGTGCGACGGCAGCCCGCAGGTCGTCCCCCTCAAGCCTGGAGAGGTCGGGACAGGGAACTGATCCCGACCACCCCGCTATGCGACTGTCCCTCGTCTCCTCCGTGCTCCTCGTCCCGCCGCTCCTGGCCGCCCAGCAGCCGGCGCGCGACACTGTCATCGAGGTCGCCCCGATCGTGGTGACCGCCGAGCGGACGCCCCTCCCGGCCGCCGCCGTGAGCAGCAGCGTCACGGTGTTGCAGGGGGACGAGCTCCGGGCGCGCGGGGTGCGCACCCTGGCCGACGCCCTGCAGGAGGTGCCGGCGGCGTCGGTGGTGACCACCGGGAGCACCGGCGCACAGACCTCGCTCTTCCTGCGCGGCGGCGAGAGCGACTACGTGAAGGTGCTCGTGGATGGCGTGCCGGTGAACCAGCCGGGCGGGGCCTTCAACTTCAACGCGCTGACCCTGGACAACGTCGAGCGCATCGAGGTGCTGCGCGGGCCCGCGAGCGTCCTGTACGGCACCGATGCGGTCACCGGAGTGGTCCAGGTGTTCACCCGCGAGGGACGGGGTCCCCTCGCGGTCGATGCCGCGGTGCGCGGGGGCTCGTACGGGGCCCGCCGCGGGGAGCTCGCCGTGGCGGGGGGCGGGGTGCGGGCGGGAGGCGCGCTCAGCGTGGCGCAGGACCGCACCGACGGGATCTACGCCTTCAACAACCGTTGGCGCAACACCACCGCCTCGGCGCGGGGGCGGTGGTGGGCCACCGAGCGGACCCAGCTCCGCGGCGGCGTCCGCTGGGGCGAGGACACGTATCACTACCCCACGGACGGTGGCGGCGCGCCGGTGGACAGCAACACCGCCAACTCCCACGCGGCCCTCACCGCCGACCTCGGCGCCGATCACCAGCTCAGCGGCGCGCTCACCCTCTCGCTCCTCGCCTCGCTCGACCGCGAGGTGAACGGGAGCCGGAACGACCCCGATTCGCCGGGGGACACGGTGGGGTACGGCTATGCCTCGCGGAGCGAGGCCCTCGTCGTGAGGCGCAGCGCCGACGTCCGGGTGCGCTACGCGCCGGCCACCCGGTGGTCCCTCACGGGGGGCGTCGAGGTGGTGCGCGACCGCGAGGACCGGCGGCCCGGGTATGCCGTGAGCAACTTCGGCGCCGGGGCGGACACGAGCTTCAGCGCGGCCGAGCGCCACGATCGCGGCAACACGGGACTCTATGTGCAGGCGCTGGGCCAGCCGGGGGCGTGGGCGCTGAGCGCGGGCGGGCGGGTGGACCACAGCGACGGCTTCGGGGACTTCGTGACCGGCCGCCTCGGGGTCGTTCGCCATCTGGGCCGCTCCCTCCGGCTCCGCGCCTCCCTCGGCACCGCGTTCAAGGCGCCGACGCTCGAGGAGAGCTACGGCAACAGCGCCTACTCCATCGGCGACCCTGGTCTCCGCCCGGAGCGGTCACGGATGTGGGAGACGGGGGTGGAGCACGAGCTCGTCCCCGGCCACCTGCAGGTGAGCGCGGTCTGGTTCGACCAGCGCTTCCGCGACCTCGTGCAGTACGCTTTCGTCTCCGACAGCGAGCCGACCTACTACAACGTCGCGGCCGCGACCGCGCGCGGGCTCGAGCTCTCGCTCGCCGCCACGCCCGTGGCCGGCCTGCGCCTGGGCGGGAGCTACACCTTCCTGCACACCGAGGTGACCGACCCCGGCTTCAGCACCGGGAGCGGCGACGTCTTCGTGCGGGGCAAGGAGCTCATCCGGCGCCCCGCGCGTTCGGGACGCGCCTCGGCCAGCTGGACGGGACCGGGCCGGCTCGCCCTCACGGGCGAGGTGCGTTTCACCGGCCGCCGCACCGACGTGGATTTCGGGCCCTTCCCCTCGGTGCGCCGCGAACTGCCGGGCTACACCGTGGTGGACCTGAGCGCCGACCTCGTGCTGCTCCGGCCGGCCGCCGGGGCGCAGGGTGCCACGCTCGCCGGCACCCTGCGCGTGGAAAATGCGTTCGATGAAGCGTATGAATCGGTGGTCGGCTTCCCGGGGCGGGGGCGCGCGCTGCTGGGCGGGGTGAGGCTCCATTGGTGAGGATCCCGGTGGCGCTCGCCTGGAGCGGCGGGAAGGACAGCGCCCGCGCGCTCCTGGCCCTGCGCCAGGATCCCGCCGTCGAGGTGGTGGCCCTCCTCACCACCGTCACCGCCGATCACGACCGGGTCTCGATGCACGGCATCCGCCGGGAAGTGCTCGAGGCGCAGGCGCGGGGCGTCGGGCTCCCGCTCGAAGTGGCCGAGATCCGCGCCGGTGACGACGACGCGGCGTATGGCCGGGCGATGGGGGCCGCCCTCGATCGGCTCGCCGCCCGGTGGCCCTGGCTCGAGACGGTGGCCTTCGGCGACCTCTTCCTCGAGGATGTGCGCGCCTACCGGGAGGAACGACTGCGGGCGGCGGGGTGGCAGGCGCGCTTCCCCCTCTGGGGCAGGGACACGGCGGAGCTCGCCCGGGAGCTCATCGCCCTCGGGTTCGAGACCACCCTCTGCTGCGTGGACACCACCCAGCTCGACGCCCGCTTCGCCGGCCGGCGGTACGACGCGGCGCTCCTCGCCGAACTGCCCGCGGGTGCGGACCCCTGCGGCGAGCGGGGGGAGTTCCACACCTGCGTCCACGCCGGCCCCGTCTTCCGTGCGCCGCTCCCGCTCCGCACCGGGGAGGTGGTGCTGCGTGACGGGAGATTCGCCTTCTGCGATCTCCTGCTAAGTTGAAGGCATGTCCTTCCAGCGCCTGACCGTGGTGGTGGCCGCCTGCGCCCTGGCGGCGTGCGCCGAGACCGCGCCGTTCCCCCCGCCGCCGGAAGAGGTGCTCCTGGTGGTGGACAGCACCGCCGACCAGCTGAGCATCATCCCCACCGCCGCGCCCAACACCGGCACCGACGTCGCGCTGGGCGCGGTGGGGGCGACGCCGGTGTCGGTGGCGGCCCGGGCGGGGATCGCCCTGGTGCCGCTCGGAGGGGCCGACGCCGTGGCGGTGGTGGACCTCGCCGCGGGGACCGTGCTGCGCACGATCTCCCTCGCCGCGGGGTCGGGCGCCACCGGGGCCGCCATCGTGGACGACAGCATCGGCTACGTCGCCGATCCGGGGCTCGGGACCGTCACCCGGGTCAACTACCTCACGGGAGACACGGCAGCGGTGACCGTGGGCGGCCAGCCGCGTGCCCTGGTGTTCACCCGCGGCAAGCTCTTCGTGCTCGACGGCGCGCTGGACGGGAGCTTCGAGCCGACCGGGGCGAGCTATCTCCTCGTGATCGACCCGGTCACCAACGCCCGGGTGGCCACCGGGGTGGACTCCATCCCTCTCCCCGGTCCCGGCAACGCACGCTACGCCGCCGTGGGGGCCGACGGACTCCTGTACGTGATGAACGTCGGCAAGTCGGCCAGCGGCGAAGGGCGGCTCTCCATCGTGAATCCGGTGACGCGCGAGGAACTCGCCAACTTCGGCGGCTTCGGCAACAGCCCCGGCGGCGTGGCCACCGCGGGCGAGCTCCTGTACGTCGCGAGCCGCTCGGAGGGGTTGATGGTCTTCGACACCCACGCGCGGGAGCTTCTCCGGGGCGCGGGGGAAGGGGTGGCCATCGCCCAGAACAGCGCCGTCGCCACCGACGCCGCGGGACGGATCTACGCCCTGAGCGCGGGACCGTGCTCCGGGGCCGCGGGCGCGCAGGCGCACATCCTCCGGAGCGACCTGGTGGAGCAGGGGACCATCCCCCTCGCGGAGTGCGCCCTCGCCGCCGTGGTCGCCACCATTCCGAACGCCCCCTAGGTCCGTGGCCCCGGTCGCCACCCCCGCGCTCGTCCTCGCCACGCTCCGCTACGGCGACACCTCGAAGATCGTCCGCCTGGCCACCCGCGACCTCGGGGTGCAGAGCGCCATCGCCAAGGGGGCGCTCCGGCCGCGGAGCCGCTTCGGGGCCGCGCTGCAGGTGCTGAGCGAGGGCACCGCCCAGCTCTACCTCAAGGAAGGGCGCGAGCTCCAGACCCTCGGCGCCTTCGACCTGACGCGCCTGCGCGTGGAGCTCGCCGGCGACCTGCCGCGCTACGCCGCCGCCAACGCCCTGGCCGAGGTGATGCTCCGCTGCGGCGCCCCGGTGGCGCAGCCCGAGGCCTACGACGCCCTGCGCGACGCGCTCGACGCGCTCACCCTCGCCCCCGGCGATGCGGTGGACGTGATCGCCCTCCGGATGCTCTGGCGGCTGGTCGGGGTGCTCGGCTTCGCCCCGGCGCTCGATCATTGCGCCAAGTGCGGCGCGCCCCTCTCGCTCGCGGCAGGGGTCGCCTTCAGCCCGCGGGATGGCGGGGCCCTCTGCGCGCGCGATGCCACCGGTCTCCCCGTGAGCCGGCTCGGTCCCGAGGATGCGGCCGATCTCCGCCGCCTCGTCACCGGGGTCGGCGAGCTGCACCCCCTCGAGCCGAAGCACGCCGCCGCCCACCGGCGCCTCCTGGCGCGCTGGGTGCGCGAGCACCTGGGTGAAGGGGCGCCGCTCCCGGCCCTCGAGTACTGGCAGGATCCCGCCCGCGAGACCGCGTGATCGTCGGCACCGCCGGTCACATCGACCACGGCAAGACCCTCCTCGTCGAGGCGCTCACTGGCCGCCGGCTCGACCCCCTGGCCGAGGAACGGCGCCGCGGGATCACGCTCGACCTCCACTTTGCCCCGCTCCCCCTTCCCGATGGCCGGGTGGCGGGGGTCATCGACGTGCCGGGGCACGAGGACCTCGTCCGCACGATGGTGGCGGGCGCCTCGGGGATCCGCCTGGCCCTCCTCGTCGTGGCGGCCGACGACGGCCCCAAGCCGCAGACGTGGGAGCACCTCGCCGTGCTCGAGGCGCTCGCGGTGCCGGCCGCGATCCCGGTCATCACCAAGACCGACCTGGTCGAGCCCGACTGGCTCGAGCTGGTGCGCGAGGAGCTCACCGCGCGACTGGCACGTTCGCCGGTGCCGTTCGGCCCCCCGGCCACGGTCTCGGCCCGCACCGGCGCGGGGATCGACGCGCTCCGCGCACGGATCGTCGCCGCGCTCGGCGACGCGGCGGCGGCCGGTGAGCACGACCTGTTCCGGATGCCGGTGGACCGCGCCTTCACCGTGGCCGGCACCGGCACGGTGCTCACCGGCACGGTATGGAGCGGCGTCCTGCACGTGGGCGACGCCGTGCGGCTCCTCCCCTCGGGCGTGGAGTCGCGGGTGCGCAGCCTTGAAGCCCACGGCCGCCCGGTGGAGCGGAGCACCGTGGGTGCGCGGCTCGCGGTGGGGCTTGCCGGGGTGGAACGCGCGGCGGTGGAGCGGGGCGACCTGCTCGTGCACGCCGGGGCCCCCTGGCGCGAGAGCGGCGCCTGGGACGCCTCCGTATCGCTCGATGCCGCCGCACCGCGCCAACTTTCATCCGGAACGCGGGTGCGGGTGCACGTCGGTACCGCGGAACTGATGGCGCGGGTGCAGGCCCCGGCACCGATCGCGCCGGGGGGCGCCGGCCTGGTGCGGCTGGTGCTCGAACGCCCCGGAGTGGCGCGCGGGGGAGACCGCCTCGTGCTCCGATCCTTCAGCCCGGTGACGACCATCGGCGGAGGAAGGGTGGTGGATCCCGACCCCCCGAGGCGCGCCGCTCTGGAGGACGGGCTGGCGCAGGGGGGCACCGCACAGCTCCGCGCGCTCGTCGCCCGCCGACGCGAGGGGGTGGAGGTCGGCTCTCTCCCGGTGCTTGCCGGCCTGCCCGAGGACGAGGTGCGGCGACAGCTCGCCGAGGCCGGATGCGTGGTGCTCGCCGGCCGGGCGGTCGCGGCGGAGCGGGTCGCGGCGCTCGAGGCGCGCGCGCTCGAATGGGTCGCGGCGGAGCACGCCCGCGAGCCGAGCCGGGTGGGGCCCGGGGTGGCGGCCCTGCGGCAGGGGCTCCGGTCGCCCTTCCTGGCCGCCGAGATCGTCGAACGGCTCGTCGCTGGGGGGCGGCTGGTGGCGGAGGGAGGGGAGGTCCGCGCGCCGGACCACCGCCCGCGGGTGGCCGGTGGCGATGCTGCGGTGGAAGCGCTGGTGGCACTCCTGGCCGCCGAGGGGTGGCAGGCCCCACCGGTCGCGGAGCTCGAGCGCCGCACGGGGCGCAGGGAGGTGCTCGCCGCGCTCCAGCTGGCTGCCAAGGCTGGACGGGTGGTGCAGGTCCAGCGCGACTGGTTCGTGGAGCAGGGGGCCATCGAACGGTTCGTCGCCGTCCTGCGCGAGGTGGCGGCTTCCGCCGGCGGGGAGGTGGGGGTCGCGGCGCTCCGGGAGCGCACCGGGCTCACCCGGAAGTTCCTCATCCCCCTGCTCGAATGGGCGGACTCCGCCCGGATCACCCGGCGTGTGGGGGAGGGGCGCGTCCTCGTCTCCCCTCCTGCTTGACACCACCCAGCGCCGCCCTGATGTTGCCCACAATGACGCGCGCCGCCATTCGCACCCTCCGCGCCCCTCCCTGGCTCACCTGGGCCGCCGCGCTCTGCTGCGCGGTGGGGCCCCCGGCCGCGGCCCAGCAGCACCGGCCGCCACCCCGGCCCCCCGCCCAGCGACCGAGCGCGGAGCTCAAGGAGAACTCCCCGAACCCGTTCTATCCGGCAACGCTGATCCCCTTCACGATCCACCCCGAGGAGTGCACCGACGGACACCAGCCCCTTGTCAGCCTGAAGGTGTACAACGTGCTCGTGCAGGTCGTCGCCATCCCCGTGTTGCAGAGCTCGAAAGGAGAGGTCCTCGAGAACATCCATCTTCCGTGCGGTGAGCACGTGGCCCTCTGGGACGGCCGCACCCTCGACGGGCGCGCCGATCCCGCACCGGGGGTGTATTACAGCCAGCTCACGGTCGATGGGGTGCGCTACACGCGGAAGATGATCGTGCGGAGGCCGGAGTAGGGGTGGTGGGGGAGGTGTGAGGTTCAGGGGTCCGAAGTGCGAGGTCCGAAGTCCGTGGTCCGAGGTGAGGTAGGCATCGTGCCACCTCACACCCCGGACTTCGCACTTCGGACCTCGGCCTTTTCACCCCGGAGCTCAGACCTCGAACTTCGGACTTCCGATCCCTCAGCAAGAGGCACCAGCGCCCCCGCCCCCCTGCCATTCCGGCACCCCAACCCGGCACGGCGGTTGCTACCCCCGACCGGAGTTGGCACTATTGAACGAGCATTCGACCCCGACTTCCTAGGCCCAAGGCCCTAGGCACGGATCACCATGGCCATTCGCCCTGAACGACTGACCCTCAAGGCCCAGGAGGCCTTCCGCGACGCGCTGGCCGACGCCAGGACGCGCGGCAATCCCGTCGCCAACGACGCCCACCTGCTCAAGGTGTTGCTGGGACAGGAGGAGGGGGTGGTGCGCCCGCTCCTCCAGAAGGCGGGGGTGGACGTGGCCCAGCTCGGCGCCCAGGTGGAGCGGGAGATCGGCCGTTTTCCCCGGCAGGAGGGGGGTGGCGCGGAGCCGACGCTGTCGCGCGAGCTCAACGCCGCGTTCGACCGCGCGGAGCAGGAGGCGGGCGCGCTCGGGGACGCCTACGTGGCCACCGAGCACCTGCTCATCGGTCTGGCCGACACCCCGGGCACGGCGGCCAAGGGGCTCCTGAGCGCCGCCGGCGTGTCGGCGGGGGACCTCCGCACGGCGATGGCGGCGGTGCGCGGCTCGCACCGGGTCACCGACCAGGCGCCGGAGGAGAAGTACCAGGCGCTGGAGCGCTACACCCGCAACCTCACTGCCGCCGCGCGGAGCGGGAAGCTCGATCCCGTCATCGGCCGGGACGAGGAGATCCGTCGCGTCATCCAGGTGCTGTCGCGCCGCACCAAGAACAATCCGGTGCTCATCGGCGAGCCGGGCGTCGGCAAGACCGCCATCGTCGAGGGGCTGGCCCAGCGCATCGTGCACGGCGACGTGCCCGAGTCGCTCCGCGGCCGCGACCTGGTGTCGCTCGACATCGGCCAGCTGCTGGCCGGCGCCAAGTACCGCGGCGAGTTCGAGGAGCGGCTCAAGTCGGTCATCAAGGAGCTCACCGCGGCCGAGGGGCGCTACGTCGTCTTCATCGACGAGCTGCACACCATCGTCGGGGCGGGGAAGGCGGAGGGGGCGGTGGACGCGGGCAACATGCTCAAGCCCGCCCTGGCCCGCGGGGAGCTGCACGTGGTGGGCGCCACCACGCTCGACGAGTACCGCCAGAACATCGAGAAGGACCCCGCGCTCGAGCGCCGCTTCCAGCCGGTGCTCGTGGGCGAGCCGAGCGTGGCCGATACCATCGCCATCCTGCGGGGGCTCAAGGAGCGCTACGAGGTGCACCACGGCGTGCGCATCACTGACGACGCGCTGGTGGCCGCGGCGACGCTCTCCGACCGCTACATCGGCGACCGGTTCCTCCCGGACAAGGCCATCGACCTCGTGGACGAGGCGGCGAGCCGGCTCCGCATCGAGATCGACTCGCTGCCGCAGGAGATCGACGAGGTGGAGCGGCGCGTCACCCAGCTCGAGATCGAGCGGCAGGCGCTCCTCAAGGAGACCGACCGCTCGGGGAAGGAGCGCCGCCAGGCGCTGGAGCAGGAGCTGGCCGGGCTCAAGGAGAAGAGCGCGGGGATGAAGGCGCAGTGGCAGGCGGAGAAGGAGGCGATCCAGGGGATGCGGGGCCGCAAGGAGGAGCTGGAGCAGCTCCGCCAGCAGGCCGACGCCGCCACCCGCACGGGCGACCTTCAGCGCGCCGCGGAGCTCCGCTACGGCCGGATCCCCGAGCTCGAGCGCGCCCTCCACGCCGACGAGGCGCGCCTGGCCGAGGTGCAGCAGGGCGCCCGCTACCTCAAGGAGGAGGTGGGCGCGGAGGACGTGGCCGAGATCGTGGCCAAGTGGACGGGCATCCCGGTGGCCAAGATGCTCGAGAGCGACCGCGAGCGGCTCACCAAGCTGGAGCACGAGCTGGCGCGCCGCGTGGTGGGCCAGGAGGCCGCCGTGACCGCGGTGGCCAACGCCGTGCGCCGGAGCCGCGCCGGCCTCCAGGACCCGCACCGGCCCACGGGGTCGTTCATCTTCCTGGGCCCCACGGGGGTCGGCAAGACCGAGACCGCCAAGGCGCTGGCCGAGTTCCTCTTCGACGACGAGCGCGCGATGGTGCGGCTCGACATGTCGGAATACATGGAGAAGCACGCCGTGGCGCGGA
>DASTRQ010000200.1:0-8345 GCA_035761145.1 Gemmatimonadales bacterium
CGGCCTCGAGCCCCTCGGAGAAGTCCCAGGTGACCATACCCCCTCCCTACCGCAAGAAGATTGCCGGGCGGGTGCGGCGGAACGCGGCACGGGGGGCCGGGCGCTGTGGCGGCAACGCGACAGGAACGGGGGAGGTGCGACAGGGGAGGTGGGAGGCGCGCAAGGAGCGGGAGGCGCGAAAGCGGATCCCATTCGGGGACCACTCTCGCGCCTCGAGCGCCTCACGCGCCTTACGACTTCTAACTGGCTAGGGAGGGAATCGAACCCCCGACACGGGGATTTTCAGGCCCCTGCTCTACCAACTGAGCTACCTAGCCTCGGGGGGAGGTGGGAGGCGCGCAAGGAGCAGAAGGCGCGAAAGCGGATCCCATTCGGGGCCCACTCTCGCGCCTCGAGCGTCTCACGCGCCTTACGACTTCAAAATGGCTAGGGAGGGAATCGAACCCCCGACACGGGGATTTTCAGTCCCCTGCTCTACCAACTGAGCTACCTAGCCTCGGAAGGGCGGGAATAATAGATGAGCGGGGCCGGGCCGGCAAGGCGGCGGCAGGAACCTCCGCTGAGGCCTCAACTCCTATGGCAGCAACGAGTTAGCCAGCGACCGGTGGTGCCGAGGGCCGCTCCTGCCCGCCGCGGCTCCGCGCCGCCTAGCCCGCTCGCCGCCCTGCCGCCTACTATTAGATATGCCTTCCCCAACCCCTTCGCAGCTCACCGTCCTTACCCACCCGCTCGTCCAGCACAAGATCGCGCTCCTCCGCGACCGCGGCACGAGCACCCGCGACTTCAAGGAGCTCGTCGCGGAACTGGGGATGTTCCTCGCCTACGAAGGGACGCGCGACGTGCCGACGACCGAGATCACGGTCGAGACGCCGCTCGAGCGCACCACGGGGCGGCAGGTGGACGGGAAGAGCATCGTGCTGGTGCCGATCCTGCGCGCGGGGCTCGGGCTCGTCGAGGGGATCACGCGGCTGCTCCCCACCGCGCGCGTGGGGCATATCGGGCTCTATCGCGACCACGACACCCTCGCGCCGCACCAGTACTACATGAAGCTCCCCCCCGCCGGCCCCGCGGCGCGGTGGCTCGTGCTCGACCCGATGCTCGCCACCGGCGGCTCCGCGGTGGCCGCGGTGCAGAAGCTCAAGGAGGCGGGGGCGAAGGACATCCGCTTCCTCTGCCTGGTGGCGGCGCCCGAGGGGGTGGCCGCGCTCAGCGCCGCGCACCCCGACGTCCCCATCATCGCCGCCGCGCTCGACCGCCAGCTCAACGCCCAGGGCTACATCCTGCCGGGGCTGGGCGACGCGGGCGACCGGCTCTTCGGCACCACCTGAGGCGCCCATGAGCCAGATGCAGCTCACCTTCCACGGGGCGGTGGGGGGACAGGTCACCGGCTCGATGTACCTCCTCGAGTGCGCCGGCGCGCGGTTCCTCTTCGACGCCGGGCTCTTCCAGGGGCGCCGCGCCGACTCGGACCGGATGAACCGCGACCTCTCGGTGGAACCGCGCACGGTGAACGCGGTGGTCATCACCCACGCGCACATCGACCACACGGGGCGGCTCCCCCTCCTCGCGCGCGAGGGGTTCCACGCGCCGGTGTACGCCACCCCCGCCACGCGCGACCTCTGCGCCGTGATGCTCGCCGACGCGGCCGAGATCCAGGAACGCGACGCGGACTTCCTCCGCCGGCACGGCCACCCCGCGGTGCAGCCGCTCTACACCCAGGGCGACGCGCTGCAGGTGCAGGAACTGATGGTCGGGCTCCCCTACCGTCGCCCGCTCTACCTGCGCCGCAACCTCTCCTTCGAGTTCACCGACGCCGGCCACATCCTGGGGAGCGCCTCGGTGGACCTCCGCTTCGCCGAGGGGCCGGGGCACCGGCTCGTCTTCTCGGGGGACATCGGCCGGCCCGGGCTCCCGATCATCCGCGACCCGGAGCCTCCCAGCGGGCCGGTCGACACGCTGGTGATCGAGTCCACCTACGCCACCCGCGACCACGAGACGGTCCCCGACGCCAAGGGGAAGCTGGCCGAGGTCGTCCGCCGCGTGGCGGCGCGCGGGGGCAAGGTGCTCGTCCCCTCCTTCGCCGTGGGGCGGACGCAGGAGCTCGTCTACGAGCTGCACGAACTCTGGCGGCAGCAGCAGATCCCCGAGATCCCCATCTACATCGACTCCCCCCTCGCGGTGGACGCCACCGAGGTCTTCCGGATGCACCCGGAGGTCTTCGACCGGCGCGAGCGGCTCTTGGGCCGCACCCCGCGCATCTTCGAGTTCCCGTTGGTGCGCTACACCCGCGACGTGGAGGCCTCGAAGCAGCTCAACACCCTCCGCGGCCCGGCGGTGATCATCGCCGCCTCGGGGATGTGCGAGTCGGGACGCATCCTGCACCACCTGAAGAACCACGGCGGCGACCACCGCAACCTGATCCTCTTCGTGGGCTTCCAGGCGGAGCACACGCTGGGCCATCGCATCCAGCGCGGCGACCGCCAGGTGAAGGTGTACGGCGAGATGGTCCCGCTCGCCGCCGAGGTGGAGACGATCGGCGGCTACTCGGCCCACGCCGACCGGGGCGAGCTGCGCGCCTGGGTGCGCCGCCTGGGGGGCCCGGTGAAGCGCGCCTTCGTGGTGCACGGCGAGGAGCCGGCGCGCCAGGCGATGGCCGAGATCCTCCGCGGCGAGGGGGTGGACGAGGTGGTGCTCCCCGCGATGGGGGAGAGCTTCCGCCTCCAGTAGCGATGCGCCGCCGGTTCCGCCCCGTCCTGGCCCTCGTGGCCGGCGCCCTCGGCGTGGCGTACGGCACGAGCGTCGCGCTCGTGGTCCGCGCCGCGCGCGAAGACCAGCGCCGCCCCGCCGCCGCCATCGTGGTGCTGGGGGCCGCCCAGTACAACGGGCGGCCGAGCCCGGTGCTCCGCGCCCGGCTCGAGCAGGCGCTCCTGCTGTACCAAGCGGGGCTGGCGCCGCGGCTCGTCGTGACCGGCGGCATCGGCACCGGCGACCGCGAGAGCGAGGCCACCGTGGGACGGCGCTACCTCGTGACCCTGGGCGTCCCCGACTCCGCGGTCGTCGTGGTCCCCGAGGGGAAGGACACCGAGGGTACGCTCGACGCGGTACGCGACTATGTGCGCGGCCACGGACTGGCGGACGTGCTGCTGGTGAGCGACGGCTTCCACCTCGCCCGGCTGCGCGTCCTGGCCCGGCGGCGCGGACTCGCCGCCTGGACCTCCCCCGCCCGCACCAGCCCGATCACCGGCACGCGCGAGTGGGGCTACTTCCTGGCCGAAGGGGCCAAGCTGCCGGTGGCGTGGGTGTGGTGAGAGGCGCGGGAGGCGTGTAAGACGCTCGAGGCGCTCGAGGCGCTCAAGACGCTCGAGACGCTCGAGGTGTGATGATAGGTGGCTGCAACGATTTCGGTGGTCGGTACGTCAACTGAGTTGTCCCCCTGACCTGAGGTCCAGATGGCCCTGATCCAGACCCGAGGCGCGCGGTGGCTCGGCGCGGCGCTGGTGGCGGGAGCGCTCGTCGCCTCGCCGCCCGGCCTCGCCGCCCAGCTCCGGCTCCCCTACACGATCGACACCCTGCCCAACGGGCTCACCCTCATCGTGCACGAGGACCACTCGGTGCCCACGGTGGCGGTGAACGTGTGGTATCACGTCGGCTCCGGCGACGAGCGGGTGGGCCGCACCGGCTTCGCGCACCTGTTCGAGCACCTGATGTTCATGGGCTCGGAGCACGCCCCCTACCCGACCTTCGACCGCCTCCTCGAGGCGGCGGGGGCCAACAACAACGGCAGCACCACCGAGGACCGGACCAACTACTACGAGTCGGGTCCGCGCACCGCGCTGCCGCTGATGCTCTGGCTCGAGGCCGACCGGATGGGCTGGCTCCTGCCGCCGATGGACAGCGCCAAGGTGGACCTCCAGCGCGACGTGGTGAAGAACGAGCGCCGCGAGCGGCTGGAGAACGCCCCCTACGGGGTGGCGCGCGACCACCTGCCGAGCGCGCTCTTCCCCGCCGGTCACCCCTACTCCTGGCCCGTCATCGGCTCGATGCGCGACCTCTCGGCCGCGAGCCTGGAGGACGTGAAGGCCTTCTTCCGGATGTACTACGCCCCGAACAACGCCACGCTGGTCGTGGCGGGGGACGTGACGCCGGCGGAGGTGCGGCAGCTGGTGCGGCGGTATTTCGCCGACATCCCGCGCGGGCCGGCGCCCGACCGGCCGCCGACCCCGGCCTTCCAGCTGGCGCACGACACGGTGGTGGTGCTCGAGGACCGGGTGCAGCTCCCCCGGCTCTACCTCGACTGGCACACCCCCCGGGCGTACGCCCCCGACGACGCGGCGCTCAACGTGCTGGCCTACCTCCTCACCGGCGCCAAGAACGGCCGGCTCACCCAGCCCCTGGTGTACGACCGCCAGGTGGCCACGAACGCCTTCGCCTACCAGGACGGCCGGCTCCGCGACGGGGAGTTCAGCGTGATCGCCACCGCCAAGCCGGGGATGCCGCTCGACACCATCCGCGCCATCGTGGACCGGGAACTGGCGCGCCTCGTGGCCGAAGGGCCCGCCGCGCACGAGCTCGACCAGGCCAAGAACGCCCTCGAGGCCGACCGGCTCCGGGGCCTCGAGAACGTGGACGCCAAGGCCGACCAGCTCAACGCCTACTACTACTTCACCGGCACCCCCGACTACCTGGCCGAGGACCTGAAGGCGCTGCGCGACGTCACCGCGGCCGACGTGCAGCGGGTGGCGCGCCAGTACCTCCAGGCCCCGCGGGTGATCCTGAGCGTGGTGCCCGAGGGAAAGCGTGAACTCGCCGCCGGACAGGGGGTGACGCCGTGAACCGCTCTCCGATGCTCCTGACCGGCGCGACGCTCCTCGCGCTCGCCGCCCTGGCCCCGGGCCGCGTGGCCGCCCAGGTCACCACCGCCCCCACCCTCGCCCCGCCGCCGGCGTTCACGATGCCGCCGGTGCAGACGGCGCGGCTCGCCAACGGGGTCACCCTGCGGCTCGTGGAGATGCACGAGCTCCCGCTGGTGCAGGTCAACGTGGTGATCCGGGATGCGGGCGCCCGGATGGACGGGGAGGAGGCGGGCCTCGCCACCTTCACCGCCGGGATGCTCGACGAAGGCGCCGGCGCGCGCGACGCCCTGGGCATCGCGAGCGAGGCCGCCTACCTCGGCGCCGAATTCGGCACCGGCGCGGACTGGGACAACGCGGAGATCGACCTCTCCGTGCCCACCCGCACCCTGGAGCCGGCGCTCGACCTCCTGGCCGACGTGCTGCTGCGGCCCCGCTTCAGCGGCGCCGACGTGCAGAAGCAGCGCGACCTCCGGCTCGCCAACATCATCTCCGCACGCGACCAGCCCGCCGCGGTCAACACGGTGGTGTACAACACGCTGCTCTATCCCGCGGGGCATCCGTACCACCGCCCGATCGGGGGGGACAGCGCCGCCACCGCGCGGCTCGACAGCGCGCGGGTGCGCGGCTTCTACGCCCGACAGTACACCCCCGACCGGACCACCATCGTCATCGCCGGCGACCTGACGATGGCCCAGGCGCGGCGCCTGCTGGAGGCGCGCCTGGGCGGGTGGCACGCCGACCGCTCGGCGCGGCGCGGCCCCGCACCGGCGGCCGCCCTCCCCCCGGCCACCGCCGCCGCCACCCGCATCGTCCTCGTGGACAAGCCGGGCGCCGCGCAGTCGGTCATCTCGCTGGTGCAAGGGGGCGTGGACCGCGCCGCGCCCGATTACTACGCCATCCAGGTGATGAACACGATCCTGGGCGGCTCGTTCTCGTCCCGCCTCAACCAGGAACTGCGCGAGACCAAGGGGTGGACCTACGGCGCCGGATCGGGCTTCGCCTTCCGCCCCGTGCCCGGGCCCTTCCGCGCCAGCGCGTCGGTGCGCACCGACGTCACCGACAGCTCGCTGGCCGAGTTCGTGCGGCAGATCCGCCTCATCCGCGACTCGCTCGTGGACACGGTGGAGTGGCAGCGCGCGCGCGCGTACCTCGCGCTCAGCCTCCCCGCCGACTTCGAGACCACCGGCCAGGTGGCCGCCCAGGTGGCCGAACTCGACCGCTTCGGGCTCCCCTTCACCTGGTGGAACAGCTACGTGGCCAAGGTGATGGCGGTGAGCCGCGCCGACATCCAGCGCGCGGCCCGGCGCCATATCGACCCCGACCACCTCACGGTCGTGATCGTCGGCGACATCGCCAGGATCCGCCCCGGCATCGAGGCCCTGGGCCTTGGCCCTGTGGAAGTCCGCGATGTGGTGGGAGGACCGGTGGGGCAGTGAGCGGTGAGCGGTGAACGGTGAGCGGGGGGCTCCGATGGTCCGGGGCCCCCCGCTCGTCACCTCCGACCGCTGGATCTCAGGTCGCCGGCACCGGCGCCGCGAAGTGGTAGCAGGTCCGGTCGAACCCCTCCCGGGCGTAGAAGCGGTGCGCGTCGTGCCGGTGGAGCCGGGAGTCGAGGTGGATCTCGCCGCACCCCTCCCGCCGCGCGATCGCGCGGAGCTCGGCGAGGAGCCGGGCCCCGAAGCCGCGCGAACGGGCCCGCCCGGCGGTGACCAGGTCGTCGATCGAGAGGATCCGCCCGCAGTAAAGCATCTCCATCACCCGGTACCCCGCCACCGCGGCGGGGCCGGCGGCGTCGTGGAGCACGAGGAGCTGGTAGCGCTCCGCCGCCATCAGCCGGTGGATGTCCTCGAGATAGCGCTCCCGGACCAGGTGCGGCCGGAGCTCCTGCATCACCTCGAAGGTGGCCAGGATCTCCGCGTCGGTGCGCGGCACGGCGAGGGTGGGCGGGGTGTCGGGTGGCATGGCGCCGGTACGCGCGTCGGCCGGTCGCGGTTTCGCGCGGGGCTACTGTACGGGCACAGTCAGCCCCACCGTCACCGCGTAGCGGTAGCCGCCCCCCTTGAGCGGCGCATCGAGCGGGATCCGCAGCGCCACCCGCGGCCGGATCGGGCCCTGCCAGGCCACGTCGAACCCCGCCTGGTGCGTGGTCCGCTGGGCCAGCGACCCCCCCGCGCCCCCGGAGAGGAAGAAGCGCCCCGTCACCGAGAGGCCGAAGGCGACGTCCCCTTCGTCGCGACCGAACCGAAGGCCGTAATCGAACAGGAAGTCGTTCGCGTTGCCGGCGGCTTCCCCGGTGTAGTGCAGGAAGGTGGCTCCCAGACGGTAGCGGACCGTGGCACCGTCATCGCCACGGAACGCCTCCGCCTGCCCCTCCGCGTGGACCGCGAGCCGTTTGGGGAGCGCCTGCTCGAAGCGGTCGTAATCCCCGATGAGGGCCATCTCCTCCGGGGCCGACTCGGAGCTTCCCGCCGCCGGGAGCCGGAGCCCCACGACGAAGATCGACTTGCCGGCGGAGTCCGCCGACTCGTAGCCCAGGTATGGGTTCCCGAAGGTGGCGCTGCCACCGCCGACGTCGCTCGCCCCGGTGGTGAGATAGGGCACCGCCACCACGAGCCGGCCCCGGGGATCCACCGGGAAGCGCCCCGTCGCCGTCCAAACACCCCGGGTGAAGCCGAAACCGGTCTCGTCCTCGAAGCTGGGACGCACCCAGTCGAGGCTCACCTCGCCGCGACCGGGGAGCGGACGGGGCCAGAGCTCCTGCGCGGCGAGGACCGGGGCGGCGAGGAGGGAGAGCACGAGAAGCGCGAGCGGACGGGTCGCCATCGTGGGGCTCCGGATGGAGGGGCGTGGGTGCATCTTTGACGAACCTAGCTCGCCGACCCGCACAGGGAAGCCCATGCCACCGCTCCGCACCACCCCGCTCTTCGCGGGCCGCATCTTCCGCCTCGACCGCGACCGGGTGCGCTTCCCGGACGGGAGCGAGGGAGATTTCGACATCATCCGCCATCCCGGCGCCTCCGCGGTGGTCCCCTTCCTCGACGACCCCCGGAGCGCCGACCCGCGGGTGCTGCTGATCCACCAGTACCGCTACGCCACCGGGGGCGACCTCTGGGAGATCCCCGCCGGCCGCCGCGACGGCGACGAGGACCCCGCCGCCACGGCGCACCGCGAGCTCGCCGAGGAGACCGGCTACCGTGCCGGCCGGATGGAACGCCTCGCCTCGCTCTATACCACCCCCGGATTCACCGACGAGCTGATCCACCTGTATCTCGCCACCGAGCTCGTGCCGGGGGAGAGCGCGCGCGAAGCGGACGAATTCCTGGACTTGCACGAGCTCCGCTGGTCGGCGGTGGGGCGGATGCTCCGCGACGGGGTCATCGCGGACGCCAAGACCGCCGCGGCCCTGATGTGGGTGCAGTGCTGGGTGAGGGGGGCGGCGCTGCCGAGCGCCGCGAGCTTCTCGAGTTCGAGCTTGAGGAGCGCGAGCTGGGA
>DASTRQ010000201.1:0-4989 GCA_035761145.1 Gemmatimonadales bacterium
AACCCCGCCGCATCCGATCCACCCGCTCGATCCCCTCCACGACCAGCGACACCGCGCCGAACTCCTCGGTCACGAGGCCGCGCAGCAGGAACGGCCCCTGGTCGAAGAGCACGTGCGAGCGGGTGCGGTACACCTCGGGGAAGATCACCGTCTCGATGAGGTCGTGCCCGTCGTCGAAGGTGGCGAACTCCATCGGTTCGTCGTGCACGGTGTGCACCGGCTTGGCGGTGGTGAGCATCCCCGCCACCACCACGCGCCGCCCCACGTGACGATGGAGCTCGGTGGCGGGGACGGTATGCATCCGCGCCAGCCGGTCGGCATAAAGCGCCATCGGGTGCTGGTCGGTGATGAAGCCGAGGAGCTCGTACTCCATCCGGCGGCGGCGGTCGTCGGTGTACTCAGGGAGCGCAGGGGCGCAGGGACGCAGGGACGCAGAGACCGCCAATCGGCCTTGAACGGGCGTCCGGTCCTTGATCTCGCTGTCGATGAGCCAGAGCATCTGGGGACGGGTCATCCCGCCGGCGATCGTGTCGCAGGCGCCGACCTTGATGAGCGTCCGCAGGTCCTCGGTGGCGAGCGGGGCGCGCTCGCGCAATTCTGCCAGCGACCGGAACTCCCGTGCCGCCGTGCCGCCGAGCCACTCCGCCGCCCGGGCCGAGAGGCCGTTCACGAACTGGAACCCCACCCGCACCCAGTCGTCGTGGCCGTGGGTGGCCCACCGGCTCGCGGTGATGTCGGGGGGGAGGATGCGAAGCCCCATCCGCCGCGCCTCGGCCACGTACGCGAACGGGCGGTAGAACCCGCCCCCGTTGGCGAGCACCGCGGCGATGAACTCCGCCGGATGATTGGCGCGCAGGTAGCAGGCGTGCTGGGCCACCTTGATGTACGAGCAGCTGTGCCCCTTGCAGAAGCTGTACCCCGCGAAGCTCAGCACCATCTCCCACACCCTGGCGATCACCTCGGGGGGCCGGCCCAGCGCCACGGCGCCGGCCGCGAACTCCTGGGCGTAGGCGGCGAGGGCCTTGGTGGGGCGCTTCTTGCTGAGCGCCTTGCGCACGCCGTCCCCCACGCTGAGCGGCATCCCCGCGAAGGCGTGGCAGACGTTCACCACGTCCTCCTGGTACACCATGATGCCGAAGGTCTCGGCCAGCGGGTCGCGGAGCGACTCGTGGAGCGGCTCCCACGGCGCGCCGTGCAGCCGCTCCAGGTACTGGCGGATGTACTTGTTGGACGCGGGGCGGATGATGCTCGTGTTGAGCACCAGCAGGTCGAAGGTGTCGGCGCGGCTCTTGGCGCAGAGCTGCCGCGACGCGGGGCTCTCGGTGTAGAACACCCCCATCGTGCGCCCGGTGCGGAAGAGCGCCCGGGTGGGCTCGTCCTCCGCCGGGTCGTCGGCGGTGTAGTCGATCCGCGTGCCGGTATGGCGCGCCACCGCGGCGATGGCGTCGCGGATCACCGCGAGGGAGCGGTTGCCGAGGAGGTCGATCTTGATGAGCCCCGCGTCCTCGGTGCCGTCCTTCTCGAACTGGAGCACCGGCACCGGGAGGTCGGGGTGCCCGTCGAGCCGCTTGGCGGCGATCTCGGTAGGCACGAACTCGTGCAGCGACCCCGGCGCCAGCACCACGCCTCCCGGATGGAGCGACAGGTGCCGCGGCACGCCGATGAGAGGCACCGCCGCCCGGGCCAGCGCGGCCCAGCCGGGCGCCAGGTCGAGCCCGGTGAAGTTGGGGTGGTCGCGCAGCATCCCCTCGAGGTCCTGCTCGTGGGTGAACCAGGGGAAGCGCCGCGTCACCGTGGTGACCTCCCCTGGCGGGCGGCCGTGGGCCAGCGCCACCGCCCGCAGCGCGCCGCGCGGCCGGAAGGTGTTGTGGTTGGCCACCATCGCGGCGCGCGGGTGAGGGTACTTCCGGAACACATACGCGAGCACCTGGTCGCGCTCGTCCCAGGGGAAGTCGAGGTCGATGTCGGGCGGGTCCTTGCGCTCGGGGTTGAGGAAGCGCTCGAAGAGGAGCCCCGCGCCGAGCGGCTCGACGTGGGTGATGCCGAGGCAGTAGCTCACCACCGAGTTGGCCACGGAACCCCGGCCGCAATGCGTGGGGCCGTGGCGCACGATGTCGTGCACCACGAGGAAGTAGTCGGCGAACCCCTTCAGCCCGATGATGGCGAGCTCGTGCTCCAGCCGGTCGCGCACGAACGGGGCCACGGTGCCGTACCGCCGCGCGGCCCCCTCGTACGCCAGCTCGCGGAGCCGGAGGAAGGCGTCATCCACGTCGGCGGCGCGGGGCGGCACCAGCCGCCCGAACGGGATCCGGTACCGGCACCGCTCGGCCAGCTCCCCCGCGCGGTCCACCGCGTCGGGGACGTCGGGGAAATGGCGCGCGATCTCGGCCGCGGGGCGGAGCCAGGCATCGCGGGGGGCGAGACGGCGGGACGGCGAGACGGCGAGGGTGTCCACCTCCGACAGGGAGATGTTGTTGGCCACCGCGAGGATGAGCCGGTGCGTGGTCCAGTCCTCCGGATGCGCGAACATCACCGCCCCCGTCACCACCGGCAGGATGCCCAGCCGCCGCGCCGCGGCAAGCACCGCGTGCCGCGCCTTGCCGGGCCGCAACTCGGCGTAGAGACCGCCGGTGCCGGAGGCGGCGACGATGCGCTCCAGGAACGCGATGTCGTTGGAAAGGAGCGAGAGCCCGCGGCGGTCGGTGAGGAGGTCCGTGAGCGTTAGCTCTCCTGCGTAACGCCTCACCCCCTGTCCCCCTCTCCGCATACGCGGAGAGGGGGGACGCGATGCAGAGACCTGCTCCCCCTCTCCACGTATGTGGAGAGGGGGCTGGGGGGTGAGGCCGGCCCAGTGGATCGCGCTGATCGCCCGGCAGAGCGTCCCCCATCCCCGCTCATCCTCCGCCAGCACCACGCATTCCTCGTCCCCGTGCACCAGGTGCGCGCCGAGGACGGGGTGGATCCCCGCCGCCTCGGCGGCGCGCTGGAACTCCACCGCGCCGTACACGCCGTTGGTGTCGGTGCAGGCGAGGGCCGAGTACCCGCGCGCCACCGCCGCCGCGACCAGGACCTCGGGACTCGAGGCCCCCTGGCCGAAGCTGAAGTGGGTGTGGAGGTGGAGGTGGGTGAACATCGGGCCTTGGACCTAGGGCCTGGGGCCTGGCGGGAGTAAGGCAAGAAACTCGTGCGGTCACTGGGCCCCGTGACGCCTCACCCCCCAACCCCCTCTCCACATACGTGGAGAGGGGGACAGGGGGTGAGGCGCTGTGCGCTGGGCGCGCAACTCGATACCTTCACCCCATGCGCGCCGCCATCTACCGCGACAATGCCGTCCTGATCGAGGAGCGCCCCGCCCCCACGCCGCGGACGGGAGAGATCCTTGTCCGCGTCCACGCCTCGGCGCTCAACCGCGCCGACCTGCTGCAGCGGAAAGGGCGCTACCCCGCCCCCGCCGGCTGGCCCGCCGACATCGGCGGCCTGGAGTACGCCGGCACGGTCGAGGCGCTGGGCCCCGAAGTGACGCGCTGGCGCCCCGGCGACCGGGTGATGGGCCTCGTGGGAGGGGGCGGCCACGCCGAATACGTGGTGGTGCACCAGGACGAGGCGCTCGCCGTGCCCGACGCGCTCGACTGGAGCGCCGCCGCCGCGGTGCCCGAGGCGTTCCTCACCGCATGGGACGCGCTCGTGGCGCGGGGCCGGCTCGCGGCGGGAGAGCGGGTGCTCCTCCACGCGGCGGCGAGCGGCGTCGGCACCGCCGCGGTGCAGCTCGCCAAGCAGCTCGGCGCCACGGTGCTCGGCACCTCGCGCAGCGCGGAGAAGCTCGCCGCGCTCAAGAAGCTCGGCCTCGACGTGGCGATCGACACCTCGGCCACCGGTTTCCGCGCGCAGATCCACGAGCCGGTGCACGTCATCGTGGACCCCCTCGGCGCCCCCGCCTTCGCCGACAACCTGGCGCTCCTGGCGCCGCTGGGCCGCCTGGTGCTGCTCGGCTTCTTGCAGGGGAGCCGCGCGGAGCAGGTGGAGCTCGACATCATCCTGCGCCAGCGCCTCACCGTGGTGGGCACCGCGATGCGCACGCGGAGCCTGGCCGAGCGCGCGGCGCTGATGCGCGAGTTCACCGACCGGGTGCTTCCACTCCTCGCGGCGGGAAAGGTGCGCCCCGTGGTGGGCGCCACCGTGTCGATGACCGGCATCGCCGAGGCCCACGCGGCGATGGAGCGGAACGAGACGTTCGGCAAGGTGGTGCTCACGTGGTGAAGGGGTGTGCCCCCGCGCTGGCGCGGCGGGGGCCGGCCGAGTAGTTTGTCCCCCGCAGCAAAGAACCCCGACGCGAGGTCCGAGCCCGATGCGCCTGCACGCCTGAGTCTTCGATCCCAGTCCCTGCCGCCCTGACCGGCGGCGCGACCGACCGAACCCAGGAGTGCAGGTATGCCATCGGTGCGTCTCGAGCGCCTCGCGTTCGCTTTTGCCGCCCATCAGCCCGTCGTCACCGGCGCCACGGCCCATCTGGGACCGGGGTGGACCGGCCTCGTCGGCCCTAACGGCGCCGGGAAGTCCACGCTGCTCCGCCTCCTGGCGGGGGAGCTCATCCCCGACGGCGGCCGCGTCGTGCGCGATCCCGCGGACGCGGTGACCGCGTATTGCCCGCAGACGGTGGACGCGCCTCCCGCCGCGGAGGTGCCCGGCCGCTGGCGCGCACTGCTGGGGCTCGACCCCGCGATGCTTGCGCGCTGGGACACGCTCTCCCCCGGCGAGCGGCGGCGCTGGCAGGTGGGGGCCGCGCTCGGCGCCGATCCCGACCTGCTGCTGCTCGACGAGCCGACCGACCATCTCGACGCCGACGCGCGCGACCTGCTGGTCGGCGCGCTGCGGCGCTTCCGCGGCATCGGCGTGCTGGTGTCGCACGACAGGGCGCTGCTCGACGCGCTCACCACCACCACCCTGCACCTGGAGCGGGGCGAGCTTACCACTTGGCGCGGAGGGTGGAGT
>DASTRQ010000202.1:0-12708 GCA_035761145.1 Gemmatimonadales bacterium
GCGGCGGTGGCCTCACCCCCTGACCCCCTCTCCGCATACGCGGAGAGGGGGGACCTCCCTCAGGCCTCCGACCCGATCAGTAGCCTCACCCCCTGCCCCCCTCTCCGCATACGCGGAGAGGGGGGACCTCCCTCAGGCCCCCGACCCGATCAGCAGCCTCACCCCCTGACCCCCTCTCCGCATACGCGGAGAGGGGGGACCTCCCTCAGGCTCCCGACCCGACCGAAGGCGCGCGCTTTTCGGATGACGGCGGAGTCCGCGCCAGCCTCTATTTTGGCCGATGGACCGGCGCCAGCTGATGCACCGTGCACGAGAGCTTCGTCGGCTCGCGACGCCTGCCGAACGCGCCGCGTGGCAGCACCTTCGGGCGCGCCGGTGCCTCGGGTACAAGTTCCGGCGGCAGTATCCCTTCCGGGGATTCGTGCTCGATTTCTTCTGTCGCGAGCTCGCCCTCGCAATCGAGCTTGACGGAGACGTACACGAAGACCCTACCACCAAGGCCCGCGACCAAGCGCGAGACGAGCTGCTCGCGGCCTGCGGCCTTCGGGTGGTGCGGGTCCCCAACCACGAGGTCTCCCGGCAGCGCTTCGAGGAGGTCGTGCGGCAAGTTCCCCCTCTCCGCGTATGCGGAGAGGGGGACAGGGGGTGAGGCTGGGTGCGGAGAGGGGGACCGCGGCGTCGCCTACGCGTACGGATCCTCGGTCCCCTTGAGCCGCCCCACCCCGCCCCGCGGCCTCGGCTGCTCGGCGGGCACCACCTTCCCCAGCGCCCCTTTCACGAAGGCGAGCACGCTGTCCGGGCGCACCCGCCGCGCGGCGTGCACCGCGCGGCGCACGTCCCCCTCCTTGCGCCCCTCGCAGAGCTCCGCGACCTGCTGGCGGCTCAGGCCCTGCTCGAGCGTGCGCAACTGGCGCCACATCGCCTCGGCGAAGGGGATGTCGGGCTGGGGCGGGAACTTCTCCACGCCGTCGCGCCCCGACAGCACCGCGGGACGCGGGAACTTGACGAAGATCGGCTGGGTGAAGTGGGGATGCCGCACCATCAGCTCCCCCTTGGGCAGCCCGGCGAGCTTGCTCTTGATCGCCGGCGTGAGGGTCTGGTACGCCGGCATCGAGAGCTCGTCGCCGTCCATCCGCCCGTAGAGGCTCGTCCCCGAGTTCCCCACCACCCGCCGCTGGACCTGGCTCCGGAACTGCTGGGCGCTGAAGAGCACGAGCCCCAGGTAGCGGCCGCGCTCCGAGAGGTCGAGGAGCATCTTCTTCACGTACGTCTCGGGACCGTCCCCCGGGGCGTACTTGTTGAGTTCGTCGACGAAGACGATGACGTGATCGACCCCCAGGTCGCGCCGCTCCAGGTGCTCCCGCAGCTTGGAGACCACCCGGGTGAAGACGAGGTCCTGGGCCAGCGGATCCACGCCGGCCACGTCGATGACGCTCACGCTCCGATCGCGGAAGCGCCCCCACGGCAGGTCGCTCACGGTGCCGTCGTCGGTGACGAGCCCCTTGGCACGGGTGCTGATGTTGCCGAGCCGGTTCCGGATCTTCCGGATGGTGGCGACGTGGTGGGTGCGCCAGGAGTCGCGGTCGTGCGCCTCGAGGCTGTCGAAGATGGCGCGGAAGAACTCGTCGAGGTCGGCGAAGGTCTCGACCCGGAACGGGCGGCCGCGGAGCTCCTTGTCCTCGAACTCCTTCCCCACGATCCGGTCGGTCAGGAAGTCGATGAACGCGTCGGCCTTGGCGTCCACGTCGTCCTTGTTGAGCAGCACCTCGGCGAAATCGAGCACCTCGCGGAGCCCCCACACCAGCGGCTCGGTGTTCCCGGACAGCGCCTCGTTGGTGCGGAGGGTGTTGAGGTTGACGCCGTCGGCCTTGTACGGGGCGAAGACGGTGACGTCCTCGAACGGCCCCGGGACGAGGCCGAGCCGGTCGTACTGGCGCTTGTCCTCGTCCGTGAGCGCGGCGCCCTGGTCGAGGAAGCAGAGGTCGGGCCCCTTCACGTTGAAGCAGACCGCGGCGACCGATCCCTTGTGCGCCGGGAACTTCTGGAAGATCGACGCGACCAGGAACTCGACCGCGCTCGTCTTGGTGGCGAGGCCGGAGACGCCGGTGATGTTAAGGTGCGCCGCTTCGGGGCCGAGGAGGAAATCGGCGTCGAGGTGGATCGGCGCCTCGAGCCCGCCGGCGGCGTAGAGCCCCACCGGGACCGGCGTGGGGCGCTCGGCGTGCACGTAGGCGTCCATCCGGAGCGCGGCGGTGACGTCGGCGTCGTCGGCCACGCGCACCGGCCCGAGCGGCACCGGCTGGAGCGGCTCCTCGGGCACCTGGCGCAGCACCGCGGCCTGCCAGAGGCGGATCTCGGGGCGCGCGCTCGCCGCGGCGCCCGCCTGCGCGGGGTCGCCGTCGGCGCCGATGACGTCGTGCATCGGGGTGACGAGGTCGGCGTAGGCGAAGGCGTCGGTCACGACGCCGTACACCAACCGCCCCTCGGCCTCGACGCAGACGATCGCGCCGATGCCCACCGCGGCCTCGCGCGCCGTCCAGAAGAAGAACTGGTGGGGGGTCGAGGGCTTGAGCTCGGTGGCGACGACGCGGCCGATCATCCCTCGCCCCCTCTTCCCCGCTCCACGGATGTGGAGCGGGCCCCGGGGAGCGGGTCCATCTGGGGGCGGTCGGTGCGCATCACAGCGTCGCTTTCAAGTATCGCTCCACATCGTGGATCCCGTACAGCAGCCGGTCCCACCGCGCATCCGGCGTGCTGATGGGGGCGCGTTCGTGCAGCAGCCATCGCGAGAGGTCGTCCGCCTGCGCGACCGTGCGCTCGTCCGCCGTCGCCTCCACGCGGATCAGGCCGTGCAGCAGGTCCTTCCCTTCCCACTCCCAGAGCCGCACCGCCCAGGCGTACACCGGGGCGCGGGCGCGGCTCCGGGGGGCGTACACGCTGGTGCGGTGGGCGGCCGGGAGGCGGAGCCACCGCTCGAGGTCGGTGCCGCCGAAGGGGAGCGACGCGTGGCTCTTGATGACGCCGAGCATCCGGGGGTCGGCGGCCCAGTCGGGGGACTCGGTGAGCGAGCCGTCCACGAGGAGCCAGTGGTCGTGCGCGCGGCGGAAGGCCCGCCCCGCGGCGCGCTCGCACTCGGCGCGCGCCTGCTCCACCGCCGCGCGGGCGGTGACGAGGTCGCCCACGGGGTGCGGCGGCTCGTCGGTGGGGAGGGCGAGCGTCTCCCACCCGTCGAGCGCGGGGCCCGCCGCCGCGAGCGCCTCGGGGCGCGCGATGACGACCTTGCGCCGCGCCTCGGCCGCGGTCGAGAAGCGCCGCTCGGTCCGGAGCCGCACCGCGGCGGCCACCTGCGCCACCACGACGGGGGAGACGCCGGCGTAGGCCACCACCTCCCAGCGCTGGACGCCGTCGAGGAAGCCCACCGGGGCGGGCCAGGGCGCGGCGGCGCCGAGGGGGTGCGCGGCGAGCCGCGTCCCCTCGACGAGGGTGGCCTCCTGGATCGTGGCCTGCTCGGTGCGGCCGCCGCTCGCCTCGGGGAGGCCGGCGGCGGGCGCCAGGCCGGCGCGGCCGAGCGCCCGGCGAAGCTCGCTGAACGTCGGGGCGGGCGCGGCGCGGTGGGGCGCGGTCAGAGCTCTTCGCCGTCGGGACCGAACGGCACCGCGAGGAGCCAGAAGCCGGCGAGGCGCCCCTTGGCGTCCACCTCGACGAGGAGGCGGTCGGCGACGCGCACCACCTCGACCTGGCGCTTGGTGCCGATGCGCAGGTGGAGCGTGTCGTGCCGGGGGTTGGCGGAGACGGAGAGGGTGGTGTCCACCTCGACCGCGGCGATCCCGGGCTGGCTGGGGCGCGGGGGGAGCATCACGATCCCGTCGCGCGCGGCCTCGGGGGCGACGAGCTCCGGGATCTCGGTGACCTCGGGCCAGACGACGATGTCGATCCCCTGGATGCGTCCGTTGGCGACGTCCACGACGGCCACGGAGCCCTCGTCGTCGGTGAGCTCGACGGTGCCGGTGAGCCCCCCGCCCTTCCGGGCGCCGGCCATCGAGCCGCCGAGGATGTCGGTCTCGTCGTCCCACGTCCAGCGGATGGTGGGGAGGGGGCCGTCGAGCGCTTCGATGCGGGCGTCGAGGTTCATCGGTCAGGCCGCGTGCTGGGCGGTGAGCTTGGCGATGAAGCGGAGCACGCGGTCGAGCGCGAGCCCCAGCTCCTTGTCGGAGACGGCGTAGGACATCCGCACCCAGCGGTCGTCGCCGAAGGCGGCGCCGGGCACGAGGGCCACCCCCTCCTCCGCCATCAGGGCGTCGCAGAAGGCCTGCCCCCCGGAGATCGCCCCGGTGGCAAGGCCGTCCACCCGGAAGAAGAAGTAGAACGCGCCCAGCGGCTCGACGAACTCCACGCCCGGGGCTTCGCGGCGGAAGCGCTCCACCACCGTGTCGCGCCGGCGGCGGAACCCCTCGACCATCCGGAGGACGTCCTGCTCCACGCGCGGGTCGGCGTACGCCGTGGTGGCGGCGACCATCGCGGGATGGTTGGCGCCGGTGGTGGTGTGCGACTGCAGCGCCGCCATCGCCTTGTGCAGGTGCGCGGGGACGAGGGCGCAGCCGATGCGCCACCCCGTCATCGCGTACGCCTTGCTGGCGCCGGTGACCACGACCACGCGCTCGAGCAGCTCGTCGGGGAGGTCGAGGAACGAGGGCGCCGGCCCCGGGCCGTAGTGGATGCGGCGGTAGATCTCGTCGGCGATGATCCACACCTGGCGCTCGTGCGCCCACTGCGCGATGGCCTTGAGCTCGGCCAGCGTGTACACCGCGCCGGTCGGGTTGCAGGGGCTGCAGAGGATGAGCCCGCGCACCAGCTTGTCGTACTTCTTCTGGAGGTCCTGCACGCCGACCTTGAGCCCCCACTCGGGATCGCCCGGCACCGGCACCGGCGTGGCGCGCGCCAGGTGCACGATCTGCGGGTAGCTCACCCACGCCGGCCCCGGGATGAGCACCTTGTCCTGCGGCCCGAAGAGCGAGAAACAGGCGTTGAAGATCGCCTGCTTGGAGCCGCTGCTCACGATGATGCGGTCGGCGTTGACGGGCCGCCCCCCCGAGAGGAGGGAGAGGTTCGTGGCGATGGCCGAGCGGAGCTCGAGCGTGCCGATGTTGGGGGGATACTTCGTGTACCCCTTGCGGATGGCCTCGATCCCCGCCTCCGCGACCACCGCGGGAGTGTCGAAATCGGGCTCGCCGATGCTCAGGTCGAAGACGTCCTCACCGGCCGCGCGACGCGCCTTGCAGGCCGCGCTGATGGCGACCGTCTCGCTGGCCTTGAGGAAGTTGAGATTGGCGCTGAGCAGTTCGGGCATCGGGACGGGGCTGGGGATGCGGAAAAGTCCGTGGATGGCCGGGTGGTGTCAACGGGGACGGCGAGGCGGCGAGGGGGGAGCTGCTTGCCGCCCGAGTGCCCTGCCGTCTATGTTTGGCCCCCCGCACCACGCGGGCACGGAACATCTTTGACAACCGAGGGCATCGTGTCGGGACTGGGATCGCTGGTGGGCGCCGGGATGGCGTCCCATATGGAGTCGTTGGGGTGGACCCTGGAGCAGGCCGAGGTGAAGGAGGTCCTTCCCGTGGCCGCGCGGGGCAACAACCTCGTGGTGGTGACGCCGCCGTCGGCGGCGCACGCGCTCCCGCTCCTCGCGGGGGTGTGCCACGCCCTCACCGAGGGGGCGGGGCTCCGCGGCCTCGTCCTCGTCCCGACCGGTGCCCTCGGCGCCTGGGCGCGGGTGCTCTCCCCCCTCGCGCAGGCGGCCGGCCTCCGGCTCCACGCCGGCGAGGCCCCTGCCCGGGCGGCGCGGCACCTCGCCGCGGGCACGATCGACCTCCTCCTCACCACTCCCGACACCGCCGCGCAGCTGCAGCAGCGCGCCACCCTCAAGGTGGACGCGCTCCGCGCCGTCGTGCTCGCCTGGCCCGAGCTCTGGGCGGAGGCGGAGCGGCCGCTCAGCGCGCTGATGACCGACCTCCCCAAGGAGGCGCAGCGCGCGGTCCTCACCGCCGACGCCGCCGCGGTGGCGGGGCTGGTGGAGCGCTACGCCCGCAAGGCGGTGACCTTCGGCGTGCCGGGGCACGATGAGCCCGCCCTCCCGCCGCTCGGTCCGGTGCGCACCGTGGCGGTGGCGGAGGGAGCGCGCGCGCGCGCGGTGGGCGCGGTGCTCGAGACGCTCGACCCCGCGAGCGCCGCCGTCTGGGCGCTCGACGCGATGGGGGCCGTGGAGGCACGGGAGGCGCTGGTCGAGGCCGACGTGCTCGTGGTGACGGGCGAGGCGCCCGCGGCCGCGGTGGTGATCGCGTGGGACCTCCCCACCCGCGCCCAGCTGACCCAGCTCCTGGCGGCCGGCGAGGTGGTGCTGTTCGTGCCGCCGCAGGCCGAGCCGTGGGCGGCGCGGACGCTCGCGGGGCGGCGCCCCCTCCGCCTGGCCGACGCGGCCGACGCCGCGCGCACCGACGCGGCGCGCCGCCGCGGCGAGATCACCGCGCGGCTGGGCGCCGGGACCCCCACGGCGGGGCTCCTGGCGCTGGCGCCGCTCTTCGAGCGGCAGGACCCGACCCTGGTGGCGGCCGCGCTGTACGAGCTCTGGAGCGCCGCGGCGGCGCCGGTCGCGGCCGCGGCGGCGGCGGCCGCTGTGGCGGCGGCGCCACAGGCCACCGCGAAGATGTGGATGGGGATCGGGGAGACCGACGGCCTGCAGGCCAAGGACGTGATGGGGCTCCTGCTCAACGAGGTGAAGCTCGACAAGGCCAAGGTCGGGAAGATCGAGATCCGCGACCGCTTCACGCTGGTGGAGCTCCCGGCGGCGGAGGTGGGCCCGGTGGCCGAGCAGGTGACGGGGAAGACGCTCAAGCGGCGGCGGATCATCGCGCGGGCCGACCGTCCCCGGGAGGGGGGCGAGGGGGCACCGCGTGGCGTGGCGCGCGGGGGCCCTCGGGGCGGGCGCCCCGACCGGGGACCGCGGAAGCCGCGGATGTAAGGTCCCGGAACGCCGACGGGCCACCCAGCGGGGTGGCCCGTGTAGCAGCGCGCCGGGGCGCGCGGCGTCCTGCGGTACCGCCTCAGCGCTTGTTGACGATGTCCTTGAGGCCCTTGCCCGCCTTGAACGCGGGGACCTTCGACGCGGCGATCTTGATGGTCTTGCCGGTCTGGGGGTTGCGGCCGGTGCGGGCGGCGCGCTTGCGGACCTTGAACGACCCGAAGCCGGTGATCGCGACCTCGTCGCCCTTCTTGAGCGCCGAGGCGATGACGCCCTTGTCGCCGAAGAAGGTATCGACGATGCCGGCGGCCTGCGCCTTGGAGGTGTCGAGCGCCTTCGCGACGGCCTCCACCATCTCCATCTTGTTCACGTGCTGCTCCTTGTGAGGGGGAACGATGACCTGCACGGCCGCGGCTCGTCCGGGCCGGAGGGTCCTGTGTGCGGGGGCCCCACCACCCGGAAAGGCGCGTGACCCGGGCACAATATGGGGATGCGGCCCGGAAAGCCGCAAGAGTCAAGGGTTTCCGCTTGACCCCCCGGGACCGCCGGGTTACGCTTGGCCCTCCCGCCCCCACCCGGAGCCCCAGACCGATGCCCCCCGTCCCGCGCCACGGCGCCATCGAGGTGATCGCCGGCGTGATGTTCAGCGGCAAGAGCGAGGAGCTCATCCGCCGCATCCGCCGCGCGCTCATCGCCCGGCGCGCCGTGCAGGTGTTCAAGAGCCACCTCGACGCGCGCTACGCCGGGCTCTTCCACGTCTCGAGCCACGACGGCCGCGAGGTGGAGGCGGTGCCGGTGGACTCCGCGGCCGAGATCTTCCGCCAGGTGCGCCCCGAGACCGAGCTGGTGGCCATCGACGAGGCGCAGTTCCTCGACGAGGACATCGTCACCGTCGCCGCCGCGCTGGCCGAGCGCGGGGTGCGGGTGATCCTCGCGGGCACCGACACCGACTTCCGCGGCGAGCCCTTCGGCGCGATGGGCGCGCTGATGGCCGTGGCCGAGGAGGTCACCAAGCTGCGCGCCATCTGCGTGGTGTGCGGCGAGCTGGCGTGCCGCAACCAGCGGCTGGTGGACGGCCGGCCCGCGCGCTGGGACAGCCCCACCATCATGGTCGGCGGCCGCGAGAGCTACGAGGCCCGCTGCCGCCACTGCCACCGCGTGCCGCGGAAGGACGAGGACCAGACGCGGATGTTGTAGGTGACGGGTGAGGAGTGAGGGGTGAGGGGGCTCCGCGGTCGGGGCCCCTTGTTCATTGGGGGAGATCCCACCTGCCCATCGTTTCGGCCTCAACTGGGAGGAACGAAAGAACGGAGGGACGGGTCGCGCCCTTGTGGTCTCTCAGGCCAGATCTCGCCCTGAGACCACAGCGCCCGTACTCGCGCCTCCGTCGCTCCGTCCCTCCCTGTTGAGGCCAAGCCCATCCTCTGCCCTGATGGTCGCGACCCTCGCCCCCTCACCCCTTACCCCTCACCCCTTACCTTATCCCCCATGCTGAACGTCGCCCTCACCGGGAACATCGCCGCCGGGAAGTCGGAGGTGGTGCGGCGGTTCCGTGCGTGGGGGGCCACCGTCATCGACGCCGACCAGCTGGCGCGCGAGGCGCAGGCCCCCGGCACCGAGGTGCTGCGCGCCATCGTGCAGCGCTTCGGCCGCGAGGTGCTGCACGCCGACGGGAGCCTGGACCGCGCGGCGCTCCGGGGGCGGGTGATGGGGGATGACGAGGCGCTGGCGGCGCTCAACGGGATCGTGCACCCGGCGGTGCGGCGGCGGCGCGAGGCGCTGATGGCCGAGGCGCGGGCGCGGGGGGACCGGATCGTGGTCAACGACATCCCCCTCCTCTTCGAGGCGGCCGACCCCGCGGCCTTCGACCTGGTGGTGCTGGTGGACGCCCCCGAGGGGGAGCGGCGCCGGCGGCTGGTGGAGCTCCGCCACCTGGCCCCCGAGGAGGCGGAGCGGATGCTCCGCGCCCAGATCCCCGCCGAGGTGAAGCGGGAGCGCGCCGACCTGGTGATCGAGAACGCCGGCACGCTGGACGACCTCGACGCCGCGGCCGGCGCCGCGTGGGCGGAGCTGGAGCGGCGGGCCGCCCGGCATCCTTGAGTCCCTCCCCCGGGAGGGCTACTTTCCGGCCCTGTCCCGCGACCGACTTCCACCCGAGGTGCCCGTGTCGAACGTCCCCGCCGATCTGCTCTATACCAAGGACCACGAGTACGTCGCCAAGACCGCCGAGGCCGGCGTCGTGAAGGTGGGTGTCACCGACTACGCCCAGGGCGAGCTCGGCGACATCGTCTTCGTGAATCTCCCCAAGCCGGGGGAGACCTTCGCCGCGCACGCCGCCTTCGGCACCATCGAGGCGGTGAAGGCGGTGAGCGAGCTCTACTGCCCGGTGGCGGGCACGGTGGTGGCGGTGAACGGCGGGCTCGAGGCCGACCCCGCGGTGATCAACCGCGACCCCTACGGCGCGGGGTGGATGATCACGCTCAAGGTGGACGCGGCGGCCCTGACGGGGCTGCTCTCGAGCGCCGACTACACGAAGCACATCGGCGGCTGACGCCGCGCCGCATGACCCGACACGCTGGCCCACGCCCCGCGGAGCCCCCGGCTCCTCGGGGCGCGCGCCTTCCCTGACCCGACGACCATGGCCACCACGACCTCGCAGTCCGCGCCCACCGGCCCCCACGCCCTCGGCCTCGCCCAGGACGGCGCCGACGAGTTCACCGCCCGCCACCTCGGCCCCCGCGCCGACGAGATCCAGGCGATGGTGACCGAGCTCGGCTACCCCACGCTCGACGCCTTCATCGACGCGGTGGTGCCGCCGGCGATCCGGCTGGGCCGCCCGCTCGACCTCCCCCCCGCGCGCACCGAGCGCGAGGCGCTCCGCGCGCTGCGGAGCATCGCCCAGCAGAACCAGGTGTACACGTCGTACCTCGGGATGGGGTACTACGGCACCTTCGTGCCGCAGGTGATCCAGCGGAACATCCTCGAGAACCCCGGCTGGTACACCGCCTACACGCCGTACCAGGCCGAGATCGCCCAGGGCCGGCTCGAGGCGCTGCTCAACTTCCAGACGATGGTGGCCGACCTCACCGGGCTCCCGGTGGCGGGGGCGTCGCTGCTGGACGAGGGGACCGCGGCGGCCGAGGCGATGGCGCTCGCGCTCGCGGCGACCAACCGCGGGGCGCACCCGGTGTTCCTGATCGACCAGCACTGCCACCCGCAGACCATCGCGGTGGTGCAGACCCGCGCGGAGGCGCGCGGGGTCGAGACCGTGGTGGCCGACCCCGACGCCTTCGCGTTCGACGGGCGCACCATCGGCTGCCTGCTGCAGTACCCCGCCACCGACGGGCGGGTGCGCGACTTCGCGGCGCTCGCCGCCAAGGCCAAGGCCGCCGGCGCGCTCACCATCGTGGCCACCGACCTGCTGGCGCTCACGCTGCTCAAGGCGCCGGGGGAGTGGGGCGCCGACATCGCGGTGGGCAACAGCCAGCGCTTCGGCGTGCCGCTCGGTTTCGGGGGCCCGCACGCGGCGTTCTTCAGCTGCCACGACCAGTACAAGCGGCTGATGCCGGGGCGCATCATCGGGGTGTCCAAGGACGCCCAGGGGCGCCCCGCGCTCCGGATGGCGCTGCAGACCCGCGAGCAGCACATCCGCCGCGAGAAGGCCACGAGCAACGTCTGCACCGCGCAGGTGCTCCTCGCGGTGATGGCCTCGATGTACGCGGTGTATCACGGCCCCGAGGGGCTCACCCGCATCGCCCGCCGGGTGCACGAGCGCGCCCGGCTGCTGGCGGGCGGCCTCCGGCGCCTGGGCTACCGCGTGGTGCACGAGCACTTCTTCGACACCGTCTGCGTCGAGGTGGAGCCGTGGGCCCGCCCGCGCCTCCTCGACGCCGCGCGCGCGCGCCGCATCAACCTGCGCGAGCTCTCCCCCACCCGGCTCACCCTGAGCGTGGACGAGACCACCGGGCTCGGCGAGATCGCCGACCTGATGGGGGTCTTCTCGCTCGACCAGGCGCTCCCGATGATGCTGCCCGAGCCGGCCGCCGCGGGCTCGGCCATCCCGAAGGCGCTCGCGCGCACGTCGGTGTTCTGCAGCCACCCGGTGTTCCACCGGCACCGCAGCGAGACCGCGATGCTCCGCTACATCAAGGCGCTCGAGGCCAAGGACCTGAGCCTCACCGCCGCGATGATCCCGCTCGGCAGCTGCACGATGAAGCTCAACGCCACGAGCGAGATGATGGGGATCAGCTGGCCCGAGTTCAACGGGGTGCACCCCTTCGCCCCCGCCGACCAGACCGCCGGCTACCAGACCCTCTTCCGCCAGCTCTCGGCCACGCTCGAGGAGATCACCGGCTTCGCCGGCACCTCGCTGCAGCCCAACGCCGGGTCGCAGGGGGAGTTCGCGGGGCTGATGGTGATCCGCGCGTACCACCGCCACCGCGGCGAGGGGCACCGCACCGTGTGCCTCATCCCCTCGAGCGCGCACGGCACCAATCCGGCGAGCGCCGTGATGGCGGGGTTCGAGGTCGTGGTGGTGAAGAGCACCGCCCAGGGCGAGGTGGACCTCGACGACCTCACGGCCAAGGCGGCCGAGCACCGCGACAAGCTCGGCGCGCTGATGATCACCTACCCCTCCACCCACGGCGTCTTCGAGGCGGGGGTGAAGGAGGTCTGCCGCATCGTGCACGAGCACGGCGGCCAGGTGTACATGGACGGCGCCAACATGAACGCCCAGGTGGGGCTCTGCCGCCCGGGGGACATCGGGGCCGACGTGTGCCACCTCAACCTGCACAAGACCTTCGCCATCCCGCACGGCGGCGGCGGCCCGGGGATGGGGCCGATCTGCGTGGCCGCGCACCTCGTGCCCTTCCTGCCCGGGCACCCGGTGGTGCCGGTGGGCGGCGCGCACCCGTGCGGCACCATCAGCGCCGCGCCCTGGGGGAGCGCCTCGATCCTCCCCATCTCGTGGGCGTACGCGATGATGCTGGGCCGCGAGGGGGTCACGATGGCCACCAAGATCGCCATCCTCAACGCCAACTACGTGGCCCACAAGCTCAAGGCGCACTACCCGATCCTCTACACGGGCAACAAGGGGCTGGTGGCGCACGAGTGCATCCTCGACACCCGCGGCTTCAAGCAGAGCGCCGGGATCGAGGTGGAGGACATCGCCAAGCGGCTCATCGACTTCAGCTTCCACCCGCCGACCGTGTCGTTCCCCGTGGCGGGGACGCTGATGGTGGAACCGACCGAGTCGGAGCCGAAGGAGGAGCTCGACCGCTTCGTCGAGGCGATGATCGCCATCCGCGAGGAGATCGCCGCGGTGGAACAGGGACGGCAGCCGCGCGAGGGGAACATCCTCAAGCGCGCCCCCCACACCCTGACCGAGGTGGCGGGCGACGCGTGGGACCGCCCCTACCCCCGCGAGCAGGCGGCCTTCCCGAGCGCCGCCACCCGCGCCTCCAAGGTGTGGCCCACCGTGGGACGCGTGGATGGCGCCTACGGCGACCGCAACCTGGTCTGCACCTGCCCGCCGGTGGAGGAGTATGCGGCGAAGTGAGCGGTGAGCGGTGAGCGGTAATCGGTGAGCAGTGAGCGGGGGCTCCGGCGACGGGGCCCCTGCGTGTTCCCGGGCATGACTGCGCCCCTGCGCCCCTGCACCCTATCTTTCCCCCCGTCCTCTCCCCTGCCCTCTCGAT
>DASTRQ010000203.1:0-6546 GCA_035761145.1 Gemmatimonadales bacterium
CCTGCTGGATCGGCGGGATGTGGCGGTAGAACCGGTTGGTGAGGTCGGAGAGCTCCGCGCTCCCGGCCCCGCGGAAGATCCCCTCGAGCACCTCGCGTTCGTGCGCCGCCAGCCCCTCCCACTCCCCTTCCCCCTTGAGCCGGGTGAAGCGGTAGTCCTGCCGCGCGAAGAAGCCGAGCAGGCCGTTGCGCGGCAGCTCTTCGATCTTGAGATACCCCCGCACCGCCAGGTCCACGATCGTCGCGGTGATGTCGCGCAGGTCCACCGACTCGTCGGTGACGGTGCCCGCCTCCGCGGGGGTCAGCTCCTTGGGCGGCTCGTACTGCACCATCACGGGGTTCCGCGACGGGTCGCGCCCGGTGCGGTACCAGAGGAGGCTCATCAGCGTCACCACGACGAGCGGGATGCCGAGCGGCCAGTTGTCCAGGAGGACGCGGCGCACCTTGTCCCAGAGCGTGGGACGCGGCACCACGCCCGGCGCCCACCCCACCACGACGGTGAGCCCCTCCCGGTACTCGAGCTTGCGCGGCATCGTGAAGCGGATGTCGGTGCCCTGCACCGCCACCTCCGCGTCGCGCGCGGAGCTTCCGTACACGCCGTTGAACGCCGTGGCGCGCACCCCCTGGGCGGCGTCGGGGAGGATCACCTCGGCCGAGACGAGCCCCAGCGGCACGTCCCACTCGTCGCCCGTGACGTTCCAGTACAGCTCGTCGTGGTCGTCGAAGAACCGCAGCGCGTTCCGCACCCGGTAGCGCAGCTCGATGGTCCGCTCGGCGTCCACCGCCCCGGGGATCCAGATCTTGTACCTGAGGTAGTGCCCCTCGCGCCCGGTCTCCACGCGCAGGGCGTGGCCCTCGGCGTCGCGGGCGCCGAGGAGCTCCACCTGGACCGACCAGTTGAGCCCCTGCGCGGTGCGGTACTCGAGGGGGATCTTGCGGTAGATGCCGTTCCAGGCGCCGGTGAAACGCGCCTGGATCCGTTCGGTGACCTCGATGGCCGCGTCCCGCCCCACGGCGATGCGCCCGTCGAAGCGCTCGATCTCGAGGGTGTGCTGGGCGGCGGCAGGCGCCGCGGGGCCGGCGAGCAGCGCGGCGAGGAGCAGGGCGCGCCTCATACCCGCACCTCGGGCACCGCGCCCTCGGCCGCGTCGGAGAGGCCGAACGGCTCCTCGGGCCGGAAGCCGAACACTTTCCCCGCGAGGTTGGTGGGGAACTGTTCCAGCCGCGTGTTGAGGTCGCGCACGACGGCGTTGTAGTAGCGCCGGGCGTTCTGGATGTGGTCCTCGATCTCGGTGAGCGCGCGCTGCAGCTCGAGGAAGCTCCGCCCCGCCTTGAGGTCGGGATACGCCTCGGCGATGGCGAGGAGCTGGCGCACCTGGCCCCCCAGCGCCGCCTCCGCCTCCCCCGCCGCCTGGCGCCCGGCGGCGCCCTGCGCCCTGGCGCGCTGGGCCACCACCGCCTCGAGGGTCCCCTGCTCGTACCCCGCGTGTCCCTGCACCGTGGCCACGAGGGTGGGGATCAGGTCGTGCCGCCGCTTGAGCTGCACGTCGATGTCGGCCCAGGCGGTGCGCGCCATGTTCCTCAGGCGCACCAGGCCGTTGTAGAGGAGGATGACATACGCGGCGCACGCGGCCGCGATGACGCCCAGCAGCATCGGTCAGGCTCCCGGAAGGGGGGACCCGCGCAATGTAGCGCCCTCCGGCCCGCCTTGCCCTCCCCCGCGGAGGGGGACAGCTTCAAGGCACCACCTTCCGGAGCCCCGGCCGATGGATCTCTTCGCGCTCGCCTTCGTCCTCCTTCCGTGGGTCCTCCTCGGCATCGCGCTCCGCTACGGGCCGCTCCCGATCCCGGTGATCCACAAGGAGGAGCGCTGGTTCGGGATGGCGCTCTGGATTGGGGCGCTCTCGTTCGCGGCGGGGTTCTTCGGGCCGATGGTACTGGCCCCCGGCGCCAACCAGGGGCCCCTCCTCGGCATCTTCATCACCGGGCCGGTGGGGACGCTGGTGGGCGCCTTCTGGGGGCTCTGGCGCGAACGGCAGCGGGCGGCGTGACGCCGGACGGGGCGCCGCTTGCACACCCGCCGCGCCCGCACGTTGCAGGCGCGGAACGGTGTGCGTGGCGGCGGCGGGGGCTCGTCTCCACCGACGAACCCAGCACGGAGACCCCGATGCGCAGCACCCCGATCCTCGCCCTCGCCGCCCTGACGCTCCTCCCCGGCGCCGCGATGGCCCAACGCCGCGGCGACGGCCTCGCCCTCACCGCCGCGGAATCGCAGATGCAGGCGCTCAGCGACCAGCGCGTGCTCGACCTCCTCCCCGACCAGAGCGTCGGATTCCGCGTGGTGCCCGCCGCCGGCGGGGCCAAGGCGATCCGCTTCACCACCGGCCACCTGCGCGCCGGACACCTCTACCACGCGGTGGCGCTCGTGATCCCGCGTGACGGCGGCCAGCCCCACCGGGCGGAAGGGACGATCAGCGTCGAGGTGCCCCTCCTCGGGGTGGGCGCCCTGGCCGACGGGAGCTACGAGATCCGGATGGAGCTCTCCGACCTGGCCAGCGGCAGCCGCCGCACCGGCTCCAACCGGGTGGTCCTGCACTGATGCGCCTCCCCGCGGTGGCGATGTGCCTCCTCCTTGCCTTCCCGGCGGCCGGCCCGGCCGCCGGGCAGGCGGTGGACACGGCTTCCGCGCGGCGACTCAATTACGGCGAGCTGGGGCGGTCGCGGCTCCTTCCCGCCTACGAACTCCTCCCCCTGCCGGGACGCACCGCCGCGCGCGCCGATTGGCTCGCCCTCCGGCGCGAGATGCTCGGCAAGGGGGACCAGTGGCTCGCCCTCCAGGTGCCCGGTGAAGGGCCCGCGACGCTCCGGCGTTCCTCCCGGCCCGAGTTCTCCGCCCCCTCAGGGCGCGAGACGGCGCTCCGGCTCGGCTCCCCCATCGGGGGCCCCGGACGCATCCTGATGCTCCGCGTGGCGCTGCTCCGCGATTCCTCCGCGACCGCGTGGGCGCGGATGACCGAATACGAAGGCGCCGACGACGGGACCTATGCGATCCCGCTGCCGGCGATGGCGCGCGGCGACTACCAACTCGTGGTGGAGGTCTTCGACCCCGAGGTGCCGGAGCAGGCCTACTCGCGCGCGGTGGGGACGCTCACCGTCCGCTGACGACGGGCCGCGGCGTCAGTCCGTCGCCGCCTTGAGCCGGGCCAGCCGCGTGCGCGCCTCGGTCACCCGCCCCTGGTGCACCGGGTCCGCCGTGCGCCACCGGTCGATGAAGCGCTGGTACCACTCCATCGCCTGCGCGCGGTCCCCCTTCCCCTCGTACAGCTCCCCCAGGCGGAACATCACCGGCGACTCGTACACGCCGATGTCGGCGAAGTCGGTGTACGCCGGCAGGGACTCCGCCGCCACGTAGGCGGCGATGGCGCTGTCGGGCATTCCCAGCCGCTCGAAGGCGCGCCCCACCTGGAACAGCCCGCACCGCCCACAGCCGCTGGCCGCCTGCAGCTGGCGCATCTGCCGCACCGCCTGGGCGTCATTGCCGGCCGCCAGTGACCGGAAGACCTCCCACGAGGCCTCGAAGTACCGCGGCAGGGGGTGCCCCGCCCACGCCGCCTGCGCTTCGGCGTGGAGCCGCACGATCTCCCCTGGCCGCCCCAGCTCGAGCATCACCGCCGCCAGGTCCTGGTACGGCCGATCGATCGGGGGGATGCTGTCCAGCGGGAAGCGGGCCAGCGTGGCCTGGAGCGCCCGCTCCGCGGCCCCCCGGTCGGCGTGCACCGCCGCCTGCTCGTACACCGTCGCGAGGGCGATGCTGAGCGCCGCGCCGCGCGCCCCCACGGCCCAGTACCCGCTGGCCGTCTCGGTGACGAGGCGGGCGGACGCCGCGTCGTGCCCCAGCAGGATCTCGGCCGCGGAGCGGTCGTTGGCCTCACGCCGCTGGAGCGCGGCCGGGAGGGGGCCGCCCCCGGCCGAGTCGAGCGCGCGGAGCGCGGCCACGGGGTCGTGGTCGGTCAGCGCCGCCTCGGCGACGAGGAGCCGCCCCCACCCCGCCCGCGCCGGCAGCCGCTCGGCCAGGAGCGCCGCGAATGAGTCGGTCGCCGCGCGGCGCCCCTGCCCCTGGAGCGCGCCGGCCATCACTTCGTACATGCTGGCGACCCCGGTCCCCGCCGCCAGCACCGGGCGCAGCACCGCCTCCGCCTCGGCGAAGCGGAAGCGCTGGTTGAGCATCATCGCCAGGTTGTTGGTCGCGACGTCGTCGGTCGGGTCCACCGCCAGCGCGGCGCGGTACGCCTCGATGGCCCGGTCCTCATCCTGAAGGATGTAGGCGGCGTAGGCCGCCTCGGCCAGGTCGCGCTCGAGCGGCGGCAGGTGCGCCCGCGCCTCGTAGGCGCGCGTCACCGCCGAGTCGCGCGACACCACGTTGCCGATGTTGCCGTACGCGGCGGCGAGCTTGCGCCACGCCATCGCGAAGATCGAGTCCAGCGCGACCGCCCGCCGCAGCACCGGGATGGCGTCCTCGTACCGCCCCGCGTCGAACAGCTTGAGACCTGACGAATACACCCGGAGCGCGTCGAGGCTCTGGGTGGTGACCTGCGCCAGCGGCTCGCTCGCCCGGAGCTGGCGCAGCGACTCCCCGGCGCGCTCCCGCAGCGCGCGGGCGAGCTTGTCGAGCGCCGGGAGAAGGTCGGCGGTCCCGCTCGCCTCGGCGCGTTCCGAGACGAGCTCGGCGCCGCTCGCGGCATCGAGGATCCGCCCGGTGAGCACATAGCCGGCCCCCAGGGGACGCACCTCCCCCGTCACCACTCCCTTGGCCCCCTCGCGCCGGGCCAGCTCCATCGCCGCCGAGTCGGTGAGCGTGGCCCCGGGGTCGATCCCCATCCGCCGCCGCGCGGCCTGGAGCTCCTGCCCGGCCAGGAGCCGTACCACCCGCGACTGGGCCAGGTCCACCCGCGCGGCCTCGGTCAGGGTGGCGCCGAGGGTGGTGTCCGCGGTCCGGTTCACCAGGTCGGCCAGCACCATCCGGTCGGCGTCGCCCAGGCGGCCGGTCGAGCGGAGCGTGGCCGCGGGGCCGATGCCGAAGACCCGACCCGCCCCGTACCCGACGGCCACCAGCGCGAGCGCGCCGAGGGCCAGGACGCCCCCGAACCGGGCGCGCTCCCAGGTGAACCAGGCGTGGTGGGCGGGGGCGGGCAGCGCGGCGCTCCCCAGCGTGAGCGCCACCGCACGGTGGCGCTCCACCCGGCCGGTGTAGAGCATCACCGGGAACCCGGCGAGCATCAGCCCCCCGGCGGCGAGCCAGACCCAGTCCGGAAGGGCCAGGAGCCGCGTCAGCGCGAACGACACTCCCACCACCAGCAGGGCGGCCAGGAGGAAGCGCACCACCACCCGTCCCGGGGCGAAGCGGCGCAGCGCGCGGTCGGCCGTCACGGCACGATGCGCCGCGGTCTCCACGGGAGTGATGCCGCCGCTCGTGGGCATCACCCCCTCGAGCGCGTGCGCCACCTCCTCGGCGGTCTGCCACCGGTCGGCGGCGTGCTTCACCAGGGACTTCATCACGGTGCCGGTGAGCGCGGCGGGGAGGCCGGGCCGCCACTTGTCGAGCGGCTCGGGGGGCGTGGTGACGTGCGCCGCCAGCATCTGCTGCGGCGTGGGGGCCTGGAACGGGGTGCGCCCCGAGAGCATCTCGTAGGCCACCACCCCCACCGCGTAGAGGTCGGCGCGCTGGTCCACGTGCGGGTCGGCGGCGGCCTGTTCGGGGGCCATGTAGGCCGGGGTGCCGAGCGCCACGTTGCTCGACGTGAGCCCGCCCCCGCCGCTCGAGAGGCTCACCGCCTTGGCCACCCCGAAGTCGGTGACCAGGGCGTGCCGCCCCGAGAGGAGGATGTTGTCGGGCTTGATGTCGCGGTGCACCACGCCGCGCGCGTGCGAGTACGCCAGCGCGTCGATCACGTCGCGCAGGATCCGCACCGCGTCGTTCACCGGGAGCGCCCCCTCGCGCGCCAGGCGCGCCCCCAGGGACTCCCCCTCGATGTAGGGCATCACGTAGTACAGCAGCTCCCCCGCCGACCCCGCCGTGAGGAGGGGGACGATGTGGGGGTGCTGCAGCGAGGCGGCGACCTGGATCTCGCGCTCGAACCGGTCGGCGTGCACCGCCGCCGTCATGTCGGGCGGGAGGACCTTGATCACCACCCGCCGCCCCAGCCGGGTCTCGGTGGCGAGGAAGACGCGGCTCATCCCGCCTCCCCCGAGCTCCCGCTCGAGGCGATACGTCTGGCCGAGGTGCTCCTGCAGGCGGGCGGAAAGGTCGCTCAACCTGGGCTCCGGAGGCGGAAGCTGTCGGGGTGGGAACGCCGAAATGTGGCCCCTGCAGGCCCGGACGTCAAAGGGCGCCGCCACCCGAGGGGTGACGGCGCCCGTTGACCCGCGGCGGGGCTCAGCGCACTCCCGCCCGCAGTCCCACCGGCGCCAGCGACTGCCAGGTCTCGGCGGGCAGCGGCACCTGCGCCGGATATACCTGGTCGAGCGTGGCCGATTCGTACATCCGCCC
>DASTRQ010000204.1:0-23945 GCA_035761145.1 Gemmatimonadales bacterium
GGCGCCGCTCCAGCCCCCCCTCCCCCCGGGTGCCGATGCCGCTACGGATGTGGATGAAGGCCCTCGGCACCGCCGCGATCATCATCCCGTTCCTCGGACCGGCGGTCCGGCGCATCCATCAGCGCGGACTCTGGGTCCAGGCCGTCGGGCGGGTGCTCGTGGGAGGGGCCGGGGTCGCCCTGATGATGTGGCTGGCCATCGGGATCGATCAGGGCCGTTTCGATGGCCAGGGCCACCTCGAACGGATGGCGATGGTCCTCGGGATGCTGACCCTCGGGGTGTCGGGGGTCATCGTGGCCCTCTCGACCCTCTTTCTCGAGGATCGGAACTCGGGAATCCCGTGGCGCCTGTGCGGATGGGTCGCGGTCTTGGTGGTCATGATCGGCCTGCTGGTCGAGGGCGGGTATGCCATGGAGCGGCGATGGGGGATCTACCATGGCCGGTCGTTCTTCGCCGCCCTTGCCCTGGCGATCGTGACGCTGACCCTCCTCCGACCCTGGTGGTTCTGGGCGCATCCCAGGGCCCGCATCCTCCGGGATCTCATCGGCGACCGGCCGACGATGCTGCTGTATCTCCTGATCGGCGGGGGGATCGGCTGGGTGGCCGTCGCCCGAAGCTGGGGCCCCGAGGGGGCGATGCGGGGGGAGGGGATCCGCTTCTCCGGTCGGATCGAGCGCTGTTACCGGCTTGACGGACCCGGCGTGGATGGCGCGGGACTGGAGAGGGAGGTGGGGTACGCACCGGGCTTCGAGACCGGGGTCGCGGTCTGGCTCACCCGCTGGGAGCCCGGCGACACGGCATCGCGCCCTGCCTATGGCGGGCGCTGGCACCGCCTGCCTGGCGATTCGATCCTGATCCGGCTCTTCCAGCAGGCCGGCGACCCGCCCGCGCGGATCGTGATGGCCCCGGGCGCGTTCCCCCGCGCGGGGAGGGTCGAGCTTCCCGCCGGCCCGCGCTGGGGGAACGACACCACCCGCCGCCTGATCCCGGTCCAGGTGGACTCGGTCGCGTGCCGGATCGAGATGGCGGGGGGTAGCTGAGCGTCCGGCCCCTCTCAGCTACTGCATCGCCTCCCGCAGCTCTCCCGCCGCCTCGATGGCGAGGTCCACGTCGCGGCTCAGCGCCTTGGCGGCCTGGGTGGCCTGGGTGAGCTCGCCGGCCACCGCGCTGATGCCGCTGCTCCGGAGCCGGAGCAGGTCGTAGCGCATCGTCTGCACGGCCAGCACGCAGCTCTCGAAGTGCGCGTTCATCTCCTCGTGGCGCTTGGCGATCTGCTGCAGCGTCTCCCGCTGGCGGAGGAGCATCCCCTCCTTGCGGTCGCGGTCCTCTCCCGGCGCCTCGGTGCGCAGGAGCTCCAGCCGCTGGTCCACGCGGGCGAGCTCCCCGCTGCGGACGTTGGCGTCCATCGCCTGCAGGGCGCGGCCCAGGTCGCTGGCGCGCTGGTACAGGCCGTCCACCGTCTGCGCCACGTCGGGGAGCATCTTGGCGTCCTCGGGGCTCAGCCGGTCGAGGAGCTTGTAGATCGCCGCGCGGTCGCCGTGGGCCTGCTGCATCTTGGCCCAGAAGTTCCCGAATTCGGCGGGGAGCGGGGCCGGGAGGTTGCGCGCGAGCTTCCCCCCCTTGCCGAGCGACTTGGCCTCGAGCGCGTCGTGGGCGGGGGGACGCGCCAGCACGTCCCGCCAGCTGTACCCCGCCTGCCAGAGCTTGGAATAGCTCGTGAGCAGGTTGAAGCCCATGACCGCCGCCGGGAAGAGGAACCAGGGAGAGCCGAGCCCGGTGGCGGCGTTCACGGCGAAGAGGCCCACCGTCACCGCCGCCCAGCGCACGAACTTGGCGCGTGTCTGCTGGACGATGAGCGGCTCCCCCGTGTCGCGGATGAGCTTGACGTCGTCGTCGTCCGAGCGGAGACGGCGCCGCTCGAGCGCCCGGGGGGCGCGCGGGGCGCGGGGGAGGGGGGGGAGCGGCGCCTCGCCGGGGCCCACCAGGCCCCGGGTGCCGGTGCGCCCGGTGGGGCGCCGCGTCCCCGTCGAGGCGCGCGGCGCCACGCCGGTGGTGCGGCGCTGGGCGCGGAAGCTCGTGCCGGTGGGCTGGTAGCCCCCCGCCGTGCGGCTCTCGAGCGAACGGCGCAGCGCGTCGGCGGTGGGCCAGCGGTTCTCGGGATCCTTCTCCAGGCAGCGCGCGATGGCCAGCGAGAGGTCCTCGGGGATGTCCGGCCGCGCCTCGGTCACGAGCGGCGCGGGCTCCGTGATCTGCTTCATCAGGATCCCGGCCACCGTCGGCGCCGCGAACGGCGGCTGCCCGGTGCACATCTGGTAGGCCACGATGCCGAGCGAGTAGAGATCCGACCGGCCGTCGATCTCCTTCTCCCCCGCCGCCTGTTCGGGGCTCATGTAGCTCGGCGTGCCGATCGCGACGCCCGCGCTCGTGAGCGTGGCGCCGGTGCCCCCCGAGAGCGCCTTGGCGATCCCGAAGTCGGTCACCATCACCCGCCCCCGGGTGCCGTCGAGCAGGATGTTGTCAGGCTTGATGTCGCGATGGATGATCGAGAGCGCGTGGGCGGCGCCGAGGGCGTCGGCGGTCTCCTTCATGATGCGGCGCACCTCCTCGGCCGGCATCTGGCCCCGCCGCTTGATCCGCCCCGCGAGCGACTCCCCGTCCACGTAGCCCATCACGAAGTAGACCAGGTCGTCCGCCTCGCCCACGTCGAAGATCGGCACCACATGCGGATGCGACAGCCGCGCCGCCGTCTGCGCCTCGCGCGTGAAGCGGGCGCGGATCTCGGCCTGGAAGGCGAGCTCCGGCGGGAGGACCTTGATGGCCACCCGACGGTGCAGCCGCTCGTCCCGGGCGCGGTACACCACGCCCATCCCGCCGCGGCCGATCTCCCCCTCGATGGTGTAGGTCCCGGCCAGCGCCTGCTGCAGCCGCTGGGCGAGGGGTTGGTGCGCCGTGTCGCTCATTCGGACCAAGGTGAAGAGGCAGATAGATTTAGCGCCTTGCGGACCCCCCGGCAACCGCCCCGCCCGACCTCGTCGGGACCTCGCCCCGCGCGCGCCAAATTGACAGCGCCAAACGTACTGTTCTGGAACGTACCTGACGTCACGGATGTTTCATCCCGCTCGCGTGCGCCGATTGTACAGGCGCGCGAGTACTTTGCAGTGGCACGGGAGGTGCTTCAGTACTGCACCAAGTCTCGCGGCCCTGCCGGCCGCGCCCGCACACCGGGGTGCGCACGTCCCCGGAGCCTGAGGAAGATCCCATGACCGACCGACTGACCCTGCCGGTGCTGCCGCTCCGCGAGGTGGTCCTGTTCCCCGGTGTCACCGCGCCCATCGGCGCCGGCCGTCCGGGGACGCTCAAGGCCATCGAAGCGGCGCTTGCGCGCCCGGACCGCCTCGTCTTCGCCGTGACCCAGCGCCAGAACGTGGAGCAGGTCGAGGCGGACGGGCTCTATACCATCGGCACCATCGCCCGGATCGGGCAGGTGCAGCGCGGCGTCTCGGGGGTGCAGCTGCTGCTGCACGGCGAGCGCCGCGGCATCGCCATCCACGTGGCCGAGCAGAACGGGCACCTCGAGGCGGTGGTGCGCGAGGCCGAGGAGATGGCCCCGCTCAACCCCGACGACCCCGCCTTCGTGGCGCTCCACAAGGAGGCGCGCACCCGCGCGGCCGAGCTGGGGCAGAAGTCGGGGCTCCCGGACGAGGTGGTGCAGCAGGTGCTGGCCGGCGTGAACGAGCCGGGCCGTTTCGCGGACCTGGTGGCGGGCTACATCGACATCAGCGCCACCCAGCGGCAGGTGCTGCTCGAGACGCTGAGCGTGGAGGAGCGCCTGCGGCGCATCCTCGTGCACGTGCAGCGCCAGATCGCCGTGCTCGACGCGCAGGAGGACATCAAGAGCCAGGTGCAGGAGGAGCTGGGCGAGCGCCAGCGGGAGATGGTACTGCGCGAGCAGCTCAAGCGCATCAAGCGCGAGCTGGGCGAGGACGAGGAGCACGACGGCCTGGAGGAGCTGCGCGCCAAGCTCGAGGGGCTCGCCCTCCCCGCCGACGTGCGCAAGGAGGTGGACCGCGAGCTGGGCCGGCTCTCGCGCATCGGCCGCGAGTCGATGGAGTCGCAGGTCATCCGGACCTACCTCGAGACGATCGCCGAGCTCCCCTGGACCGAGCGGAGCGAGGACCTCCTCGACCTCCCCAAGGCCGCCGAGATCCTCGACGCCGACCACTACGCGCTCAAGGACGTGAAGGACCGCGTGCTCGAGTTCCTGGCGGTGCGGCAGCTCAGGCAGGCGCAGGGGCGCAGTGACGCAGGGGCGCCGGAAGAGCCGGCGGAGGGATCCAAGGACTCCCCGGCGCCGCCGCGCCCCTCCGCCGCCGCGCCCGGGAACGACGACGACCGCACCGGCAAGGGGCACATCCTGCTCTTCGTGGGCCCCCCGGGCGTCGGCAAGACCTCGGTGGCCAAGTCCATCGCCCGCGCGATGGGGCGGAAGTACGTCCGCATCTCGCTGGGCGGCGCGCGCGACGAGGCCGACATCCGCGGTCATCGGCGCACGTACGTGGGCGCGATGCCGGGGCGCATCCTCCAGGGGATGAAGCAGGCCGGCACCAAGAACCCGGTCTTCCTCCTCGACGAGGTGGACAAGCTCGGCGTCTCCTTCCAGGGCGACCCGGCGTCCGCGCTGCTCGAGGTGCTCGACCCGGCCCAGAACGACTCGTTCGTGGACCACTACCTCGGCGTGCCGTTCGACCTGAGCGAGGTGCTCTTCATCGCCACGGCGAACTTCATCCAGAACATCCCGGCGCCGCTGCTCGACCGGATGGAGGTGGTGGAGTTCTCGGGCTACACCGAGCGGGAGAAGCAGGCCATCGCGCGGCAGTACCTCATCCCGCGCCAGGTGAAGGAGAACGGCCTGGCCGAGACGCAGCTCACGCTGAGCGACGAGGCGCTGGCCGAGGTGATCACCAAGTACACCCGCGAGGCCGGGGTGCGGCAGCTGGAGCGCGAGCTCGGCAAGCTCGCGCGCAAGGCGGCGCGGCGGATCGCCGGGCGCGAGGCCGAGGCGGTGGCCGTGGACCGGCCCCAGGTGGAGGAGCTCCTGGGCCGGCCCAAGGTGCACCCCGAGCACGCCGCGGGGCAGGACCAGATCGGCGTGGCCACCGGGATGTACTACACGCCGGTGGGCGGCGACATCATGTTCGTCGAGGCGAGCGTGATGCGGGGCAAGGGGGAGCTGGTGCTCACCGGCCAGCTGGGCGACGTGATGAAGGAGTCGGCGCGCGCCGCGTGGACCTACGCCCGCTCGCACGCCGCGGGGCTGCATATCAAGGAGGAGGCCTTCGACAAGGACGTGCACATCCACGTCCCCGCCGGTGCCATCCCGAAGGACGGCCCCTCCGCCGGCGTCACGATGGCCACCGCGCTCGTCTCGGTGCTCTCCGGCCGCCCGGTGCGGCACGACGTGGCGATGACCGGCGAGATCACCCTCTCCGGCCGCGTGCTCCCGATCGGCGGCGTCAAGGAGAAGGTGCTGGGCGCCGTGCGCGCCGGGATCGGCACGATCCTCCTCCCCGAGGAGAACATGAACGACCTCGAGGACCTGCCCCAGGAGGTGCGCGACCGCATCACCGTCCACGCCGTCAAGGAGCTGGGCGAGGTGCTCGCCCTCACCCTCCGCGGCGCGACGTTCAAGGAAGGGAAGCTCCTCTTCGGCGGGATGAACCCCGCCGACGTGGCGCCCCTGGACGGGCCCTTCGCGCACTGAACGGCGGCCGCAGGTGAGCAGTAAGCGGTAAGCGGTGAGCGGGCCCACCCGAGGAGATCACCTTGAGTGGGCCCGCTCACCGCTTACCGCTCACCGCTCACGCTGTTCCTACCACGTACACCCTCGCACCATCAGCTCCGTCATCCGGTCCCGCCACGCCCCCCGCGGACCCCAGCCGGCGGTGACGCTCCCCAGCGCGAAATAGCCCAGGTGGAGCAGCAGCGCGGTGCGCGCGTGCGCCACCGGGTCGATATCGTCGCGGAAGAAGCCGGTGGCCTGCCCCTCGGAGAGGAGGGTGGCCACCGGGGCGAGGGCGGTCTCCACCCAGCGGCCGTCGGTCTCGGCGGCGAGGAGGAGACGGGTGAGTTCGGCGCGCTCGGCCAGGAGGTCGAACTGCCCGCGGAGGAGGCGCCGCAGCCGCTCCACCGCGGTGAGCCCCACCAGCGGGAGGCGCGCCAGCGCCTCGGCGAGCTCGGTCGCGGCGCCGTCGAGGGTGGCGGCGTAGAGCCGCTGCTTGGTGCCGAAGTAGTAGTGGAGGAGCTGCTTGTTGACCCCGGCGCGACTCGCGATGGCGGCGGTGCGCGCCCCGCCGGCGCCGTGCGCCGCGAACTCGGCGCGGGCGGCGGCGAGGAGGCGTTCGCGGGCCGCGGGCGCGCGGTGGCTCACCGCCTCAGGTGGGGTCGCCGGCGCGCATCACCCGGTCGCGGCCGAGGCGCTTGGACTGGTACAGCGCGCGGTCGGCCGACTCCACCAGGGCGGCGGCGGTGGCCCCGTCGTCGGGGAAGACGGCGATGCCGACGCTGAGGCTCGCGGGGATCGGCTCGCCGGTGGGCGCGGCGGCGGGCTCGGCCGCCATGGCGTCGCGGATGCGGGTCGCGAGCACCGCCGCCCCCTCGGCGTCGTTGTTGAGCAGGATCATCGCGAACTCGTCGCCGCCGTAGCGCCCCAGCAGGTCGCTGGCGCGGCCCAGCCGCTGGAGCAGCCGCGCCACGTGCACCAGCACGGTGTCCCCCACCAGGTGGCCCCAGGTGTCGTTGATCCGCTTGAAGTGGTCCAGGTCGGCCATCACGTAGGCGAACTTCTCCCCCCGCCGGCGCGAGGCCTCGACCGCGTGCTCCAGCTCCGCCATCAGCGTGGCGTGGTTGAGGAGCCCGGTGAGGCCGTCGCGGTGCGCCATCTCGCGCACCCGCCGCCCCCGCTCGATGCGATTGAGCACCAGCAGGGTGAGGAGCGTCGGGTCCACCGGCTTGCGGAGGTAATCGTCCCCGCCCGCGCGCACCGCGCGGATCTGCGCGCCGGTGTCGGTGGTGGCGGTCAGGAAGACGATGGGCACCAGCGCCAGCCGCTGGTCCTGTCGCGCCAGGCGCGCCACGGTGAAGCCCTCGCCGTCGGGGAGATGGATGTCGAGGAGGATGAGGTCCGGATACTCCACGCCCAGGAGCGTGGAGGCCTCCGCCACCGTGGTGCACCGGGTGACGCGCAGGTTGGCCTGCGACAGGATCCCGGCGATCGCCTGCGCCTGCACCGGGTCGTCCTCCACCAGGAGCACCTTGGCCGGGGGGCTCCCTACCCGGGCGATCGCCTTGGCGAAGCCCTGCAGCTCCCCCTCGGCCTGTTCGGCGGAGAAGATCGCGTCGATGCCGCTCGCCGCCGCGCGAAGGCGATCGTAGCCTGTCCCCGCCTCGACCAGCACCACCCCGCGCGGCCGTACTCCGCGGCGCCCGGTCCACGCCGCGGCGAGCGGGTACGGGTCGGGGCCACCGGGCTCGTGCACCAGCACCACCAGCTCGGGAGGGATGGGCGGCGTGGCCTCGGGGGTGTCGGCCGAGGCGATGGTGACGTCGAAGCCGGCGGACTCGAGGCGGCTGGCGAGGGCGCGCCCCCGCACCGGCTCCGCGCCCACGAGCAGGGCGTGCCAGCCGAAGTCGGTGTGCTTGGGGAGGTCGGGCTCGGGGGCGAGCAGGCCGGTCGCCGCGCGGCGGAACGCCCCCTCGAGCTCATCCAGTAACGGACCGAGCACCACCGCGGCCTGGGCGGGGTCGTCCTCGTGCGCGGCGAGCCAGAGCTCGGCGCGGCGCGCCACGTCGCTCACCTCGGGGAAGCCGTACGAGCCCCCCGAACCGGCAAGGCGGTGGAACCGGCCCTTGAGCGACCGGGCGGCGCCGGGCTCACCCGCGAGCACGGCGTCGTAGTCCTTGTGCAGCTCCACCACCCGCGCCGGGGCCTCGGTCAGGTAGTCGCGCCGCAGCTGGGCCAGCGCGTCGGCGAGGGGATCGGCGTGGGTCATGGCAGTGTCCGGATCCGCTCGAGCGCCAGCTCCGCGCCGGCCACGAACGCCGGCTCCGCGCCCCAATGCCCCGCGAAACGCTCCCCCGTCCGGCTGCCGAGCACCGCGGCACGATCGTCCACCAGGGCCAGGACCGGTTCCCCCGGCCACGATGTCACCTCCACTACCCGAGCCGCGGCGAGGTCCGGGCGGACGGGGGCGGTGGCAAGGAGCGTCACATCGCCCACATCGGCGGCGACACGACGGAGCACGGGGCCCAGCGCGGCGTAGGCGTCGGGCGGCGCCAGGAGCCACACCCGCCGCGCCGCCCTGGCGAGGTCGCGGGCCAGCACCTGCCAGCAGGCGCGTGCCGAGGTGAGCTCCACGAGCGCCGGGCCGTTCGGCGCACCCAGCGCCCCGAGCGCCTCCGCCAACGCATCCAGCGCCCCCGCCTGCCGATCGGTGAGTCGCGCCAGGAGCGCCGTGGCGCTCTCGGGGCGGTAGCGCTTGGGACGCTCGCCATCCACGCGCGCGGCCCCCTTGCTGACCAGCCCTTCCAGCGCGGCATACGCGTTGGCGCGCGCCAGCCCCGCCGCCTGCGCCAAGGCGTACCCCGTCCCCGGTCCGTGACCCACCAGGGTGGCGTACATCCGCGATTCGGTGGGGGTAAAGCCGAATGGAGTGAGGTCGAGGGGATCGGGCATAGCGTAGTATCGGGAACAACGACCAAGTGCGCAAGCTGGCTGGGGAGAGGGAGCAGGCGAGGGAGGCGCGAGAGGCGCGGGAGAGGAAGTGCGTAAGGTGCGAGCGGAAGAACAAGACCCCCGTGGAGAACGACTCCCGGGGGTCCCACCGTCTCGCGCTTCACGTGCCTCACGCGCCTGCCGCCTGTCTCGCGCCTTCCGCGCCTTACGCGCCTTACGCGCCTTCTACCTCACTCGTATTCGAGGCTCCACCCCAGCACCTTGGCGATGAGCGCCAAGCGGAAGGTCACGTCCACCTGGCGGCTCTCGGCCGACTTGGTCTCGGCCACGAGGGGATAGGTGTGGAACGACGCACTGCTCACCGCCTTGGGGGCGGAGCGCAGGTTCTTGGGCGACCAGATGCCCTGATCGTCGCAATCCTTGAGCAGGCGGCCGAGCACCTTGGTGGCCACCGGGGCGTGCGGCAGCGCGCCGATCCGGGCCAGGAGCTCGATGTAGTGCAGGGCGAGCGGGACGTCCTTGGGCAGTCCCTTGCCGTCGGCCTGGATCGGGTCGCCCAGGAGCAGGTGCGTGGGCTTGAGGTTCTTCTTGCCCAGCTGCACCACGAACGCCTTCTTGGGCGCCGGGTGGGCCAGGTACTGGCCGAGCCGCTCGGTGAAGCCGGCCCGCTCACGCTGGAGATTGGGCATCGCGGCGAGCATCGCCAGCGAGTACCAGGTGGGCGGATGCGCCTCGGGGTTCAGGATGGTGTTGCTGCCGCTGCGCTGGAACGGCTTCTCGGCGAGAGGGCTCCGCAGGAAGGTGCTGACGGCGCTCGCGATCTTGTGCGCCGAGCCGCGGATGCGCGGGTCCTCGATATGCCCCGCCTCCGCGAGGGCCGCGGTGGCCGCCTCGCGCTCCACGCCCCGCACCCACTCGGCCGCGAGGGGCTCGGCCTTGCAGAGCTTCTGGTACTCGAACTGGAGCGCGGGATCCTCGTCGCGGCTCAGCAGGCGGAAGAGGGTGCGCTCGGCGAGGCGGAGGGGGCGGTGGTCGGCCGGCAGCCCGAGCTGGAGCAGCCGGCGGTACTGCGGCACCGTGCCCGCTTCCTTGATGCCATCCTTGGCCGAGGGACCGGTGGCCAGGAGGTTGGCCCCCCAGATGCCGGTGTCCTTCTGCCGCTTGACCACCGCCTGCACCCCCTTCGATGCGGGGAGGTGCGCGCGCTCGGTGGCCAACGCATCAGGCGCCAGCGTGTGGGCCGGGGCGATCTCGGCGAGGAGGCGGTACCGGATGGACTCGCCGCCGTGCTCGAGGAGCCACGAGAGCGGGACACGATGCGAGGTGGGGAGTTCCACGGCGCCTCCAGAGGGGGGGAGCAAAACGGGCGGGAAGATACCCTCCCTCCCCCGGCCGGGACAATCCGGGATCCTGGGGATCGGTGTGGTCGTGGTAAACGGTTGACGGACAACGGTTTACCAGACCACCCGATCACCTGACCACCTGCCTGCCCGCCTACCCGCCTGCCCGCCTACCGGACCCGTGCCTCCCCTGCCGCCCGGAACTCGCTGTTGGCGTTCCAGGTGGGCTGCCGGGGGGCGTTGGCCACGGACATCACCGTGCGCGCCACCACACGGAGCTCCTGAATGGTGCCGTCCGGGGTGAACTCGGGGCCGAATTCGTCGGCGGGCTGGTGATAGCGCTTCTCGCCGTAGGTGCGCGCCATCTCCGCGCCCCAGCCGGCGGGGTGTCCCACGAAATCCTTCCCCTGTTCGAGGGAGAGCGAGGGGACGCCGGCGCGGACGAAGGGGAAATGGTCGCTGCGGAAGAAGAACCCGCCGGCCGCGGCCCCGGGATCCACCGAGAGACGGAGCCCTTCGGCGCGCGCGGCGGCGGTGAACACCGGCCCCAGCGAGCTCTGGTCGGTGCCAAGGGCGGCGATGTCGCGCGTCCGGCCGTACACCACCGACTCGTCGAGGTTGATCACGGCCGCGAGGTCGCGGAGCGGGAGGGTGGGGCGCTCGGCGAAGGCGCCGGAGCCGAGGAGGCCCGACTCCTCCGCGCCGAAGGCGATGAAGAGGAGGCTCCGGTCGGGGCGCACCCCGCTCCGGGCGAACGCCTCCGCGAGGGTGAGCACCGCGGCGGTGCCGGAGGCGTTGTCGAGCGCGCCGTTGTAGATGGAGTCGCCGTCCACTGCGGGCCCGATCCCCAGGTGGTCGTAGTGTCCGCCGATGAGCACCGCTTCGGCGCGGTGGGGTCCCCGGCCGGGCAGGCGCGCCACGACGTTGTAGGTCTCGGAGCGCGCCACCTGGCTCTGCACGGTGGCGTCGAGGGTGACGCCGAGCGGCAGGGCGCGGAAGCCGCGGCGGGTGGCGCGCGCGGTCAGGGAGTCGAGGTCCTGCCCGGCGGAGGCCAGGAGCCGGCGCGCGGTGCCCTCGGTGAGCCAGCCGGCGAAGAGGAGCGACGTGGGCGGCGTCTCGAGCCGCACCTGCTGTCCGGTCCACGAGCCCACGACCGTGCTCCAGCCGTAGGTGGCGCTGGTGTCGGTGTGGACGAAGAGCACCCCCGCCGCGCCCTGGCGCGCCGCCTCCTCGATCTTGTACGTCCAGCGGCCGTAGTAGGTGAGTTCGCGGCCGCGGAAGATGGTGCTGTCCCGCAGTCCCGGGTCGTTCACCAGCACGAGGACGATCTTCCCCTTCACGTCCACGCCGTCGAAGTCGGCCCAGTCCCACTCGGGGGCGGTGATGCCGTACCCGGCGAAGACGACCGGCGCGGTGGTGTGCACCAGGGTGTCGTTCCGCATCGCCCAGGCCACGTAGTCGGTCTTGTAGCCGAGCGGCATCGCGGTCGGCGCGGTGACGGTGAAGGCCGGGGCGGGAAGGTGGGTGATGACGGGGATGCGGTGGTACCACGAGCCGCTGTCGCCCGCCGGCTCGAGCCCCAGTCGCTCGAACTGTGCCGCGATGTACCGCGCCGCGAGGAGCCCGCCGCGGGTGGCCGGGGCGCGCCCCTCGAGGAGGTCGTCGCTCAGGTACCGCGTGTGGGCCGTCCACGTGCTGGCCGAGAGCGCCTGCAGCACGCGGGAGACGGGGGCGGCCTGCTGGGCCTGGGCGGCGGCGGGGAGCGCGAGGCAGAGCGCCGTCGCGAGGGAACGGGTCAGGGTGCGCATGTCGGTCGCCGGAGGAAGTCGAGCGCCAGGGCGCTCACGGTGTCGGGGTCGGTGATGTTGGGGCGGTGGAGCGTGGCCGCGAGCGGCGCGAAGCGGACGCAGGGGAGCGTGGCGGCCAGGCGTTCGCCGATGGCGAAGGGGATCGTCGGGTCCTGCCGTCCCCAGACGAGGAGCGTCGGCTGGCGGAGCGCCGGGACCGAGTCGCGCAGGGCGGCGAAGTCGAACTGCTCGAGCACGCGCCGCAGCGCGCGCCGGTACGCCGTGTCCCCCGCCGGAAGGTAACCGGCCCGGTCGGGGGGCTCGGCCAGCCAGCCCGGGTCGTGTACCGGGACGATCCCCGCGGCGGCGGCGGCCGCGGCCCAGCTCACCACGCCGCGGGTGCCGGGCCCCATCGAGTCGAGCGCGGCGGAGAGCCCGAAGCCGGCGGGGCTCACCAGCACCAGCGCCACCACGCGGTCGGGGTGCCGCAGCGCCAGCGCCGCCGCGAGCTCGCCCCCCATCGAGTGTCCCACCAGCACGAGGGGGCCGCCGGTGGCGTGGGCGAGCAGGTCGTCGAGCCGCGCCAGCTGGGTGGGGAGGTCGTAGGCCGCGTCGGGCTTGTCGCTCACCCCGAACCCGGGGACGTCGAACGCCAGCACCCGGTACCGCTCGGCGAGCCGGTCGAACACCGGCCGCCACGAGATGAGCGACTCGGCGTACCCGTGGATCAGCACCACGGTGGTGTCGCCCCGGCCGCCCCGGACCGCGCGCACGGTGGCGTCTCCCGCGCGGAGCCACTCCGCCTGGTACGTGGGACGGGGGCGCCGTTCGCGGTCGAGCAGCGCCGCCGCGGCGACGGCCAGGACCACGACGGCCAGCCGCTTCAGCCAGCGCATCGCGCCAGCGCCACCGACGCCGGGAAGGTGAACACCTTCTCGCTCGAGAGCGCGTACAGGTCGCCCCCCAGCCAGGCGAGCCCTTCGCCCTGGCCTCCGAGCCCCGCGAGGCTGCACACCACCCGCGTGGCCGCCGCCTCGGGGCGGCCGTGCGCGAAGGGGACGCGCCAGAGCGCGCCGTAGGTGCGCACCATCAGCGCGCCGTCGGCGCCCCAGGCGGCGTCGGTGGTCCAGTGCTCCACGCCGCTGGCCGAGGGGATGGGGAGCGTGGTGACGAACTGGGCCACCGCGCGCCCGCGCCGCCAGGCGGCGGCCGGGATGCGGTACAGCCGCGGGTCGCGGACCCGCTCCTTCGAGACGATCCACACGGTGCCATCGGCGGCCACCGCGAGCGACTCGGCGTCGCGGGGGCCGTCGGCGTAGGTGATCCGCAGCGAGTCGAGCACGCCGGCGACGGTGTCGCGCCCGGGCGCCGGCTCGCGCACGCGGTAGAGGCGCACGAAGGGGCGGACGCGGCTGTTGTCGCCGATGTCACCGACGTAGAGGCACGCCGGCGCCGCCGCGCCGCGCGCGGCGGCGGGACAGGGACCGAAGGCGAGCGCCTCCCAGTCGTCGTTGCGGGCGGCGGGGAGCGCCACCTGGCCCAGGGCGCGGCCGGCGGTGTCGGTGGCGAAGAGCACCGGCGGGTTGTCGGAGTCGTTGAGGCTCCAGAGCACGCCCGGGTGGGCGGGGCTCAGCGCGAGCGCGCTGGTCTCGAGGAGCGCCGGATCGGCGAGCGGCAGGGGCGGCCGCACCCAGGCCGGGGCCGGCGCCGGCGCGGCCTGCAACAGGAGGGCAAGGAGCATGCTCGCAATCTAGGCGGGGCGCGCCGCTCTTGAGGCCCCCGCCGATCGGGGATACCCTTCACATATGCGATTCTCCATCACCTACTGCGTCGTCTGAAACTACGAGCCACGGGCCGCCGGTCTGGCGGCCGAGCTCACGAAGGAGTGGCCCGCCGCCGAGGTGCAGCTCGTGCCGAGCAGCGGCGGGATCTTCGACGTCACCCTCGACGGGAAGCCGCTCTTCTCCAAGAAGCAGGCGGGCCGTCACGCGGGGCCGGGCGAGGTCGTGTCCCTGGCCCGCGCCGCGCTCGGCGGCTGAGCCAGCCCCTCTCCCACTCCCCACGCGTCCGTGCGCCTCGCCATCTCCACCGGCGGCGGTGACGCCCCCGGCCTCAACGCGGTGATCCGCGCGGTGGTGCTCTCGGCCCACCAGCGCGGGTGGCAGACGTACGGCATCGAACGCGGCTTCGACGGGCTGCTCCGGCCCCAGGAGGCCGCGGTGGTGAAGCTCGACCCCGACCGGGTACGCGGCATCACCCACCTGGGCGGCACCATCCTGGGGACGACCAACCGCGGCAACCCGTTCCGCTGGGCGGAGCGCGCGGCCGACGGCACGATGCGCGAGGTGGACCGCTCGGACGACCTCGTGGCGGCGTTCCGCGCGAGCGGGTTCGACGCGCTCATCACCATCGGCGGCGACGGCTCGCTCAAGATCGGGCACGATCTCTGGCAGAAGGGGATCAACGTCGTCGGCGTCCCCAAGACGATCGACAACGACGTCGCGGGGACGGTGGTGACCTTCGGCTTCGACACCGCGGTGGCCACCGCCACCGAGGCCATCGACAAGCTGCACTCCACCGCCGAGAGCCACGAGCGGGTGATGGTGGTGGAGCTGATGGGACGCCACGCCGGGTGGATCGCGCTCAACAGCGGCATCGCGGGGAGCGCGGACGTGATCCTCATCCCCGAGATCCCCTTCGAGATCGACAAGGTGTGCGACAAGATCCGCGAGCGCGAGGCGCGCGGGCGGCACTTCTCGATCGTGGTGGTGGCGGAGGGGGCGGCCCCCAAGGGGGGGATGGTGCAGCTGGTGGAGCGGCGCGGGGTGGGGACGGTGGACCGGCTGGGCGGGATCGCCTCGCTCGTGGCCAAGGAGATCCAGGAGCGCACCGGCAAGGAGACGCGCTCCCTCGTGCTGGGGCACATCCAGCGCGGCGGCTCGCCGACGACCTTCGACCGTCTCCTGGCGCTCCGCTTCGGCGCGGCCGCCGTGCGCGCGGTGGCGGAGGGGGCGTGGGGCACGATGGTGGCGCTCCAGCCCCCCACGATCGTGCGCGTGCCGATCGCCGAGGTGGTCGGGAAGACGAAGACGGTGCCGCTCGACAGCGACACCGTGCTCACCGCGCGGGAGATCGGGGTCTGTTTCGGGGACTAGGCGGCGCTCACCGCCCCCCGACCACCACGCCCCACGGGCTCTTCCCCACCGCGATCCGCTTCACCACCTGCAGGGTCTTCGTGTCCACCACGGTCACGTCGTCGGACGGGCCGTTGGCGGTGTAGAGCCGCGCGCCGTCGGGCGAGAGGGCGATGCCCCAGGGGCGGGTCCCCACCGCGAGGTCGGCGATGACGCTGTCGCCGGCGGTGGAGAGCACGGTGACGGTGCCGCCGCGGCCGTTGCTGATGTAGAGCCGCGTCCCGTCGGGCGCCACGGCCACCCCCATCGGCCGGGCGCCCCGGGGCATCGCGATGGTGCGGAGCGGGGTGTGCGCCTGGGCGTCCACGACGGTCACCAGGCCGTCCATCTCGCTCGTGACCCACGCCGTGCGCCCGTCGGCGCTGAAGCCGAGGTCGCGCGGGCGGTGGCCCACGGGGATGCGCGCGACCTCCGCGCGCGTGGCCACGTCGAGCACGTGCACCGAGGCGGTCTGCTCGGAGGTGACCCACACCTCGCGCCCCCCGGGGGCGAAGCGCACCCCCTCCGGCTCCGCGCCCACCGTCGCGCGTCCCAGGATGGCGCCGCCGGTCAGGTCGATGAACGTGGCCTGGGCGGAGTCCTCGTTGGAGACGACGAGGAGCGTGCCGTCGGCCGAGACGTCGAACTGCTCCGGGTCGGAGCCGCCGGGCAGGACGCGGGTGACGCGCCGCGCGGCGAGATCCACCACGCCGATGCCGTCGGCCGCCTTGTCGGCCACGAGCTTGTCGCACTCCTCGTCGGGCATCGACGGGGGGCACTTGGGGCTGCCCGAGAGCGCCACATAGGCGGTGCGGCCGTCCGGGGAGAGCTTGATGCCGCGCGGCCGCTTGCCGACCGGGATCGTGGCGACGACCGAGTCGGTGGTGGCGTCGATGAGCGTGAGCGCGTCGGCGTCCTCGTTGGTGACCACGAGGAAGGCCGAGGGGGTGGTCACCGCCGCCGGCCGCGCGCAGGCGGCCAGGGCGAGGAGGAGGGCGGCGAACGAGTGCGCGTCGCGGTGTGCCATCGTGGGGCTCCTTATGGGAACCGGAAGGTCTGCCTCACATAGCTGCTCGCGGGGCAACCCCGCAAGGTGCCGGGGCGGTAGCGGGCCCTGAGGAGGCTCCGCCGCGCGATCGGCACGAGCGCGCTGTCGCGCGCCGCCACCGCGACCACACGGACGCTGGCCGGGTCCATCCGCCCCTGCCGCGTCACGACCCCCGCGAGCACCACCTCGCGCACGCGACCCGCGCGGCGCGCGCGCGCCGGCGGCATCGAGCGGAGGGTGGGGGGCGTCTCCGCGTTCTGCATCGCCTGCTGCAGGTCGCCGATGGCGAGCATCATCGGGACGCCGGCGATGGCGCGGTCGGCGACCAGGAGCCGGAGCCGCACGCTGTCGCGCAGCTGCCGCGGCAGGCGGCCGATCCCCCGGCCGCCGCCGGCGTTGCGCGCGGCGGCGAGGAGGGTGCTGTCGAGCGCGGCGTGGCCGCTCGGGCGCCGGAGCCGCGCGGCGCGGACGCGGCCGTTCTTCGCGATGACGAGCTCGAGCTCCGCCTGGAGCGGCGGGCGCTGGTCCTCGGGGAGCATCTGCGCCATCCCGCCCCCGGGCCGGAGCGCCGCGGCGGGGTCGCGCCACGCGGCGGCGAGGCCGCCGATCACCGACTGCCGGAAGCGGTCGCCGTCGCGCGCGTTGAGCGGCAGGGAATCGGCGATCACGGCCGAGATGGGCGTGGCGTACCAGGTGGCCCCCGCCAGGGTGTCGGCGCAGGAGGCCTGGGCGCGGAGCGCGCCGGGCGCGAGGAGCAGGACGAGGAGCGAACGTCGGATCACGGCAACTCAGGTGGAAGAGGGGATCGCCAGGAAATTGCGGAGCAACCGATGCCCGTGCTCGGTGAGCACCGACTCGGGATGGAACTGCACGCCGTGCACGGGGAGGTCGCGGTGGCGGAGCGCCATGATGGCGCCCTCCTCGCTCACCCCCTGCACCACAAGGGTCTCGGGGAGGGTGGCGCGCTCCACCACCAGCGAATGGTAGCGCGTGGCGCGGAACGGGGAAGGGAGCCCGGCGAGCACGCCGGTGCCGTCGTGGGTGATGGCGCTCGTCTTGCCGTGCACCGGCCGCGCGGCCCGCACCACCCGCGCGCCGTACGCCGCACCGATCGCCTGGTGCCCCAGGCAGACGCCCAGGATCGGGAGGCGCGCGCCGAGCGCGCGGATCACCTCGACCGACACCCCCGCCTCCGCCGGCGTGCACGGCCCCGGCGAGACGATGATCCGGTCGGCCCCGCTCGCCGCCACCTCGGCCACCGTCACCGCGTCGCTCCGCACCACCCGGGCGTACGCCCCGAGCTCTCGCACGTAGCGCGCGAGATTCCAGACGAAGGAATCGCGGTTGTCGAGCAGCAGCACCCGGGGGCCGCTCATCCTGCGCCCCCGCGCCCCTGCGCCCCTGCGACCCCCGCCGCGATCCCCCGCGCCTTGGCGAGCGTCTCCTGGTACTCCGCCTCGGGGTCGCTGTCGGCCACGATGCCGCCCCCGGCGCTCCAGGTCACCTCGCCGCGCTGCACCACCGCGGTGCGGATGGCGATGTTGAGGTCGAGCGTCCCCTCCGGCCCCGCCACGCCGATCGCGCCGCAGTACACGCCGCGCGCGGTGGGCTCGAGCTCGGCGATGATCTCCATCGCGCGGAGCTTGGGGGCGCCGGTGATGGAGCCGCCGGGGAAGGTCGCCGCGATGAGGTCGGCGGCGGTGCGGCCCGGCTCGAGGCGCCCCACCACCGTCGAGACCAGATGATGCACGGTGGCGTAGCGCTCGAGCACCAGCAGCTCCTCCGCGCGCACCGTGCCCGGCGCGCAGACGCGGCTCAGGTCGTTCCGCAGCAGGTCCACGATCATCACGTGCTCGGCGCGGTCCTTCGCGCTCGCGCGGAGCTCCTCCGCCAGCGCCCGGTCCCGGGCCGCGGTGCGGCCCCGCGGCCGGGTCCCCTTGATGGGGCGGGTCTCCACCCGCCCGGCCGCGTCGAGGGTCAGGAAGCGCTCGGGGGAGTTGCTCACCACGGCGAAGGTGTCGTACTGCAGGTACGCCGCGAAGGGGGCGGGGGAGCGCTCCCAGAGCGCGCGGTAGAGCGCCCACGGGTGCGCGTCGAACGGCGCCGCGAAGCGCTGAGAGAGATTGGCCTGGAAGATGTCTCCCGCCCGGATGTATTCGATGACGCGCGCCACCGCGGCGCGGTACGCCGCCGCGGTGAAGGTGCTGGTCACCCCGGACCCCAGCACGGGGACGGGGTGGCGCGGCGCGGTGGAGGGAGGGGCGTCGATCCGGCCCAGGGGGCGCGGGGCGCGCGGCCCGCCCCGGAGCCGCGCGGCGGCCCACGCCCACCGCGCCTCGGTGAGGGCGTGGAGCGTGGCGCGGCCGGCGTCGTGATCCCACTCGAGCACCCAGTCGTAGCGCCGCATCCCGTCCCCGGGGAGCGCCAGGTCGTCGAGCGGGGCGGCGGGGATCCGCTCGAAGCGGCGCCCGTACTCGTAGGCGAGGTAGCCCAGCGACCACCCGCGCGGCGCGCCGGTGGGATCGGCCGAGAGGAACGACCGCCGCCCCAGACGCGGGAAACCGGGCGGGCTCTCGAGGAGGGCCACGCCCGGCAGGTCGAGCACGCGTTCGGCCGCGGCGGCAGGGGCCGGGGCCTCGGGGAACGCGCGGGAGATCACGCCGGGGGCTTCACGAGCCGTCCCTGGAGGGTCGCCTCGATGCGCGCCGCGAGGGCGAGATCGCGCTCGGAGATGCCGCCGGCGTCGTGGGTCACGAGCTTCACGGTGACGCGCGGCCAGGTGACGACGAGGTCGGGGTGGTGGTCGGCCGCCTCGGCGAGGCAGGCGATGGCGCCCACGAGGAGCATCGTGTAGGGCCACCCGTCGGTGGCGAAGCTCTTCACCAGCATCCCCTCGGTCACGGTCCACCCCGGCAGCGCGGTGAGGCGGCTGGCGACCTCCTGGGCGGTGAGCGGCGCGATCTTGCCCATCAGGACCTCCTCAGGGAAGCGGCAGGCGGTAGGTGGCCGACTGGCCGGGGCTCTCCTCCACCCGCACCTCGAGCAGGGTGAGGTGGCCGTGCCCCGCCTCGACGAGCTTGGCCTTCATCTCGCGCGCGAACCACTCGGCCAGCATCTCGACGGTGGTGTTGGCCACCGGGACGAGGGCCACGTCGCGGGTGGGGAAGAGGTACCGGTGCTCGCCGAAGACGTCCACCTCCACCCGCTCCCCCCGGTCGCGGATGGCCACCTTGGGGTTGCGCGTGGGGAGCAGCACCTTATGGTCGATGGCATCCACGATCGGCTTGGCGATGGCCTTGACCACCGCGAAGTCGAGCACGAAGAGGGCCTCGTCGTCCACGCCCCCCTCCACCGCCACCGCCACCGTGTAGTTGTGCCCGTGCAGGCACTCGCACTTGTGGCCGCGGAAGGTGATGAAGTGCGCGGAGGAGAACGTCAGGTAGTCCTTCGTGACGTCGACGCGAAAGGTGCCGCTCACCGGCCCGCCTCGGAGAGTAGGGAGACCCGCTGCATGAGGACTGGAATCTAATGCTCCGCGAAGCGAAGACCCGGCTCCGCGCCGAGGTGCTGGCCCAGCGGGACGCGCTGGAGGACCGGGAGGCCCGGGCCGCGCGCATCCTGGCCAAGGTGCGCGCGCACCCGGCGTGGGGCGGGGCCTCCCTCGTCTCGATGTACATCGGGGTGAAGTCGGAGGTGCCGACGCTCCCCCTCCTGGCCGAGGCGCTGGCGCGGCACAAGCGGGTGGTGGTGCCGGTGGTGGAGCAGGGGGAGCTGGCGCTCTATGAAGTGCGCGCCGAGGCGGAGCTCGGGCCCGCGCCGTTCGGGCTGCTCGACCCGCGGCCCGAGGTGCGCACCCCCGCGCGGCGGCGGCAGCCGCGGGAGGTGGATTGCTTCATCGTCCCCGGCGTCGCCTTCGACCGGTCGGGGCGCCGGCTCGGGTACGGCAAGGGATATTACGACCGGCTCCTGGCGCGCATCCGGCCGGGGGCGGCCACCCTTGCGCTGGCGTACACCGCCCAGCTCGTCCCGCAGGTCCCCTCCGGCCCCGCCGACGTGCGGGTGCAGGAGGTCCTCACCGACGAGGAGGTGTGAAGCCTTGGCCCGCCCGAGCGTCCCCTCTGGCATGCCCCGGACCAGTTCGCTGATCCTCGCGCTCGCCATCGTCTCGGCGGGATGCGCGCACACGCCCCCGCCCACCGCGGAATCGGGGGCGCCAGAGGGCCCATTCCAGGAGGGGAGCCCGCTCCGGCTCACCTGGTCGGGCTCGGGCGGGCGAGGGAGCGACGCGCCCCCGATCTCCTTCGGCAGTCGCAGTCCCTCCTGGCGCCCCGAGGCGGGCACGGTGGCGTACGCCTACGGCGGCTACTCGAACGACGGGCCCGATGGCTGCGTGGGCGGGCTCCCGAGCGGCGGCGGGGCACGGGTGTGGGAGCTCTGCGACTCCGACGCCTCCCGGCGCGACACCATCACCACCGCCGACTGGCCCGCCGAGCGGCGCGACGGCGCGGTGGCGCTGGTACGCCGGCGCTGGAGCCCCATCGGCCGCACGCCGTACTACAGCGAGCTGGCCCTGCGCCCGGCGGGGGACGGACAGGCCGCCGCGCGGGTGCTCCCCATCCCGTACCCCGCGCCGGGCGCGGGGGTCCCGGTGCAGGGGGTCGCCTTCCCCGCCTGGCTCGACGACCACCGCCTGCTGGTCCTGGCGCAGGTGTGGATGCGTTCGCTCTACGACAACGTGGACACCGGGCTCGAGATCGAGATCCTCGACCTCACCCTCGGCACCAGCGGCGTCACCACCATCCCCGGCACGCTGTACGCCTCCTCGGTGGCGCCCGGCGCCACTCCCGACACCATCTACTTCACGCTGGGGGGCGATTCGCTCGTGTACCGTCGCGCCCTCTCCAGCGGCGTCGTGGACACGGTGGTGGACTTCGGCGCGCTCGGCATCGCGCGCGACGTGCAGGTGCGGAACGGCCGGCTGGTGGCGGTGGTGGGGGGGAGTGTCACCGCCGGCGCGCATCCGTACCTGGGGTATGCGCAGTACGACGGCGGCGGCCCGCTCTACCTCGTGACGCTCGGCACCGGGCAGCCCACGCTGGTGGAGTCGGTCAACGACCGGTGGAAGCACCCCACCCTGGACCCCGCCGGCACCGCGGTGATCGCGGAGCAGGGGGGCGACCTGTGGCGCATCCCCCTGCCGTAGCGCGCCGCGGTTAAGTTGCGGCGTGCACCCCGCACGCAACCACCAGCTCCCCCTCGACCTCGACGCCTTCCGCGCGGCGCGGCATCCGCACGGGCGGGTCATCGTCATCGCGCCCACCCGCGCCGCCTGCGAGACGATCGAGCTGGCGCTGGGGCTCCACCTCGACACCCTCCTCGAGCGCCAGCACGGCGACCATATCCGCTCCCTGGCCGCGTCGGGCAAGGGGTTCGGCATCGTCGCGGGCACCGGCGTGGGGAAGACGCTCGGCATCCGCCCCATCGCCGAGGCGATCCTGGGCGAGCCGCTCCGCGTCGGGGTGGTGAACCGCGAGCGCGAGTCCACCCCCGAGACGCCGTCGTGGAACGTGGTGATCGTCACCACCGGCATCGCGCGCCGCTGGTTCGAGGACGACCTCATCACCGCGCGCGACACGCTCATCGTGGACGAGATCCACCAGACGAGCGCGGAGCTCGAGCTCTGCCTGGCGCTGGGGAAGCGCGCGGGGTGCCGCTTCATCTGGCTCAGCGCCACGGTGGACCCCGCCTTCTACCGCAACTACCTCGAGAGCGCGGAGGTGCTCGAGTCGAGCGCCTTCGACCCGCGGCTCCGCGCGGCGGTGACGGTGGTGCCCGCCCGCACGCAGGAATACTTCGACGACAAGGTGGTGCGGCGGCTCATCAAGGACCGCCGTGGCGTGGCGGTGTTCGTGCCGACGCGCGCCGAGGTGGAGGCGCTGGCGCAGGACCTCGGGGCGCGGTGGCCGCGCCTCACCGCCGCCTTCTACCACGGCGGCGAGCCGATCCGCGTGATCCGCCCCTTCCTCGAGGAGGAGGTGGCGCGCCCCTTCCTGCTCGCGATGACCGCGGCGGGGCAGTCGGCGCTCAACATCCGCGGGCTCGACACGGTGGTGATCTACGACGCGCGCTACGGCAACGTCGTGGACAAGGGGCGCAACGTGCTCCACCGGATGTACCTCGGCCCCAACGAGATCCTGCAGATGGCGGGGCGGGTGCACGGCCGCGTGCCCGGGGGCGAGGTCGTGATCCTTTCCGACCGCGACCTCGACTTCGAGCGGCTGCGCCCCGGCCCGCCGGAGTTCCAGCTGGCGGGCGACGCCGAGCGGGTGGCGGTGACCTGCGCCGCGCTGGGCGTGGACGCGCGCGACCTGGACCTCCCCGTGCCGCTCGACCGCGCGGGGTACGTGAAGGCGATGCGCGTGCTCACCGAGCGCGGGCTCGTGGAGGAGGGGAAGCTCACCGCCTACGGCCGCCAGGTGGAGGGGATGCCGGTGGAGCGCGCCTGGGGGGAGCTCCTGGTGCACGCCGACGACGCCGTGCTGCCGGTGGTGGCGGTGTGCAGCAACATCGACTCGCTGCACCGGATGACGCGCGAGGAGCGCGACCTGGGCGGGTGCATCGTCAAGGGGAGCGACCACCTCACCGCCTACAACGTGTTCGTCGAGGCGGTGAACAAGTGCGGCCGCGTGGGCCAGGTGTACGGCCTGCCCCGCCACGTCTTCGACGACGAGGCGCTCGCCGCGTGGGGGGAGGAGCGGGGGGTGCTCGTGAAGGCGATCGAGGACATCGCCCTCGGCACCGCCAGCGTGTACCGCGCGCTCGAGCTGGCGCTCCCCGAGCGCTTCCCCTACGCCGGCAAGGGGGTCCAGGAGGCGTGGGGGGAGCTGCTCGCGCGCATCATGCCCTTCGAGCTGGTCATCGACGAGCGCACGGCCGAGGGGCAGGAGGTGCGGGTGGGGAAGAGCTCCTTCGCGAGCGGGTGGGGCGCGGTGGTGGGGAACATCCGCTGGTTCGCCGACCGCTTCGGCGTGCCGCGCGCGAGCATCGAGGGCACCACGCTGAGCTACGACCAGGTGCGCCGGCACGCGAAGTGGGAGCGCCCGCGCGTGGTGGTGTCGGGGCCGCGCAAGCACCAGCAGCTGGCCCTCACCCGCAAGCGCGCGTACTTCGGCTTCTTCCTGGAGGATGGGATCGAGCCGGTGCGCGGTGAGCTGCCCCCGGAACTGCGGGAGCAGGCCGCCGACGCGCTGGCCCAGGCGCTCCTCGAGGGGATCACCGCGCACCCGGGCCAGGGCGCCCTCCGCCGCGCGCGGCACGACCTCGACGAGCTCTGGCGCCGGAGCGGCGGCGCGCTCACCGCGTGCGCCCCCGAGGCGCTGCGCCAGGGGGTGCGGGTGCAGCTCGAGGGGGTGACGAGCTGGGAGGATTTCCTGACCCGGCGGCCGGCGCTCGACGTGGACGCGCTCGTGCCCCCGGCCGAACAGGCACGGCTCCGGGCGCTCCCCGACTCGGTGCGCCTCCTGGGCGACACCGTGCCGCTCCGCTACGAGGTGGATGAGGTGGACGGCGGCGTGGTGCGGGTGCAGCTGCGCGAGGGACAGGCGCGGCGGCTGCAGGAGCGCGAACTGCCGCGGCTGGGCCGGCCGCTCCGCTTTGCGATCCCGCGCGGGAACCACCCGCCCCTCCTGGCCGACACCATCGGCGAACTGCGCGACCTCCTCCGCCAGGGGGGTGGGAAGCCGGGGAAGCCGGGGAAGCCGAAGGGCAAGCACCGCCCCTACCGCGGACCCCGCCGCCGGCGGTGAGCGCTCAGGGAACGAAGCTGAGCCAGAACCGCAGGTAGCCTTCGCGTACCTCCTCGATCCC
>DASTRQ010000205.1:0-17322 GCA_035761145.1 Gemmatimonadales bacterium
GCTCACCCGCCACACCGACGCGGTGAAGATCGAGCACGACCTGATGGAGCTCATCCCCCGCGCCGACTGGACCCTCGTCTCCCACCTGCTCATCGCCCACGGCCGTGCGGTCTGCATCGCCAACCGGCCGCGGTGCGGGGAATGCGTGCTGGCGGGGATCTGTCCCTCGTCGAGCGTCCGGGGTCCGAAGTCCGTGGTCCGGGGTGGCCGGGCACGCACCCCTTCGCGGTAGTAGGTTCTCTTCGGACCTGGGGCTTGGGGCCTTGGGCCTCGGGCCTCGGACTTTGGACCTCGCACCACAGACCCCGCACCTCGGACCTCGGACTTCGAACCCCACCCCATCTTGTCCCCCACCACCTCCCCCTCTGCCGCCTGGTCCCACGTGGCGCGGGCGTACGCGGCGCACATCGCCCCCGACTTCCGGCCGGCGGCGCGCGCGCTCTGCGATGCGCTCCGGGTCGCCGCGGGGGACCGGGTGCTCGACGTGGCCTGCGGTCCCGGCACCGTGGCGTTCGAGGCCGCGGCGCTCGGCGCCGCGCAGGTCACCGGGGTGGACTTCAGCCGCGAGATGATCGCCGTCGCGCGGCAGCGCGCCGCGGGCCAGGGGCGGATGGAGTTCCTGGAGGGCGAGGCCACCGCGCTCCCCGTGGAGAGCGGGGCGTACGACGTGGTGGCAAGCGCGTTCGGGGTGATCTTCTCCCCCCATCCCCGCCAGGCGATCGGCGAGATGCACCGCGCCGCCGCCCCGGGGGGGCGCGCGGGGCTCCTCACCTGGCCGCGGAGCGGGGCGATGGCGGAGTACTATGAGCAGGTGTTCCGCCACATCGCGCGACCCGAGGCGGGCCACGACCCCTACGACTGGGGGGTGCGCGGCCAGGCGCGGAAGTGGTTCGGCGAGTGGTTCGGCTACCTGGAGTTCGGGATGGTCGAGGTGCCGCTCCTCGCCCCCTCCCCCGCCGCCGCGTGGGACCGCCTCAAGCGCGCCACCGGGCGCGTCGCGATCGCCTACGAGGCGCTCGACCCCGCGGCGCAGGCGCGGATGGACGCCGCGATGACCGAGCACTTCGGGCGCTACGTCGCGGCCGACGGCACGGTGCGCTGGCCCCGCGAGGCGCTCCTGGTGACGGGCGCCAAGTAGCCGATGACCCGGCCGGTGCCCTGGCGGCCGTGGGGGGCCGAGGCGTTCGCCGAGGCGACGCGCTCGGGCCGCCCCGTGCTGCTCGACATCGGCGCGGTGTGGTGCCACTGGTGCCACGTGATGGACCGCGAGTCGTATGAGGACCCCGCCATCGCGGAGTTCCTCGGCGACCGTTTCGTGTGCATCCGGGTGGATCGCGACGAGCGCCCCGACGTGGACGCGCGCTACCAGCGCGCGGTGCAGGCGCTCACCGGGATGGGAGGGTGGCCCCTCACCGCCTTCCTGACCCCCGAGGGCGAGGTCTTCTACGGCGGGACCTACTTCCCCCCGGAGCCGATGCCGGGCCGCCCCGCCTTCCGCCAGGTGCTGGTGGCGGTGGCCAAGATCTGGGAGGAGCAGCGCGACCGCGCGCTCACCCAGGCGGCCGCGATCCGGAAGGTGGTCACCGAGTCGCTCGACGAGGCGGCCCCCGCCGACCCGAGCGAGGCGCTCCTCACCGCGGCCGAGGACCAGCTCGCCGGTCATTTCGACCCGGCGCACGGCGGTTGGGGTCGCGCCCCGAAGTTCCCCCATCCCGCCGCGATCCGCCTCCTGCTCGCGCGCCACGCCGACCTGGGCAACGAGCGCCGCCTCGCGATGGCGGTCGAGACCCTCCACGCCATGCGCCGGGGCGGGATCCACGACCAGCTCGGCGGCGGCTTCCACCGCTACAGCGTGGACGAGCGGTGGTGCGTGCCGCACTTCGAGAAGATGGCGTACGACAACGCGGAGCTGCTGCGCGCCTACCTCGACGGCCACGCCGCGACCGGCGACCCGCGCTTCGCGGAGGTGGCGTTCGGCATCGTGCGCTGGGTGCGCGAGGTGCTCGCGGAGGAGGGGGGCGGCTACGGCGCGAGCCAGGACGCCGACGTGGGGCTCGACGACGACGGCGACCACTTCACCTGGACCCTCGCCGAGGCGGAGGCGCTCCTCACCCCCGACGAGCTGGCGGTGGCGGCGGCGCGGTGGGACCTCGGCGCGGCGGGGGAGATGTCCCACGCCCCCGACCGCAACGTGCTCTGGGTGGCGGCCGAGGGGGCGGCGCTCGCGGCGCAGGTGGGGCGCCCGGAGGGGGTGACGGCGCAGCTCCTCGCCACCGCGGAGGAGAAGCTGCGCCTCGCGCGGCGCGGCCGCCCGGCGCCCGCGGTGGACCGCACCCGCTACACCAACTGGAACGCGATGCTCGCCGGCGCGATGCTCCAGGCCGGCGTGCGGCTGGGGGATGCGTGGGCGCGCGACCACGCGCTCGCGACCCTCGCGCGGATCCGCCGCGAGGCGCCGGCGCCCGACGCCGTGGGGCACCTGCCGGGCGCGCCGCCGCGGCTCCTCGACGACCAGGTGCAGGTGGCGTACGCCGCGCTCGACGCCTACGAGGCCACCGGCGACCGCGCCTGGCTGGCGTGGGCGGAAGCGGTGGCGGGGCGCGCGTGGGAGGCGCACGGCGGCGGGGCGGAGGCCGGGCTCGCCGACGTGGCCGGCGCCGAGGCGGAGGCCGGGCTCCTCCCCGCGCGCGCCGTGCCGGTGCAGGATGCCCCGACCCCGTCCCCCAACGGCGTCGCGGCGCTCGTGGCCGCCCGGCTGGCGCACCTGCTCGACGCCGACGCGTGGCGCGCCCGGCACCGCGCGCTGGTCGGCGCCTTCGCGGGGCGCGCCGCCGACCTGGGGCTCTTCGGCGCCACCTTCCTCCATGCGATGACGTGGCTGCTCGCCCCGGTGACGCACCTCGTCATCGTGGGTGAGGACGCCGAGGCGGAGCGGATGCACCGGCGCGCGCTCACCACGTTCCTCCCCCGCCGCGTGGTGCATCGGCTCCGCCCCACCGAGCCGCCGCCCCGCCTCCCCGCGCATCTCGCCGCGATGGTGGACGCCAGCGCGCCCCGCGCGTACGTTTGCCGCGGCGAGACCTGCCTCGCCCCCGCCTCGACCGACACCGAGTGGGCGGACCGGCTCTCCGCGCTCCGCCCCTCCTGACCCTCGACTCCCGACCCTCGACCCCCATGCCGAACAAGACCGCCACCATCGTCACCGCCAAGGGCACCATCACGGCCGAGCTCTTCGCCGACGAGACCCCCGGCACCGTCGCCAATTTCGAGAAGCTCGCCAACGACGGCTTCTACGACGGCACCCGGTTCCACCGCGTCATCCCGAACTTCGTGATCCAGGGGGGCGACCCCCTCTCGAAGGAGCCGAACAACCCCCGCGTGGGGACGGGCGGCCCCGGCTACACCATCAAGTGCGAGACCGACCGCAACACCCACAAGCACGTGCGGGGCACCCTCTCGATGGCGCACGCCGGGAAGGACACCGGCGGGAGCCAGTTCTTCATCGCCCACTCGCCGCAGCCGCACCTCGACGGCAAGCATACCGTCTTCGGGCAGGTCACCGCGGGGATCGAGGTCGTGGACGCCATCCGCCAGGGCGACGTCGTCACCAGCATCCGGGTCGCCTGAGTGCAGGTCGTCCTGGCGGCGCTCGCCGACTATGCCCTGATCGACCAGGCGGGCCGGCTCTCGGTCGTGGGCATCTTCAGCCACGTCTGGGTGCGGCGCTTCCCCGCGATGCACCCTCGCACCCACCTCGTGGTGCGGCTGGTGGGGAAGCGCACCGAGATCGGCGAGCACAAGCTCCGGATCCGCTTCCTGGACCCCGCCGGGACGGAGATCCTGGGGGGAGAAGGGACCTTCACGGTCGGCGAGCCCCCGGCGGGGGTGACCGACGTGGAAGCGGGGGTGATCCTCGCCTACGACCTCCCCCTCCCCTCCGCGGGACGCTACCGGGTGGAGCTCTCCCTCGACGGGGAGTCGGTGACCACCCTCCCCCTCTCGGCCAGCGAGGTATCCGGAGGCTGAGGGGGGCCTGGGGCCGATGGCCGATGGCCCCGAACCCGCATTGCCGCCGTCCCAGCGGCGCGATAGCTTTGACCAGTTCCCGGGCATCCCTGCCCTTTCCCCGCAGCAGAGCAATCCCCTTTCGGAGTCCCGCTATGCGACGGTTCCTCGTCTGGCTGGCCGCCGGGGCCCTCGTGGGCGCCGCCACGCCCGCCGGCCTCGCGGCCCAGGGTTACGGCATCTACGAGCACAGCGCTTGCATGATGGCGCGCGCCGGCACCGGCGTCGCCTCGTCGTGCGGCGACGGCTCGGCCGTCTTCTTCAATCCCGCCGGGATCCTCGGGAGCGGGAAGGGCGTGCTGAGCGCCGGCGCCACGGTCATCATGCCGCGTGGCGGCTTCACGAGCGACATCTCGGGCACGACCACCGACCTCAAGAAGCTCAACTTCGTCATCCCGCACCTCTACTGGACCCGCGACCTCGGCGCCGACTACGCCGTGGGCTTCGGCGTGTTCGCGCCGTACGGCCTCACCACCGAGTGGCCCACCACCTTCGAGGGGCGCTTCCTCGGGTACCGGAGCAAGATCCAGAGCATCTACCTCCAGCCCACCTTCGCGGCGCGGGTGTCGCCCACGCTCACCGTGGGCGCGGGGCTCGACTATTCGCTCGTGAGCGTCAACCTGCGCCAGCGGGCGGACCTCTACTCCACGACCCTCGCCCCCGGCGTCACGGGGGGCAATCTCGGCTTCCAGAAGGGCACCGACTTCGCCGACGTGGACCTCGAGGGCGACGGCAACGGCATCGGCTTCAACGTGGGCGTCACCTGGAAGGCGCATCCGCGGGTGTCGGTGGGCGCGCGGTACCTGTCGCAGCAGAACATCTACATCGACCAGGCCGACGCCAACATCACCCAGATCCAGACCGGCCTCGTCCTCGCCGCGGGCAACCCCCTCGGGCTCCCCGCCGGCACGCCGGTGGACGCGGTCGTGGCGCCGCAGTTCACCGGCACCGGCGCGCTGGTGGACCAGAAGGGGAGCACCCGGCTCACCTTCCCCGACCAGTTCACGGTCGGCGCCACCTTCACCGCCACCGAGCAGCTCCGCGTCCTGGCCGACGTGCAGTGGGTGCACTGGAAGAAGTTCGAGACCCTCGCGCTCCAGTTCGAGCGGCTCCCCCAGCGCATCATCCAGGAGAGCTACGAGAACTCCACCGGCGTCCGGCTCGGCGCGGAGTACGACCTCGGCACCCGGTACATGTTCCGCGCCGGCGTGCTGAGCCACGGCGCCGCCGCCCCCGACCAGACGGTCACCCCGAACCTCCCCGAGGGGCCGCGCAGCGAGTTCACCGCCGGCCTGGGCGCCCAGCTCACCCCGACGGTGCACCTCGACCTCGCCTACCAGTACATCGACCAGGCCGACCGGCGCGGCCGCACCACCGACGGCGGGCTGGCCCAGCCGACCGCCGCGGTGAACAACGGCCTCTACACCTTCAACGCGCACCTCGTCGGGGCGACGTTGACCTACAAGTTCTGACCAGGGGACCCGCGACCATGATCAAGAAGCTCTCCGGTCTCACGCTCCTCGCGGGCGCCCTCCTCGTCGGCGCGTGCCACGAGGACGGCACGCTCAACCCGCCGGCCACGCCGGCGGGGGGCGAGCTGATGGCCCGCTACGTGGCGATGGGCAACAGCATCACCGCCGGCTACCAGTCGGCGGGGATCAACGACAGCACCCAGCGGCAGTCGTACGCGTACCTGATCGCCCAGTCCGCCGGCGCGCCGTACTACTATCAGCGCCTGCAGGGGCGCGGCTGCGCGCCGCCGTTCACCAACAACGTGACCCAGGCGCGGGTGGGCGGCGGCACCGCCGGCACCTGCGACCTGGTGGCGCCCTCCGAGAAGCCGTGGCTCTCCAACGTCGCCGTCCCCGGCGCGCGGATGGAGGAGGCCACCACCAACTTCGACAGCACCGGCGGCGTCCCGACCTCGGCGAGCAATCCGCTCACCACCTTCATCCTCGGCGGCAAGACCCAGGCCGATGTGATGGAAGAGGCCAACCCGACGCTCGTCACCGTCTGGCTCGGCAACAACGACGTGCTCGGCTCGCTCACCAGCAGCGCCAACCCGGGCACCCCGCTCCTCGTCACGCCGACGGTCAAGTTCCAGCAGGCGTTCGACGCCCTCGCCGCGCGCCTCGACGGCACCGGCGCCAAGGTGATGGTCATCGGCGCCGCCGACGTCACGGCGATCCCGTACAGCTCCTACGGGTACATCATCTGGTGCGCCAAGACGGGGCTCTGCGGCTCCCCCGCCGCGCCGCTCCCGCCCACGTTCATCGTGAGCAACAACTGCGCCCCCGACGCCGCCGTGCCGGGCGCCAAGGGCGACAGCATCCTGGTGCCGTGGACCAAGTTCGTCCCCCTCATCGGCGCCGCCGCCGCGGGCGCCACCGACACGCTCGACTGCTCGGTGGACGCCAACGTCGTCACGCCGAGCGAGTACGCCACGCTCCGCACCGCGGTCTCGGACTTCAACGCCTATATGTCGGTCCAGGCGGCGGCCCACGGGTACGACTACTGGGACCCGAACCCCACCCTGCTCGCCCTCAAGGGCACGGGCCAGGTCCCCGTCTTCCCCGACCTCAGCGCCCTCGGCACCGGCGGGTCGGTCGGGTTCGGCACCTACTTCTCGCTCGACGGAGTGCACCCCAGCGCCACCGGGCAGAAGCTCATCGCCGACTCGGTGGCCGCCCACCTCAACGCCGCGTTCGGGACCACGATCCCCACCCCCTGACCGGCGGCACCACCCGCTCCACCCCGGACCCCGCGGCCCAGCGCTGCGGGGTTCGTGCTTCGTGGGGGGAGTCGCCATCCGCTATCCGATGTCCCGTGGTGGTGGTACGTTCCATCCCATGCCCCTCACCCGCGACGACGCCCTTGCCCTGATGCACGAGTGGACCCCCTCGGAGTCCCTCCGCAAGCATATGTACGCCGTGGAGCTCGCGATGCGCGCGATGGCCACCGCCCAGGGGGCCGACCCCGAGGCGTGGGGGATCGTGGGCCTCCTCCACGACTTCGACTACGAGCGCCATCCCAACGCCGAGCGCGCCGCCGACCGGGAGCACCCGGCCGAGGGGGTGCGCCACCTCCGCACCCTCGGCGCCCCCGAGGAGTGGTGCCAGGCCATCCTGGGCCACGCCGCCTACACCGGCGTCCCCCGCACCACGCCGATGGCCCGGGCCCTCTTCGCGGTGGACGAGCTGGCCGGCTTCCTGGTGGCGTGCGCGCTGGTGCGCCCCTCCCGGAGCCTCGCCGACCTGGAGGTGAGCTCGGTCAAGAAGAAGCTCAAGGACAAGGGGTTCGCCAAGGGCGTGAGCCGCGAGGACATCGCCCTCGGCGTCGAGGAACTGGGCACCACCCTCGACGATCACATCGCCTTCCTGCTCGCCGCGCTCCGACCACACGAGCGGGTGCTGGGACTGGGGACGTGAAGGAAAGGTCCGAAGGCCGGGGTCCGAAGTGCGACGCTCCTTGCACCTCGGGCCTCGGACCTCGGACCTCGGACTTCGGACCTCGAACTTCGGACCCAGACCCCGGCCCCTCCGATGACCACCCCCCTCACGGCCGCCTCGACCCGCGCCCTCGACCGGGCTACGGGGTCGCGGCCCATCCCGGGCAACGCCGTGGAGCTCCTCGTGGATGGTCCCGAGGCGTTCCCGGCGATGCTGGCGGTGATCGCGGGGGCGGAGCGGTGGATCCATTTCGAGAACTACATCATCCGGAGCGACGCCACCGGGTGGCGCTTCGCCGAGGCGCTGGCGGCCAAGGCGCGCGCGGGGGTGCGGGTGCGGGTGCTGGTGGACTGGTTCGGGAGCTACGGCACCCGCGCGCGGTACTGGCGCTTCCTCCGCGCCGCGGGGTGCGAAGTGCGCCACTTCCGCCCGCTGAGCCTGGGCGACCCCCTGGTCAACCTGAGCCGCGACCACCGCAAGCTGGTCCTGGCCGACGGGCGTGACGCGATCGTGGGGGGGCTCTGCATCGGCGACGAATGGGCGGGGGACCCGGCCCACGAACACCTCCCCTGGCGCGACACGGCGCTCCGGGTGCGCGGCCCCGCCGCCGCCGCGCTCGACGCCTCCTTCGCCCGGATCTGGGAGACCACCGGGGGCGCCCTTCCCGACGGCGAGCGCCCGGGGCGCATCCCCGCCTGCGGCGACGCCGAGGTGCGGGTGGTGGCCGGGGTGCCGGGGGAGGCGCGCACCTACCGGCTCCTCACCGCCGTGGCCTCGGCCTGCGCCGAGCGGCTCTGGGTCACCGACGCCTACCTGGCCCCGCCGCCCCCCCTGCGCCGCGCCCTCATCGACGCCGCGCGCGACGGATGCGACCTCCAGCTCATCGTCCCGGGGATGAGCGACATCCCCTTCGTCCGCAACCTCTCGCGCGTGGGCTACCGCGACCTCCTGGCCGAAGGGATCCGCATCTTCGAGTGGGAGGGACCGATGCTCCACGCCAAGACCTTCGTGGCCGACGGCCGGCTGGCGCGCATCGGGTCGAGCAACCTCAACTACGCCTCGCTCCTCGGCAACTGGGAGCTCGACGTGCTGGTGGACTCCCCCCCGCTGGCCCTGGCCCTGGAGCAGCGCTTCCGGCGGGACGTGCTGGGGAGCCGGGAGGTGCTGCGCCGGATGCCGCAGGTGCCCGCCCCACTCCGGCCGCTGGTGCCGGGGCGGCTGGAGCGCCGGGAGCCGGAGGCGGCCGTGGGGGACCACCACGTCACCCTGCGGGAGCGGCGGCGGCGGGCGGTGATCACCCTGTATTCGGTGGCCGCCGGCGCCAGCCGGTCGGTCTTCCTCCCCATCTTCGCCGCGGTGCTCATCCTCGCGGTGCTCGCCTTCCTGCTCCCCCGGGTCGTCGCGGTGGGCACCACCCTGCTGATGGGGTGGCTCACCCTTTCCGCCGCGCGCCAGCTGCGGCGCAACCACGCCCCCGGGGTCCCCCCCGCCGACTGGTCGCGGCAGGCGTGAGGGGCGGCGCCCCTTCAACGCCCTTCCGCCCCCCCGCGTAATGCATTCGGTGACCGACTTGGACCTGGCCCGCCGGGCCGCCCAGGGCGATCCCGAGGCCTTCGGCGCCCTGGTCGAGCACTGGGCGCCCGCGGTCCGCCGGGTGACCCGGGCCGCCCTCGGCGACCCCGACGAGGCCGATGACGCCGCCCAGGACGCGTTCCTGTCGGCGTGGGCCAACATCCGGTCGTACGATCCCAGCCGTCCCTTCGGACCCTGGATCCTGCGGATCGCGAGCAACCGGGCGCTCGACCGTGGCCGCCGCCGCAAGGTCCGCGCGGCCGACCCGTTGCCCGAGGACCGGGCCTCGGCGGGGCCGCTCCCCGACCAGGTCACCGAGTCGGCGATCCTCCGCGAGCGGCTCGACGCGGCGCTGGCCCAGCTGCCGCCGCGCCAGCGGGTGGCGGTGACGATGTTCGACGCCGAGGGGTACTCCCACGGCGAGATCGCGGAGGTGCTCGGCATCCCGGAAGGGACCGTGCGCTCCGATGTGTTCCACGCCCGGCGCGCCCTGAGGGTGGCGCTGGCCAGCTATCGAGGAGGCGAGGGATGACCGACAACGCCTTCCGGCCCGACCGGGACGAGGTCCTGGGCGCCGCCCTGCGGCGGCATCTCGACGCCGGCGACCACGCGGCCTTCGTGGCCCGGGTGCGCCGGGCGATCGCCGCGTCGCCCGCGCCGGGCGCGCTCGACGTGCTCGGGCTCTGGTTCCGGCCGGGGCTCGCCGCCGCGGCGCTCATCGCCGCGCTGGCCGGGTGGTGGCTCGCCAGCGGACGCGCCGCGCAGGTGGCCGCCAGCGGCACGCCGGTCGAGGTCTTCGCGGCTGGGGCCGGGAGCGACCTGATGCTCGCCACCGCGGCGGAGGGCCGATGACCGGGATGCTCAACCGTCCCTGGAAGGCGGCGCTCCTGCTGGCCGCCACCTTCGTGGCGGGGGGGCTCGCGGGCGGGGCGCTCTGCCACCTGCTCCCCTGGGGGACCCCTCCGGGGCGCGACGCCGGCGGGATCGTCAAGCGGCTGACCGACGAACTGGGACTCACCCCCGCGCAGCGGGACTCGGTGCGCGCCGTCCTCGAGCGCTCCCACCCCGCGATGGACTCGGCGTGGGCGGAGGTGCGTCCGCGGATTGAAACCGTCCGGGCGCGCATCCGTTCGGACATCGCCGCGCAGCTCACGCCGGAGCAGCGCGCCAAGTATGACGCCATGATGCAGCGCCGCGAGGAGCCCCGCCGGGGCACCGAGCCGCGGCGCTGAGGAAACGAGACCTTCGGACGATGATCGCCCGTTCCGTCCTGTTCAGCCTGACGCTCGCCGCGGCGCCGCTCGCCGCGCAGGCGCCCGCCGACACCGCGGTGCCGCGCACCATCGCGCCGGCCGCCGACCAGCTCACCCTGGCCGACGCGCTGGAGCGCGCGCTCCGGGTGCAGCCGGCCACCGTGCAGGCCCGCGGCAACCTCCGCAACGCCGGCGCCCAGCAGCGGAGCGCCTACGGCGCCTTCCTCCCCAACATCAACGCCTCGAGCAACGCCTCGACCTCGTTCGCCGAGGGGCGCTCGCGCGTGGACCCGGTCACCAGCCAGGTGGTGAGCGGCGACCGGACCAACAAGAGCCTCTCGATGGGGCTCAACGGCAGCCTCGAGCTCTGGACGGGGCTCCGGCGCGGGGCCGACATCGCCGCCGCCAACGCCACCGACCGTTCGGCGCAGGCCAACCTGGTCTCGGCGCGGTTCAGCGTGATCCAGCAGACCACCGCCGCCTATCTCGACGCCCTGGCCGCCCAGCAGACGGTGGAGGTGCGCGTGGCGAGCGTGCGCCGCGCCCAGGAGCAGCTCAAGGTGAGCGTGGCCAAGCTCCACGCCGGGAGCGCCACCCGCAGCGACTCGCTGCGCTCCGAGGTGAACCTCGGCAACGCGCGGGTGCAGCTCCTCAACGCCGAGATCCAGCAGGCCACCGCCGAGGCCTCCCTGGGACGGCTGGTGGGGGCGCCGGGGCGGGTGGCGGCGGTGGACGACAGCGCGTACGGCGTCCTGGTCCCGGTGGACACCACCGGGCTCCGGGCCGAGGCGCTGGCCAGCGCCCCGCAGGTGCGGAGCGCCGACGCGAGCGCCGACCTGGCGCGCGCGCAGGTGCGCTCGGCCTACGCCGCGTACTCGCCCACCCTCTCGCTCAGCGGCAACTACAGCTTCAGCGGGAGCTCGCAGGACCTCTCGCAGAACCCGCTCTACAACCAGCGCTCGCTCTCGCTGGGGCTCTCGTGGCCCCTGTTCAACCGCTTCCAGCGCGAGCAGACGGTGGTGACGCGGCAGTCCAACGCCGACCTCGCCGCGGCGCAGGCCGCGGACGCCCGGCGGCAGGTGGAGGCGGGGCTCACCCAGCGGCTGGCGGAGCTGGCGGCGGCGCGGGTGCGCATCGGCATCACCCAGTCGAGCGTGCTGGCGGCGCGCGAGGACCTGCGCGTCATCGGCGAGCGGTACCGGCTGGGCGCGGCCACCATCGTGGACGTGCTGACCTCGCAGGAGGCCCTCACCCAGGCGGAGGTGGACGTGGTGAACGCCCGCTTCGACTACCTCCGCGCCAAGGCGCAGATCGAGGCGCTGATCGGACGGACGCTGTGACCCGCGAACTGCTGGACACCGACGAGCGCATGGCGCTCCTCCCCGCGGACGTGCCGCGGGACGCCGTGATCGTGACGCGCAACCTCGAGCGCCAGTACGTGATGGGCGCGGAGGTGGTGCACGCCCTGCGCGGCGTGGACCTGACCATCCGCAAGGGGGAGTTCGTCGCCATCATGGGCCCCTCGGGTTCGGGCAAGAGCACGCTGATGAACCTCATCGGCTGCCTCGACACCCCGACCCACGGCGAGTACTGGCTCAACGGCCACCGGGTGAGCGAGCTCCCCGACGACGAGCTGGCGCGCATCCGGAACAAGGAGATCGGGTTCGTCTTCCAGACGTTCAACCTCCTCCCCCGCGCGACGGCGCTGCAGAACGTGGAGCTCCCGCTGGTGTACGCGGGGATCCCGGCCAAGGAGCGGCGCCAGATGGCCGAGGACGCGCTGCAGCGGGTGCGGCTGGGGGACCGGATGGGCCACAAGCCCAACGAGATGTCGGGCGGCCAGCGGCAGCGCGTCGCCGTGGCGCGCGCGCTGGTGAACAACCCGTCGATCCTCCTGGCCGACGAGCCCACCGGCAACCTCGACTCGACCACGAGCGAGGAGATCATGAAGCTGTTCAAGGACCTATTCGCCCAGGGCCAGACCATCGTCCTGGTGACCCACGAACACGACATCGCGGCCAACGCGCGGCGGCAGGTGATCATCCGCGACGGGCGCATCGACCGCGACTTCGAGACGGAGCCGAGCCACTGATGTCCCCCCGCCTTTCCGCCGTCCTCGCCCTCCTCGCCGCCGGCGCCTGCGCCAAGCCGGCGCCCGCGCCGGTGTACCAGGCCCTCCCGGTGGAGCGCCGCGACATCGTGGTGAGCGCCCAGGCCTCGGGGAGCGTCACCCCCGACACCGTGATCGAGGTGCGCTCGCAGGCCTCGGGCGAGATCACCGACATCAAGGTCCAGACCGGCGACCAGGTCCAGCGCGGCGCGCTGATGGTCGAGGTGGACCCCCGCACCGCCCGGAACACCGTGGCCCAGGCCGAGGCGCAGCTCGAGGTGGCCAAGGCGCAGCTGCAGAACGCCACCGCCGCCAAGCGCCGCTCGGACGAGCTGTTCCAGTCCCAGTCCATCAGCGAGCAGGAGCGGGACGCCGCCTCGCTCGACTTCGCCAACGCCAAGGCGGAGCTGGTGCGCGCCACGGTGGCGCTCGAGAACGCGCGCATCGCGCTCGAGCAGACCGCGGTGAAGGCGCCCATCACGGGCACCGTCATCACCAAGACCGTCGAGCGGGGCTCGGTCATCACGAGCTCCACCCAGGGGCTGGGCGCCGGCACCGTGCTCCTCACGATGGCCGACCTCAACCTGGTGCAGATCCGCTCCCTCGTGGACGAGACCGACATCGGCAAGATCCAGCCCGGCCAGGAGGTCTCCGTCTCGGTGGACGCCTATCCCAACCGCACGTTCCGGGGCGAGGTGCTCAAGATCGAGCCGCAGGCCGAGACCCAGCAGAACGTGACGATGTTCCCGGTGCTGGTGCGCATCCCCAACCGCGAGGGGCTCCTGCGGCCCGGGATGAACGCCGAGGTCGAGGTGCACGTGGGCGAGCGCGACTCGGTGCTCGCGGTGCCCAACTCGGCGCTCCGCACCCAGCGCGACATGGGGAGCGCGGCGATGGTGCTGGGCCTCGACCCCGCGGAGGTGGCGCGCCAGCTGGCCGCCTCCGACAGCGCCGCGCGCGCCCGGCGGGCCCCCGCCGGCGGCGACACCGCCAACCGCTCGAGCCTCGGCGCGCGCAGCGGCGACGGCGGCGCGCCCAAGCGCACCGTCTCGATGCCGTGGGGCGAGGTGACCCTCCCCGACGGGGTCACCGCCGAACAGGTGCAGGCGGCCTTCGGGCGGATGCGGTCCCAGCAGGCCACCCCCGCCGACTTCGCGCTGATGCAGAAGCTCCGCGCCGCCAACCCCCAGATGGGCCAGGGGCGCCGCGCGGGCAACGGCGGACCGGACAGCCGGTTCGGCGGCGACTACGTGGTCTTCGTGCTGCGCGACGGCAAGCCCACCCCGGTGTCGGTGCGCACCGGGCTCACCGACCTGGACTACAGCGAGGTGGTGAGCGGCCTGCAGGAGGGGGACTCGGTCCTGGCCCTGCCGAGCGCGAGCCTCATCAACAGCCAGAGCGAGTTCCAGTCGCGCATCAACCGGATGACCGGCGGCGGCGCGGTGCCGGGCATGACGCGCCAGACCCCGGCCCGCACCGGCGGGAGGTAGCATGCCGCTCAGCGAGATCATCGCCGTCGCGCTCCAGTCGGTGCGCGCCAACAAGCTCCGCTCGGGGCTCACGATGCTCGGCATCGTGATCGGCGTCGCGGCCGTGATCACGATGGTGGCGCTCGGCTCGGGGGCGCAGAAGGCGGTCGAGGACCGGATCAACGCCCTCGGCGCCAACCTGCTCAGCGTCTTCCCGGGCCAGATGTTCAGCGGCGGCCGCGCCTCGGACGTGCGCGTCTCGATGACCGTGGACGACGCCGACGCCCTGGCCCGCGACGCGCAGATGCTCGCGGCCGTGGTGCCCGAGATGCAGCAGAACGTCACCGTCAAGTACGGCAACAAGAACCTCAACCTGGCCGTGGTGGGCACCACGCCCAACTACGCCCGGGTGAAGAACTACACCATCCCCGTGGGGCGGATGTTCACCGAGGGGGACAACGCCGCGCGGCAGCGCTACGTGCTCCTCGGCGCCTCGGTGCCGCAGATGCTCGGGATGAACCCCGCGGCCCTCATCCACCAGACCATCTGGCTCAAGGGGGTGCCGTTCGAGATCATCGGCGTGCTCTCCGAGAAGGGCGCCGCGGGGTCGTGGATGAACCCGGACGAGCAGCTCCTCGTCCCCCTGCAGACGGCGCGCTACCGCCTCTTCGGCACCGACCGCGTGCGGAGCGTCTCGGTGCAGGTGCGCGACGACGTCCCGCTCGAGCAGGGGATGGTGGACATCGAGCGCGTACTGCGCCGCGAGCACAAGATCCGCCCCGGCGGCGACAACGACTTCATGATCCGCAACCAGCGCGACATCCTGGCCACCCAGCAGCAGGCCACCCAGGTGTTCACCGTCCTCCTGGCGAGCATCGCCGCGGTGAGCCTCGTGGTGGGCGGCATCGGGATCATGAACATCATGCTGGTCTCGGTCACCGAACGCACCAAGGAGATCGGCATCCGCAAGGCGCTCGGCGCCTCGCGCCGGGTCATCCTGACGCAGTTCCTCGTCGAGGCGCTGGTGCTCTGCCTGAGCGGCGGCATCGTGGGGATCCTGCTCGGGACCGGCACGGCGGTGCTGCTGTCGTGGAAGTTCAACTGGAACACCCTGGTCTCGCCGGTGGCGGTGCTGGTGGCCTTCGGCTTCAGCGGCGCCGTGGGGCTCATCTTCGGGCTCCTCCCCGCCCGCCGCGCGGCGAGCCTCGACCCGATCGTGGCGCTCCGCTACGAGTAGCCCGCCCCCCCGGGGCTGACGTCCGCGGGCCGGGGGGGTAGGTTTCTCCCCCCCGCCCCCGACCCTCGGACCCGACCCGTGCTCCTTCCGCTCCTCGCGTCGCTCCCGCTCAGCGCGGCCCTCCTCGTCCAGCTCCCCGACACCACCCCCACCCGGATCTACCCGGGCCGCGGGGCGCCGAGCGTTCCCGTGCCCCGCGTGGAGGGCGCCGCGGCCGTGGTGGACGGCGTGCTCGACGAGCCCGTCTGGGCCGGCGCGGCGCGGATGACCGGCTTCTCGCAGTTCCAGCCGGTGGACGCCCGCCCGGCCGAGGAGGGGACGGAGGTGCGGGTGTGGTACGCGCCCGACGCCATCTGGTTCGGGATCATCGCCCACGACCGCGAGGCCGGCGCCGCCCGCGCCACGGTGGCCAAGCGCGACGACCTCGGCACCGACGACAACGTCCGCATCTACCTCGACACCTTCAACGACCGGCGCCGCGCGTACTTCTTCGGCGTCAACCCGCTGGGGGCGCAGGAGGACGGGGTGCGCACCGAGGGGGCCTCCAACGCCGGGAGCCTCATCGGCGGCAGCACCGACCTCACCCCCGACTTCCTCTGGCAGTCCAAGGGACGGCTCACCCCCGACGGCTACGTCGTGGAGGTGCGCATCCCCTTCAAGAGCCTCCGCTACAGCGGCAACGGGCCCCAGGAATGGGGCATCCAGGTGGTGCGCCAGACCCGGCGCACGGGGTACGAGTGCACCTGGACCGACGCCCGCCGCGGCAGCGCCAGCTTCCTGGACCAGTCGGGGCGGCTCACCGGGCTGCACGACTTCAAGCGCGGCGTGGTCTTCGAGGCGCAGCCCACCTTCACCAGCGCCTGGAACGGCGCGCGCGACCCCGGCACCGGGGACTTCACCCGCGCCGACCCGACCTCCGACCTCGGGCTCAACCTGCGGCTCGGCCTGACCTCGCTCACGCTCGACGGCACCTGGCACCCCGACTTCAGCCAGGTCGAGGCCGACGCGGGCCAGGTGACGCTCAACCAGCGCTTCGCGCTCTTCTTCCCCGAGCGGCGGCAGTTCTTCCTCGAGGGGATCGAGCTCTTCAGCACCCCCAACCAGCTCGTCTATACCCGCACCGTCAACGCGCCGCGCGCGGGGCTCAAGCTCACCGGCAAGGTGGGGGGCACCACGGTGGCGTACCTCGGCGCGGTGGACGAGCAGGCCGGCCCCGACGCGGTGGTGAACGTGGCGCGCGCGCGCCGCGACTTCGGCGGCAACAGCTACGTGGGGCTCACCGCCACCGACCGGACCGCGGGCGAGGCGTACAACCGTGTCGCCGCCGCCGACCTGCGCTATGTCTTCGGCGGGATGTACTACGCCGCCGCGCAGCTCGGCGCCTCGTGGACCCGCGACTCCGCCCCCGGCGCCGCGCGCACCAGCCCGATCTGGCAGGCGGAGCTCGACCGCACCGGCCGCTACTGGGGCTTCAACTACAAGCTCTGGGGCATCGGCGACCGGTTCGAGGCCCGGGACGGCTTCGTCAACCGCAACAACGTGGTCCAGGGGCACATCTTCAACCGCTTCAGCTGGTACGGCGCGCGCGGCGGGCTGGTGGAGAACGTCACCACCTTCTTCGGGCCGAGCTGGATCTGGGACTACGCCGGGTTCCGCCTGGGCGACGCCATCGAAGGAGGGAACTCCGTCACCGTCACCACCCGCTTCCGCGGCGGGTGGAACGCCCAGGTGAAGGGGGAGACCGAGTTCGCCGAGTTCGACCCGGCGATGTACGCCGGCTTCACGCACGACACCGGCACCGGCGCCGTCCCGTTCACCGCGCGGACGCAGTACGACGGGGGGCGCTCGCTGCAGCTCCAGCTCTCGAGCCCCACCTGGCAGAAGGCCGACGCCTACGCCCAGTTCGAGACGGGGCGCACCGCCATCTTCGCCGAGGCGAGCGACGGCACCTACTGGACGGCGGAAGGGGGCGTGCAGCTCCGCCCCATCCCCTCGGTGCGCCTCGCCCTCACGACGCTCTACGCCCGGCTGGCGCGCGTGCGCGACGGCTCGGAGTTCGGGCGCCAGATCATCCCGCGCGTCAAGGCGGAGTTCCAGCCCACCCGGGCGCTCTTCTTCCGCGCCGTGGGCCAGTACGTCTCCTCCCGCCAGGCGGCGCTCGAGGACG
>DASTRQ010000206.1:0-9311 GCA_035761145.1 Gemmatimonadales bacterium
GGGCGGATCCTTCTTCTTCGCCTTGGGCTTCGGCTTCTCGACGAGATCGACGTCGCCGTCGGGGAGGTCGTCGTCCTGCGCGCGCGCCATGGGCGCGGCCACGAGGAGCGCGGCCGCGAGGAGGGCGAGCACCAGCCGGAGGGACAGGTCGGCGTCCGCGACGCGCTCCCACGGCACGTGCAACCGGTCGCGCACGGCGCGCGCCAGCGTGAGCAGCCAGCGGAACCACCCCGGCGCCTCGGCGAGCGTCGGGGGCGGCGGCCAGGCATAGGCCGGGTCCACGAAGACCGAATCGAGGACCCGGCGGAGGGAATCGGCGGGGAGCTGCGGCGGGATCAGGCGGGGGGCATCTCCGCGGAGGCGAGCTCGAGGTCGAGCCCTTCCTTGCGCACCCGGAGGTCGTAGTAGGTGACCATCTGCAACATGTAATAGTACCCGCTCACGAGAAGCCCGAGGAGCATCATCCCCCCCATCATGAGCGTCATCACCCGGCCCACCCCCTCCGGCCCCGAGCCCCCCACCCCGGCGACGATCCCGACGCCGAAGCTCACGCCCAGCATCACGATCCAGACGAGGAGATAGACCAGGACGATGGCGCCCATGATAGTGCCGCGGCGGCCCTTGGTGAGGGTCCAGGACCGTTCGATCGCCTTGAAGACGCCGGTGTCGGCCTCGGCGATCAGCGTGGCGCTGCTCACGAAGAGCGCCGCGACGAGGTAGAGCATCGCCACGGCGATCACCACCATCCACAGCATGAGCCCGAGGCCCACCCCCGCGCCGCCCCGCCCGCCGGCCGCGGCGGCGCCGAGGCCCAGGAAGATCATCGGCAGGTAGAGCACCACTTCCACGATGACGAAGATGACCGCCTCGACGATGAGCAGCCCGATCATCGGGAGGAAGAGCTTGAGCCCCTTCCCGAGCGCGCTGCCGACGTCGGTGCTGTCGCCCAGCATCGCCTTGTGCGCGATCCAGCCCAGGGCGGTGCGCGCGACCGTGAGCGCCACCGCCGCGATGAGGCCCACCCAGATCATCTTGCCGACGACGGCGAAGATCATCCGCGCCGACTCCGGCGAGTTCGCCGCCGTCGGGCCCAGCTGGGCCAGCTCCATCATGCCCCGGAAGTTGTTGAGCAGCATCAGGGCGGGAAGCACGAGGCAGGCGAGGAGGACGAGCAGGATCGTCCCGAACCGCGTGCGGAAGATCGTGAACGCGCGGTCGAGCAGTTCCCCCAGGGAGAGGGGACGCAGGGCGAGGTCGGCCATCCGGCACTCCGGCGCTGGTGAGGAGGGGGTCGGTCGCGGGTCGCGGCCGTGAAGGGACGTTCGCTCGCGGCGCGCCGGCTCGCAAGGGGGTTGCGTGCCGGGCCGGGCGAGGCTGATTTCGGCCCTATGCCCGCCGGCCGCTCCGCGATCGACCTGCGCCCCCGCCACGAGGTGGAGACGCCCGAGCACGTCACCCTGCGGTACGAGGTGGCGGGGCTCGGCTCGCGCGCGCTGGCCGCGGGCACCGACCATCTCATCATCGCCCTGCTCTTCGCCGGGCTCGGCGCCCTGAGCGACGCGCTCGCGGGGCTCGGGCTCGAGTGGTTCTTCGTCCTGCTCTACTTCGCGGTGTACTGGGGCTATTTCGCCGCGTTCGAGGCGTGGTGGCGGGGCCAGACGCCGGGGAAGCGCCTGCTCCGGCTGCGCGTGGTGCGGCTCGACGGCCGCGCGGCGGGATTCGAGGGGGCGGCGCTGCGCAACCTGCTCCGCTACGCCGACCTGATGCTCCCGCCGGTGTACATCACGGGGATCCTCCTGATCCTCCTCCACCCGCGCGCCCAGCGACTCGGCGACCTCGTCGCGGGAACGCTCGTGGTGCGCGACGCGCCGCTGGAGGCGCCCCTCCCTCCCCCGCCCCCGGCCGCCGCCGCGGCAGGCGCGACCGCGCTCGTGGCCCGGCTCACGCCGCAGGAGTTCGAGGTGCTCGAGTCGTACCTCGCCCGCGGCGCGGCGCTCGACCCCGAGGCGCGGCGGCGGCTCGCCGCGGGGCTCGCGCACCGCTTCGCGGACCGCCTGCCCGAGCGCCCCGCGGACCCGGAGGCGTTCCTGGCGCAGCTGCACCGCGAGGAGCGCGAGCGGCGGCTCGCGGGGCGCGGCGGGAACGCGGGGGAGATCGCCGCCCTCCGCCTGGCGGCGCGGCAGGGGGAGCGGTGGGAGGCCTTCGACCGCCAGGCGGCGCGCGCCGCCGCGCGGGGGCTCGACAGCTTCGGGGCGGCGGAGCTCCCGGAGTTCGCGGCGCGGTACCGCGAGGTGGCCGCCGACCTGGCCCGGCTGCGCACCTACCGCGCGCCGGCGGCCCTGCTCGACCGGATCGAGCGCCTCGTCGCCGCGGGGCACAACGCGCTCTATCCGCGGGGGGAACCGGCGTGGCGGCGGATCGGCCCGCTGCTCTTCCGCGACTGCCCCGCGGCGGTGATCCGCGCCCGCGGCACCGTGCTCCTGGCCGTGGCGCTCCTCGTCGCGAGCGCGGGGGCGGGCTACGCCGTGCTCCGCGAGCGCCCCGCCCTCGGCGAGACGCTCATCCCCGAGGTGATGCAGGAGCGCGCCGCGAGCGCCTCCCGCCGCACGTCCGAGGGACGCACCTACGCCGAGGTGGCCGACGCCGAGGCCCCCCGCCTCGCCGCGGCGCTGATGACGCACAATATCGGCGTCGCCTTCGCCTGCTTCGCGGGGGGGATCCTCCTCGGCGTTGGCGCCCTCGTCCTGCTCGTCTCCAACGGGCTCTCCCTCGGCGCCATCTTCGGCCATTTCGTGAACGCCGGCGTGGGCGGGTACCTGGGCGCCTTCGTGCTGGGGCACGGCGTGCTCGAGCTCACCGCCATCTGCTTCGCGACGGCGGCGGGGTTCCGCCTGGGGCGCGCGCTCTGGGCGCCGGGCGACCTGACCCGCGGGGACGCGCTCCGCGTCGAGGGGACGCTGGCGCTCCGGCTCCTCGGCGCGGCGGCGGTGCTCCTCGTGATCGCGGGGTCCATCGAGGGGCTCGCCTCCGCCAGCGGCGCGGGACTCCCCTACCGCGCGGCCATCGCAGCGGCCAGCGCGGCGTTCCTGACGCTCTACCTCGTCAACGGCGCCCGGTGGGCGCGGACGCTCGGCGGGCCCTGAGCGCGGCGCGGCCGGGCCAGACCCAGGCGGGGGTCCGGTGGCCGGGACGGCGGGCAGGGCCGTGCCCCACCCGGCGGGCCCGCCGGGTCACGGAGACTCGGCGGTAGGTCACGCGTTGCGGAGGAGTTCGCGCATCCGGAGGGCGAGGCGCTCGACCTCCCGCAGGCTCGAGGTGGCCTCGGGGTCGAGCTTGTCGGTGTTGAGGAGGAGGAGCTGCACCTCGGCGAGGAGGGCAGCGAGGGGGTTGGCGATGTCGTGGCGCAGCTGGCGCAGGCGCTCGGTGGGGTCGTCGGTCATCCGGGAGGTCAGCGGAGGGAGCGGAAGAGGTCCCGCAGGTGGTGCGGCCCGAGCCCCCGGGCCGCGGCCCAGAGGTCGGACTCGGTGGCGGCACAGAGGATCTCGGCCGTGCGGCAGGGGGGGTCGAAGTCCCCGAACGTGAACCGTCCGCGCCAGACCCCGTCGTCGGCAAGACGGGCGGTGACGCGGACGGCGAGGTCGATCCCCTCGGACCGGAGAGGCGGGAACTCCCGCTCGATGAGCGGGGGAGCCTCCTGCGCGAGCTTCCGGGCCGGCGATTGGGGCATCAGGACTCGGGGGCCGAGGTACCCTAAGGTCGTGAATTCCAGTCACTTACGCAATAGTTCGGGCACTCTTGACGCTCCCCCGGCCCCGCCCGTACCTTTCAGTCCTACCCACGCCGTACCGCTCCCCGACCCCAGACCCTGACGCGGTCCCCGACGCCCCCCGGCGCGCCCCACGTCCCGTACTCCTATCCCACGCCCCACCCGCCACCAGCAGGACCGAGCCCCCGCGCGCCCCGCGGAGGAGCGTGTCCCCACCGGGAGTGCCCCGCCCGTGGATATCGCTGAACTGAAGCAGAAGTCCGTCGCGGAGCTGCATGCGCTGGCGGAACAGCTCACCATCACGAACTACTCGGGGCTCCGGAAGCAGGACCTGATCTTCCGGATCGAGCAGGCGCTGCTCGACCAGGAGACGGTGATCCGGGGCGAGGGGGTGCTGGAGATCCTGCCCGAGGGGTACGGGTTCCTCCGCAGCCAGGATTGGAACTACCTCTACGGTCCCGACGACATCTACGTCTCGCCGAGCCAGATCAAGCGCTTCGACCTGCGCACGGGCGACACGGTGATGGGCCAGGTGCGCCCTCCCAAGGAGGGGGAGCGTTACCTCGCGCTGCTCAAGGTCGAGAGCGTCAACTACGAGGAGCCGGAGAAGACCAAGCACCGCATCGCGTTCGACAACCTGCGCCCGCGCTATCCCGACGAGCGCATCCGCCTGGAGCGGAAGGTGTCGGACCTCTCGATGCGGGTCGTGGACCTGCTCTCCCCGATCGGCAAGGGCCAGCGCGGGCTGATCGTGGCGCCGCCCAAGGCGGGCAAGACGATCCTGCTGCAGAAGCTGGCCAACGCCATCGCGGAGAACCATCCGGAGGCCACCCTCATCGTGCTGCTCATCGACGAGCGGCCCGAGGAGGTGACCGACATGCAGGAGAACGTGAAGGCGGAGGTGATCAGCTCCACCTTCGACGAGCCGGCCGACCGCCACGTGCAGGTGGCCGACATCGTCATCGAGAAGGCCAAGCGCCTGGTGGAGCACGGCCGCGACGTGATCATCCTGCTGGACTCGATCACCCGCCTGGCGCGCGCCCACAACGTGGTGGTGCCGCACTCGGGCAAGATCCTCTCGGGCGGCGTGGACGCCAACGCGCTGCAGAAGCCCAAGCGCTTCTTCGGCGCGGCGCGCAACATCGAGAAGGGCGGCAGCCTCACCATCATCGCCACCGCGCTCATCGACACCGGCAGCCGGATGGACGAGGTGATCTTCGAGGAGTTCAAGGGCACCGGCAACATGGAGCTGGTGCTCGACCGCCGGCTCGCCGACCGGCGCATCTGGCCCGCCATCGACATCCAGAAGAGCGGCACCCGCAAGGAGGAGCTGCTCATGGACAAGGACGAGCTGAGCCGGGTGTACCTCCTCCGCAACTTCCTGGCCGACATGCCCCCCGTCGAGGCGATGGAGTTCCTGCTCGAGCGGATGAAGCGCACGAAGAACAACAAGGAGTTCTTCGCGACGATGGCGCAATGATGGGGCCTGGGGCGGAGGGCCTAGGGAGGCTGGTGACAAGCCTCCGACCTGTTGGCCGCCTTCCCAGGCCCTAGGCCCCAGGCCCGCTGTCCATGTCGAGCATTCCGACCTCCGGCCGGATCCTCGCCCTCGACTGGGGCGAACGCCGCTTCGGGGTGGCGCGCTCGGACGAGACGCAGACCCTGGCCTCCCCGCTCGAGACGCTGACGCGCCGGGCGGGGAAGCGCTTTCCGATGCCGCGCTTCCTCGAGCTCGTGGCCGAGGCGGAGGCGGCGGGGATCATCGTGGGCCTCCCCCTGGCGCTCGACGGGAGCGAGGGGGCCAACGCCGCCGCCGCGCGCGAGCTCGCCGCCCTGGTGGCGCGCCGCACCGCCCTCCCGGTGGAGCTGGTGGACGAGCGCTATACGACCGTGGCCGCCCTCGACGCGATCCGCGAGATGGGCGGCTCCACCCGCGGCCGGAAGGGGGACGTGGACGCGCTGGCGGCGTGCGTGCTGCTGCAGGGATACCTCGAGGCCCGCCGGACGCGCGGCGGGCCGTGAACGATCGGAGACGGATGCGGAGACGACTGCGGACCGGGTCGGCGGCGGTGCTCCTGGCGGTCGCGGCGTGCGCGGCGCCGTCGCCCACGGCGCCGCGCGAGCGGGTCGTCGTGCCCGAGGGCACGCCCTTCCGGGTCGTCACCGACTCGCTGGTGGCGCACGGCCTGGTGACCCACCCGGCCTGGTTCCGCGTCCTGGCCCGGCTCCGCGGCGTGGACCGCGCCACCCAGGCCGGCACCTACGACCTCCCCCGCGGGCAGTCGTCGTGGGCGCTCCTCACCGCGCTCCGCGCCGGCCGCGTGGCGATGAAGCGCTTCACCTCGGCCGAGGGGCTTCCCCTCCCCGAGGTGGCGCGCGAGGCGGAGGAACAGCTCGGCATCCCGGCCGACAGCTTCCTCGCCGCCGCGCGCGACACGGCCCTGCTCCACGCGCTGGGCCTCGACGGGAACGACTTCGAGGGCTACCTCCTCCCCGAGACGTACACCATCCCGGTCACGACCACGGCGCGCGAGCTGGTGCGGCTGATGGGCGAGCAGTTCCTGCGGAGCTGGGAGCCGGCGTGGGACGACGAGCTCGCCGCCCGCAAGCTCACCCGCCGCCAGGCGGTGATCCTCGCGAGCATCGTCGAGGGGGAGGCCCGGAAGGACGCGGAGCGGCCCATCATCGCCGCGGTGTATGACAACCGCCTCCGGCTCGGCATGCCGCTCCAGGCCGACCCGACGGTGCAGTACGCCATCTGGCTCCGCACCGGGAAACGCCGCACCCGGCTCTTCCTCAAGGACTACGAGTTCCGCTCCCCCTACAACACGTACCTGATCCCGGGGCTCCCGCCGGGGCCGGTCAACAGCCCGGGGATCGCGAGCCTCCGCGCGGCGGTCTTCCCCGCGTCGGTGCCGTATCTCTACTTCGTGGCCGACACCACGGGGGACACGCACGTCTTCACCACCACCTACGGCGAGCACCTGCGGGCGATCAGGAGGATCCGGGGCGGGCGGTAGGCGGCGCGGCGATGTCGCTATCGAGGCAGGCGGTCCCGGAAGGCGCGGGCCGCCTTCGTCACGTCGGCCGCTCCGAGGATGGCCGAGGCGACGGCCACGCCCACGGCGCCAGTGGCGAGGACCTCGGGGATGTCCTCGGGCCGCACCCCGCCGATCACCACCGCGGGCACCGGCACCAGCCCGAGGAGCCGCCGCACGCCGGCAGCACCGAGCGCCGGCCCGGCGTCCTGCTTGGTCGTGGTCGCTCGCCACGGCCCGATCCCCACGTAGCCGGCCCCGGCGCTGGCGGCGGCCTCGGCCGGGTCACCGACGCTCGCGCCGATGACGAACCCCGCCGGGACCACCCGACGCGCGAGGGTGACCGGGAGATCATCGCCTCCCAGATGCACACCGGCGGCCTCCGCGGCGAGCGCCACGTCGAGCCGGTCGTTGACGAACAGCGGGACGCCGAGCGCCTCACGCAGCCGGCGCGCGAGCGCCACCTGGTCGCGGGCGGAGGCCCCCTTCCAGCGGAGCTGCACGCCCGTCACCCCGCCCTGCTCGGCGGCCACCGCGGCCGAGACCGGGTCGCGATCACCGAGCAGCGGGATGTCGAGGATGAGTAGAAGTCGCAGGCGCTCGGCTAGATTCATGCCGGAAGGTATACCGGAGGGGGATGGGGATGACATCGACGATACGCGTGAGCGCCAAGGGGGCCGCCCGCTGGGCCGAGGGCCACCCGTGGATCTACCGCAGCGACGTGCTCGGCGAGCTCGAGCATCCCGGCGTGGTCCGGGTGGAGGACCGCCGCGGGAAGTTCCTGGGCCAGGCGCTCTACAGCCCGCGCTCGGAGATCCGCCTGCGCCTGCTCGAGCCGACGGCGCGCCCGGTGGATGGCGCGTGGTGGCGCGAGCGGATCGCCGCGGCGCTCGCGCGCCGCTCGGGGATCGACGCCACCGCGTACCGCGTGGTACACGGCGAGGGGGACGCCCTCCCGAGCCTGGTGGTGGACCGGTACGACCGGTGGGTGGTGGCGCAGCTCCTCTCCGCCGGGCTCGAGACGATGCGCCCGGAGATCGTCGCGGCGCTCCGCGACGTGCTGGGCCCCGAGGGGATCCTGCTCCGCAACGACGCGAGCGTGCGCCGGCACGAGGGACTGGCCGAGGGGGTGGAGCTGGCGCACGGCTCGGTCCCCGAGCGCGTCGAGGTGCGCGAGGGGGGAGTGCGCTTCCTCGCCGCGCCGTGGGAGGGGCAGAAGACCGGCGCCTTCCTCGACCAGCGGGAGAACCGCCTCCTGGCCGCCGCGTACGCGCGCCCCGACGGCACCGCGCTCGACTGTTTCGCCTACCACGGCTCGTTCGCGATGCACCTGGCGGCGCGCGCCGGCCGGGTCACCGCGGTGGACCAGAGCAAGGAGGCGCTGGTGCGCGGCACCGAGAATGCGGTGCTCAACGGCTTCAGCAACATCGACTGGGTCGAGGCCGACGCTTTCGAGCTGCTGCGCAGCTGGGAACGCGCGGGCCGGCGCTTCGACACCATCGTGGTGGACCCGCCCGCCTTCGCCAAGTCGAAGGGGGCGCTGGCCGGCGCGCTGCGGGGCTACAAGGAGGTCAACCTCCGGGCGATGCGCCTCCTCGCGCCGGGAGGCACGCTGGTCACCGCGAGCTGCTCCTTCCACCTGCGACTGCCGCTCTTCCTGGAGATGCTCACTGCCGCCGCGGCCGACAGCGGCCGCCGGCTGCGCCTCGTGCGAGTGCTGGGCCAGGGGCAGGATCATCCGGAGGTCATCACGATCCCGGAGACCGGGTACCTGAAGGGGGCGGTGCTGGCGGCGGAGTGAGTCGAGAGGGGCGTGAGGCGCGGAAGGCGCGTGAGGTGCGAGCGCCTCGCGCGCCTCTCGCGCCTGTAAACCATTGTCTTGATTGACAATACGGGGGGTCCTCCCCGATTTTCAGGCAATGTCCCTGGACACCCCCGCCCAGGCCCGCGAGCGCGCGATCCGTCGCGTGCTCACCGCGCTCCTCCTGGCCAACCTCGCGGTGGTGGCGATCAAGGGGGCGGTGGGGTACTTCACCGGCTCGCTGGCGGTGCTGGGCGACGCGGTGCAATCGTCCGTCGACGCGATCAACAACATCCTCGGGCTCATCATCGTCCGGTTCGCCGCGCGCGGGCCGGACGACGACCATCCGTACGGCCACGCCAAGTTCGAGACGCTGGGGGCGCTGGCGGTGGTGGTGTTCCTCTCGGTCTCCATCTTCGAGCTGGTGCGCGGGGCGATCGACCGCCTGACCCACCCCGACCGCGTGGTCGCGGTCCACGCGGTGGACCTGGCGCTCATCGTGCTCACGCTCCTCATCAACGTCTGGGTGGCGTGGTTCGAGCGCCGCCGGGGGCACGCGCTCAAGAGCGACCTCCTGCTGGCCGACGCCGAGCACACCCAGAGCGACGTGTACGTGACGCTCGGCGTGCTGACGGGGCTCGGGCTCACGCGGCTGGGATACGCCTGGGCCGACCCGGTGCTGGCGCTCCTCGTGGCCTGCGTCGTG
>DASTRQ010000207.1:0-6364 GCA_035761145.1 Gemmatimonadales bacterium
CGACCGACGAACATCCTCTGCCCCGACCCTGGACCTACTGCCCGATGACCGACCGCCTCCGCCCCGCCGACTGGCTCCTGATCGCCATCCCCGGACTGATCTGGGGATCCTCGTTCCTCTTCATCGCCGAAGGGCTCGCCGCCGTCGGCCCCAACGGGGTCACCTTCCTCCGGCTCCTGATCGGCTTCGCCACGCTCGCCTGCTTCCCCGCGGCGTGGAAGGGGATCGCCCCCGAGGACCGATGGCGCGTCGCGGCGGTCGGGGTGGTGTGGATGGCCTTCCCGCTCTCGATGTTCCCCTACGCCGAACAGCGGGTGAGCTCGGCGCTGACCGGGATGCTGAACGGCGGCGTCCCGCTCACCACGGCGATCATCGCCGCGGCGCTGGTCCGCAAGCTCCCCGGCCGCGGTGTCCTCATCGGGCTGGCCGTCGGGCTCGCCGGGGTGACGCTGGTGGCGCTTCCCGCGCTCGGCCAGGGGCACAGCAGCGTCGTCGGGGTGCTGCTCATCCTCGCGGCGGTGATCTCGTACGGGGCGGCGCTCAACATCGCCCGCCCGCTGCAGGTGAAGTACGGCGCGCTCCCGGTCATCTGGCGCGCCCAGGCGGTGGCGCTCCTGCTCACCGCCCCGCTCGGGGTGCGCGAGGTCGCGTCGGCGCACTGGAGCCTCGGGCCCGCGCTCTCGCTCGTCGGCCTGGGGGCGGGAGGGACCGCCATCGCCTTCGTCGTGATGACGACCGCGGCGGGACGGTTCGGCGCCACCCGCGCCTCGTCCACCACCTTCCTGATGCCGCCGGTGGCGCTGGCGCTGGGCCTCCTGGTGCGGCACGAGCAGGTGGCGGCGCTCTCGATGCTCGGCGGCGCGGTGTGCGTGCTGGGTGCGTGGCTCATGGCGCGCGCGCAGATGGCCCCGGCGCCGGCCCCGCGCCCCGCCGGGGCCGTGCTCTCCGAGGCCAGGTGAGGGGGCGGCGTCGGGCGCCACCCCGCTGACGCACGAAGGGCCGCGCGATCCGCGCGGCCCTTCGGCTAGGGCGCCACGAAGCGGTCGGCCGCCTCGGGGTGCCGTTCCCGCCAGCGCCGCACGTAGGGGCAGGTCGCGATGAGTCGAAGGTCCCCGGCGCGCGCGTGCGCCACGGCCGCCTCCACCAGCTCGCTGGCGAGGGTGCCGCCGCGCGCCTCGACGGGGACGAAGGTGTGCTGCAGGTCGAGCGTCCCGTCGGCGCGCGGGCGATAGACGAGCTCCGCGTCGCCGTGCGGGGTGGCGATCACGAAGCGGTGGCGGAGCGGGTCGTGGGTGGCGGACATGGGGGAAAGGTAGCGGGGGGCCGGGACTCGCCCCGGCTATCCCCTCGGCCGGCCCTCCGTCATCTTTCCGTATGCCCCTCACCATCACCCTGCCGCCCTGGGTGGCCGAGCTGGCGCCGCCGGGCACCGTGGCGCGTGGCGACGAGGCCGCGATGCGGCTCGCGATCGCGCTCGCCCGCGAGAACGTGCTGCGGGGGAGCGGGGGGCCGTTCGGCGCCGTGATCGTGGAGCACGAGACCGGCCGCCTGGTGGGCGCGGGGGTCAACGCGGTGGTGCGCCTCAACAGCTCGCTCCTGCACGCGGAGGTGGTGGCCATCGCCGAGGCGCAGGCGCGGCTCGGGTCGTGGACGCTGGCCGCCCCCGGGATGCCGCGGCACGACCTCGTCACCTCCTGCGCCCCCTGCGCGATGTGCCTGGGGGCCGTGATGTGGAGCGGGGTGCGCCGTCTGGTGACCGGGGCGGAGAAGGCGGACGCCGAGGCGCTCGCGTTCGACGAGGGGCCGGTCTTCGCGGAATCGTACGCCCACCTCGAGCGCCGCGGGATCGCCGTGGTGGCGAACGTGCTCCGCGCGGAGGCCCGCGAGGTCTTCGCGCTCTACCGCGCGCGCGGCGGCCCGATCTACAACGGCTGACCCCCGGGGTTGCGCGCGGCCGGCGCGCGGGGTATTGCTTCGCTTATGAAACCAATGGGCGACGCCGTCCTCGAGACCTGCCTGCGGGTCGCGCGGCTCGTCCGCGCCGAGGCGCGCCGGCACCGGCCGGCGGGGCTCTCCCTCTCGGAGTTCCGCGCGCTCGCCTACCTCGGCGCCTATCCCGGCGCCACCCTCACCGAGCTGGCCGAGTACGTGGGACTCGGGCTCCCCACGGCCTCCAAGCTGGTCGAGACGCTGCGCCGCCGCGGCGACCTGACCCGGCGCGCCGACCCGGCCGACCGCCGCCGCTCCGTCCTGGCGCTCACCCGGCAGGGGAAGGGCCGGGTGGACGCCGCGATGCGGGTGGTGCGCGCCCAGATGCGCCGGCGGCTCGGCGGCCTCACGGCCGCGGAGGCGCGGGTGGTGCGCCGCGCGATGGCGATCCTGGAGCCGCTGATGGCGTCGGCGGCGGGGAGCGCCGCGCGGGGGGGCGCCGATGGCCGCTGAGCGGGCCGCCCCGGGCAAGTGGACCATCACCGGCACGGTGCTCACCGCCACGATGATGTCGGTGCTCGACTCGAGCATCGTCAACGTGGCCCTCCCCGACATGGCCGGCACCCTCGGCGCCACGATCCAGGAGATCACCTGGGTCGTCACCGCGTACATCCTCTCCAACGTGATCATCATGCCGATCATCGGCATGCTGAGCGCGCACCTGGGGCGGAAGAACATCTACATGGGGAGCGTGGCCCTCTTCACCGCCGCCTCGATGGCGTGCGGCGCGGCCCACAGCCTCGCGATCATCATCGTCTTCCGCATCCTCCAGGGCCTCGGCGGCGGGGTGATGATCACCGTCTCGCAGGCCATCCTGCGCGAGACCTTCCCGCCCGAGGAGCAGGGGATGGCCATGGGCCTCTACGGGATGGGCGTGGTGCTGGCCCCCGCTTTCGGCCCCACGCTGGGGGGATGGCTCACCGACACCTACTCCTGGCCCTGGATCTTCTACATCAACGTCCCCATCGGCGCCATCAACCTCCTCCTCGTCCAGCGCTACATCACCGACCCCCCGTACCTCCGCCACGAGAAGGGGGACATCGACTTCCTCGGCGTCGGCCTCCTCACCGTGGGCCTCGGCGCCTTCCAGCTGATGCTCGAGAAGGGACAGGAGAAGGACTGGTTCGACTCCTCGTTCATCTCCTGGCTCGCCGCGGCGGCCGCGGTGGGGATGGTGCTCTTCATCTGGCGCGAGCTCCGGGCCCGCCACCCGGCGGTGAACCTCCGGATCCTCAGGAACGGCCCGTTCACCGCCGCCACCTCGCTCGGCGGGATCCTCGGGATGGGGCTGTACGGCTCCCTCTTCATCCTGCCGCTTTTCCTCCAGAACAACCTCGGCTATCCGGCGATGAAGTCGGGGCTCGCCCTGATGCCGCGGAGCCTCGCGATGGCCGTCGGGATGCCGCTCGCGGGACGCTGGTACAACCGGCTCGGCCCGCGCGCGCTCATCGGGAGCGGGCTCGTCGTGAGCGCGTACTCGTTCTGGGCCCTGGGCCAGCTCTCTCCCGACACCGGCTTCTGGGACATCTTCCTCCCCCAGCTCTGGCAGGGGGTGGGGTTCAGCCTCCTCTTCGTGGCGCTCTCCACCGCGGCGCTCTCCACCATCGAGCGGCCCCAGCTCACCGCCGCCACCGGTCTGTACAACGTCGTGCGGCAGGTGTTCGGCAGCGTCGGCATCGCCATCGCCGCCACCCAGGTCACGAGCGGAGGGAGCCGCGCCTTCGCCACCCTCACGGCGCACGTCACGCTCTACGACGGCGCCACCCGCCAGTGGCTCGCCGGCGCCACCGCCGCGATGCAGCGCCTCGGCGCCGGCCCCGTCCTCGCCCGGGAGAAGGCGCTCGCCCTCCTCCGCGGCGACCTCCTCGCCCAGGCCGCCGTGCTTGCGTACAACCACGTCTTCCTGATGATCGCGATCCTCTTCGTGGCCGCGATGCCGCTGGTGCTCCTGATCCGCGCAGGCCGCCCGGTCGAAGGGGTGGAGATCCCGGTGGAGTAGGCGATCGGCCGTCGGCCATCGGCCATCAGCCATCGGCCATCGGCCGTCGGTACTTGACGTGAGGCACAAGTGCGGCAGGATACGTGGAGGTGCCCGGCCTCCGGATCGCTCGCTTCCCGCTCACCGCACCTTCCCGTGTCCGACTTCGACCTCATCGTGATCGGCTCCGGCCCCGCCGGGGAGAAGGGCGCCGCGCAGGCCGCCTACTTCGGCAAGCGGGTGGCGCTGGTGGAGCGCCACGACCGCTTCGGCGGGGCGAGCGTCAACACCGGCACCGTGCCGTCCAAGACGCTGCGCGAGACGGCGCTCTACTTCTCCGGCCTCCGCCAGCGCGGACTGTACGGGCTCGACTACTCGCTCCGCGAGGGGCTCACCGTCGCCGACTTCCTGCACCGGATGCAGGCGGTCGTGGACGACCAGCGCCGGCTCATCGCCGAGAACCTCGATCGGCACGGGATCACGGTGGTGCGGGGGGAGGCCCGCTTCGTGGACGGGCGCACCCTCGAGGTGCGCCACGCGGGGGAGTCGCGCCAGCTCACGGCGCCGGTGATCCTCATCGCCACCGGCTCCTCGCCGCTCCGTCCCCCCGACGTGCCGTTCGACGACCGGCTGGTGTACGACTCCGACTCGATCCTCCGGATGGACCGCATCCCCCGGACGCTCGCCGTCGTGGGGGGCGGGGTGATCGGCTCGGAGTACGCCTCGGTGTTCACCGCGCTCGGCGTGCAGGTGACGCTGGTGGACGGGCGCGACCGGCTCCTGCCGTTCACCGACCACGACATCGCCGAGCGGCTGCGGGCGCGGCTCGAAGGGCTCGGCCAGCGCTTCGTGTTCAACGCGCGCGTGGCGCGGACCACCCGCGGCGCCGACGAGGTGCGCCTCGCCCTCGACACCGGCGCGGAGCTGGTGGCCGAGCGCGCGCTCTTCGCCGCGGGGCGCCAGAGCAACGTCGAGACCCTGCGGCTCGAGCGGGCCGGGGTGACGGTGGGGAAGCGGGGGCTCATCCCGGTGGACGCGCATTACCGCACCAACGTGCCGGGGATCTACGCCGCGGGCGACGTGATCGGCTTCCCCGCGCTCGCTTCGACCTCGATGGAACAGGCGCGGGTGGCGATGGCGCACGCCTTCGAGCTCGGCTACAAGGAGCGGATGAGCCCGGTCCTCCCGCTCGCGGTGTACACTGTCCCCGAGATCGGGATGGCGGGGCTCACCGAGGCGGAGGCGCGCGCCGCGGGGGAGGAGGTGGAGGTGGGGAGGGCGGAGTTCGCGCGGAACGCCCGCGGCCAGATCATCGGCGACACGTCGGGGCTCCTCAAGCTCGTCTTCCGCGCGGGGGACAAGCGGCTGCTCGGCGTCCACCTGGTGGGCGAGCTGGCGAGCGAGCTGGTGCACCTGGGGGCGGAAGTGCTCCGGAGCGGCGGCACGATCGACGCGTTCATCGAGGCGGTGTACAACTGGCCCACCCTGAGCGACGCCTACAAGTACGCCGCCTACGACGGCCTGGGGCGGCTCCGCGCCCGCCGCTGACCCCTCCCGTTCGGGCCCGGCGGTGCCGATACTTCGAGCGTCCCCCGCATCCCCTTCCCGACACCCGCCGATGACCGACACCCCCCTCTCCTTCGACGAGGGCCACGCCGCCACGGGCCCCGTCACCTGCGCCCGCTGCGCCACGCCGCTCGACGCCTACTGGTCGGTGGGCGGCCACGTCCTCTGCGAGCGCTGCAAGGACGAGGTCGTCGCGGTCCGCGCGTCGAAGGGGGGGGCGGCGGGGCGCGTGGCCCGGGCGCTGGGGCTCGGCGTCCTCGGGATGCTCGTGGGGGCGGGGGTGTGGTACGGCGTGGCCCGCGCGTTCGACCTCGAGGTGGGGCTCATCGCGATCCTCCTCGGCTGGCTCGTGGGGAAGGGGGTCTTCGTCGGCTCGGGGCGGCGCGGCGGGCTCGGGTACCAGGTGATGGCGGTGCTGCTCACCTACTTCGGGATCGGGCTCGCGTATTCGCCGTTCGCGCTCGAGGCCGTCAAGGCGCGCATCCAGGTCGCCGCCGCCCCCGCCGACTCGCTCACCGACCAGCAAGTGGACGCCGAGCTGGCACGGCTCGACTCGAGCCTCGCGGCGGGGCATCGGACGGACCAGGCATCGGCGCGCCCCGGGCCGCTGATGGTCGTGGTGGGCCTCGGCGCGCTGGTGGTGGCGATCCTCGCGCTCCCGGTGCTCATCGTCGTCGGCGGCGGGGTGATCAGCGTGCTCTTCTACGCCATCGCCCTCTTCGAGGCGTGGCGCTTCACGCGCGCGGCGCCGCTGCCGGTGAGCGGACCGTACCCCGTCGGGGGATCGCCCGGCTCGTGAGCGGCCCCCTCCCCGCGCCGCGCGCCTGTGAG
>DASTRQ010000208.1:0-7204 GCA_035761145.1 Gemmatimonadales bacterium
GCGGCTCCGCTGGCGCGACCGGCTGCTGCTCCTTCTGCGGCTCCTGCTCCTGGCCGCGCTGGTGCTCGCGGCGGCGGGACCCTCGCTCCCGCTCCGCGGCGCGGGGCCCCACGCCCCCGCCGCGCTCGCCCTCGTGCTCGACAACTCCCTCTCGAGCGGGGCGGTGGCCGGCGGCACGCCGCGCCTCGACGCCCTCCGGCGCGCCGCGACGCAGGTGCTGGCGCGGGCCACCCCGGGGGACGCGCTCTGGCTGGTCACCGCCGACGGGATCCCGCGCCGCGGCACGCCCGGGGAACTTCGCGCCATCGTGGACACCCTCACCCCCTCGCCGCGCCGCCTCGACCTCGGCGCCGCGGTGCAAGCCGCGGCACAGGGGACCGCGGCAGGCGAGGGGCGGCCGCGCGGCGTGGTGGTGCTGAGCGATCTCCAGGCCACCGCGCTCTCGGCGGCTACGCTGGCGGTGCCGGTGCTGGTGGCGGCACCGGGGGACGCGACGGTGCGCAACGTGGGGCTCGACCCCCTCGAGACGGGCGTCCAGCCGTGGGGGGTGGCGGGGGGGCGCGTCACGGTGAGGGTGACCGGGGACTCGGGCCCCGCGGTGCCGGTGCGGCTGCAGCTCGGCGCCGGGGCCCCGCGGCAGGCGCTCGTGGCGCCGGGCGCCCCCGCGAGCGTGAGCCTCCCGCCGGCGCGGCCGGGGTGGTACACCCTCCGCGCCGAGCTGGACGCGGATGAACTGCGGGCCGACGACGTGCGGCTCGCCGCGGTGCGGGTCACGCCGGTGGCGGCGGTCACGGCGCGCGAGGCGGGAACGTGGGTGGACGCGGCGCTCGCCACCCTGGCCGCCGGCGGCCGCGTGCGCCTCGGGAGCGAGGTGACCGTCGGCGCGCTGGGACCGGGCGCGTCGGTGGTCTTCCCCCCCGCCGACCCGGCGCGGATGGGCGCGCTCGACCGCGCGCTCGACCAGCGCGGGGTGACGTGGCGCTTCGGCGGGGTGGTGGAGTCGCCGGCGCCGACCGACAGCGGCGCGTGGGTGGGCCGCGTGGCGGTGGCGCGGCGCCATCGCCTCGTCCCGCGCGGGAGCGGGCGCACGGGGGTCCTGGCCACCGTGGGCGGGGAGCCGTGGATCGTGCGCTCGGGCGACGTGGTGCTCGTGGGGAGCCGGCTCGAACCGTCGTGGACGGCGGCCCCGCTCGAGGCAGGGTTCGTGGCGCTCGTGGACGCGCTGGCCAACCGTTCGGTGCGCGGGGAACTGGCGGCGCTCGCGGGCGCGGCGGGCGACGCGGTGCCGCTCCCCGACCTGGCCACCGAGGTGCGCCAGGGCGATGCGCGCTGGACGGTGGAGGGGGGGAGCGCGTTCGTGCCGCCGCGGCCGGGGGTGTACTGGCTCCTCGCCGGGCGCGACACGATCGGCGCCCTCGCGGCGGGGAGCGACCCGCGCGAATCGGCGCTCGCGCCCGCCGACCCCGCGGCCGTGCGGCGGCTGTGGCCGGGGGCGCGGGTGGCGCCGCTCGACGGGATCGCGGCCGCCGCCTTCACCCTGAGCGCGCGCGCCGACCTGCGCGGCGCGCTCCTCTGGCTGGCGCTCCTGCTCGGCGCGGCGGAGCTCCTCGTGGCGGCGGGAGGCGGGGCGCGACGCGCCTGAGGGGCGCCGGTGCTTGCAATTCTGCGGCGAGCGTCTTTCTTTCACGCGCCGCACCACACGCGATGGGCCGGGCCCCCGGCTTGTCGCGCGTGGGCGTTGTGCGGGAGAGGGGATGGCCATCAGCCATCGGCCATCAGCCAGCAGCCAGCAGCCATCAGCCAGCAGCCATCAGCCATCAGCCAATAGCCAACCGCCACCAGCCGACCACCTCAACATGCATCATCGCGCTTGCCGCTCGACCTGATCCTCGACGCGTTCGACAAGACCGCCGCTTCCCGCCAGCTCCGGGCCAAGCTCCCGGCGCGGGGGGAGCGTTTGCGCCTGGGGGGCCTGCCGGGTTCGAGTGCGGCGGTGGTGGCGGCGGCGCTGGCGCGGTCGCAGCCGGAGCGGCCGGTGGTGGTGGTGGCGCCGGGGCCGGCGGAGGCGGAGCGGTGGCTGGCGGACCTGCGGCACCTGACCGACCTGCCGCTGGCGTACTACCCCCAGCGTGAGTCGCTGGGGGACGAGGAGTCGCATCTCGAGATCGCGGGGGAGCGGGTCGAGACGCTGGACGACCTTCTGGCGGGCCGGCTCCGTCTCCTGGTGACGACGGCGCGGGCCACGGCGGAGCGCACCGCCGTGCCCGACTCGCTGCTCACGGCGCGGCTGGTGCTGCGGGCGCCGGAGGACGGCAAGGCGCTGGCGGAGGGGCCGGGGCTCGCGGCGGTGGCGGCGCAGCTCGACGCGATGGGCTACCTCCGCGTGGCGCAGGTGACGCAGGTGGCGGAGTACTCGGTGCGCGGCGGGATCGTGGACGTGTACGGCTTCGGGATGGCGCAGCCGGCGCGCGCCGAGTGGTGGGGGGACGACCTCGTCGCGCTCAAGGCGTTCGACCTGACCACCCAGCGCTCGGGCGCGGCGCTCGGCGACCTCACGATCCTCCCGGTGCGCGGGGCGCGGGGGGACGGCGCGGCCCCGGCGGCGGGCACGACCCGGCGGACGCTGCTCGAGCTCCTGCCGCCCGACACGCTGCTGGTGCAGGAGAAGGAGCCGAGCGACGCGGAGGAGGTGGCGCGGGCGTGGCAGGAGGCGGAGCACCATCTCGAGGTGGCGCGGCGGATGGGGGAACGCCTCCCCTCGCGTGACGTGATCCTCGAGCCGCCGAAGAGCTGGGAGGCGCGGCTGGCCGGCTTCCCGCGGCTCACCCTGCGCGACGACCCGGCGGAGCTGATCCTGGGCTTCCTCCCGCCCGAGCGGATCGACCGCGACCTGGGGCGGCTGCGCGCGGTGCTCCTGGGGGAGCAGGCCACCGTCATCCTCTGCGACAACGAGGGCCAGCGCGAGCGGCTGGACGACCTGCTCGACGAGGGGGCGCGCCCGGGCAACGTCTCGCTCAAGGTGGGCGCGCTGGACGGCGGGTTCGTGATGCCGTCGCTGCGCGTCCTCACCGACCACGAGATCTTCCGCCGTTCCCGCCGCCTCCGCCGTCCCCGCCGCTATCGCACCGCCGCCCCCACCGCCGCCACCGGCGCCCTCGCCTCGGGCGACTACGTGGTCCACCTGGACCACGGCATCGGCATCTACCGGGGCATCGAGACGATCACCATCGGGCAGGGGACGCTCGAGGTGGCCGTGGTGGAGTACGCCGGCGGCACCAAGGTGCAGGTGCCGCTGTACCGGCTGGACCTGCTGGAGCTCTACCGCTCCGCCGCCGACGGCGACGACCGGCCCCCCCCGAAGCTCCACACCATCGGCGGCACGGTCTGGAAGAAGCAGCGCGACGCCACCCGCGCGGCGATCAAGAAGATGGCGGCCGAGCTGGTGGACCTGTACGCGCGGCGGAAGGTGACCGCCGGCTACGCCTTCCCCCCCGACACCAAGTGGCAGCGCGAGCTCGAGGCGAGCTTCCTGTACGAGGACACGCCCGACCAGCGCAAGGCCACCGAGGACGTCAAGCGCGACATGGAGCAGCCGCGGCCGATGGACCGCCTGCTCGTGGGGGACGTGGGGTACGGCAAGACCGAGGTGGCCATCCGCGCGGCGTTCAAGGCGGTGCAGGGGGGGAAGCAGGTGGTGGTGCTGGTGCCCACGACGATCCTGGCGGAGCAGCACGGCCGCACCTTCACCGAGCGGCTGGCCGACTTCCCGATCACGGTGGAGGTGCTCTCGCGCTTCCGGACCGGGAAGGAGCAGCGCGCGGCGCTGGAGCGGCTGGCCGACGGGAGCATCGACATCGTGATCGGCACCCACCGGCTGCTCTCGCCCGACGTGGTGCTCAAGGACGTGGGGCTCCTGATCGTGGACGAGGAGCACCGCTTCGGGGTGAAGCACAAGGAGCGCATCAAGGCGCTCAAGCTGGCGGTGGACGTGCTCACGATGACGGCGACGCCGATCCCGCGCACGCTGCACATGTCGCTGGCGGGGCTGCGCGACCTGTCGCTCATCGAGACCGCGCCGCGCGACCGCTCGCCGGTGCTCACCTTCGTGGAGCCGTGGGACGACGGGCTGCTGGAGGAGGCGCTGACGCGGGAGCTGGACCGCGGGGGGCAGGCGTTCGTGGTGCACAACCGGGTGGAGACGATCGAGACGATCGCCGCGCGGGTGCGGGCGCTGGTGCCGCGGGCGCGGGTAGGGGTGGCGCACGGGCAGATGGGCTCGGACGTGCTCGAGGAGGTGATGGAGAACTTCGTGACCGGGGCGCTCGACCTCCTGGTGACGACGATGATCGTGGAGTCGGGGCTCGACGTGCCCAACGCCAACACGATGATCGTGCACGACGCGCACCGCTTCGGCCTGGCGCAGCTGTACCAGCTGCGGGGGCGGGTGGGGCGGAGCCACCGGCGCGCGTACTGCTACCTCCTGGCGCCCGACGACCTCGACCCGGCGGCGCAGGAGCGGCTCAAGGTGCTCGAGCACCACACCGAGCTGGGGGCGGGGTACCGGATCGCGCTCAAGGACCTCGAGAGCCGCGGGGCGGGGAACTTGCTGGGGGCCGAGCAGTCGGGGCACGCGCACGCGGTGGGGTTCGACCTCTACCTGCGCTGGCTGGAGGAGACGGTGACGGGGCTCCAGGGGCGCAACGGGGTGGAGCAGCCCCAGCCGCCGGAGGTGGCGGTGGACCTGCCGAGCCACCTGCCCGACGGCTACGTCCCCGACGACGACGCCAAGCTCGACGTGTACCGGCGACTGGCTCGGGCCGGGGCGCCTGATGATATTGATGCGCTGGCGCTGGAGCTCCGGGACCGGTTCGGCCCGCTACCCCCGCCCGCCGCCACCCTGCTCGACGTGGCCCGGCTCCGGGTCACGGGGGCGGTCCTCGGTCTCCAGCACGTCCTCGTCCAGGGGGACGAGGCCCGGCTCGCGTTCCGCGCCGGGGCCGCCCCCCGCCTCACCGGCCTCACGCGCGCGCTGGACGACGTCCAGCTCCAGGCGGAGGTCCGCCGCACCCAACCCCTCGCGCTCGGGCTCCACCGCGACGGGGGCGAAGCCCTGGTGCCCGCGCTGGTGCGGGCCCTCCGCGGCCTGGCCGCGACCACGAAAACCTCGGGAGACTAGATGCGCCGTCCGATGCTGTTCCTGCTGCTCGCCCTCGCCGCGGGGTGCACGGGTGCCAAGGAGATGTTCAGCGCCCACGCCAACGTGGCCGCCGAGGCCGCGGACGCCACGCTCTCCGCGGACTCCCTGGCCCAGCTGATGCTCCGGGCCAAGGGGGCGCGCCTCGCCCCCGAGACGGCGGAGTTCCTGGCCAACCTCTGGGTGGACTACCAGCTCTTCGGCCACGCCCTGGCCACCGACGGGATCCCCACCGACTCGGCCGCGGTGCGCGACATGATGTGGCCCGAGATCACCGAGCTCATCGGCACCCGCTGGCACGACACCCTGATGGCCCGGCGCACGAGCTTCTCGGCGCAGGCGGTGGACAGCGTGTACGCCAGCACCGACAGCACGGCGGTGCGGGTGCTGCAGCACGTGCTGGTGCGGGTGGACCCGCGCGGCACCTCCGACGTGCGCGACGCCGCGCGGCGGAAGGCCGAGGGGATCCTGGCCCGCGCGCGCGGGGGGGCGGACTTCGGCGCCCTGGCGCGGCAGTACACCGACGACCAGGCGAGCCGCCAGACCGGCGGCGTGATGAACGCGGCGCCGCGCGGGGCGTACGTGACGCCGTTCGACAGCGCCGGGTGGAGCCTGGCCCCGGGGCAGGTCTCGGGCCTGGTGGTGTCGCCGTTCGGCTTCCACATCATCCGCCGCCCGCCCCTCGCCGAGGTGCGCACCCAGCTCCTGGCGTGGCTCAACAACGAGGCGGGGCGCCGGCTCGACTCGCTCTACATGGACAGCCTGGCGGCGGCGCGCCACCTGGCGGTCAAGTCGAGCGCGCCGGCCACGCTGCGCACGGCGGTCGAGGAGTTCGACGAGCACCGCGGCTCGACCACGGCGCTCGCCACCTACGACGGCGGGAAGTTCACGGTGGGCGAGGCGCTCAAGTGGACCGGCTCGGCGCCGCCGGCGCTGGTGAGCCAGATCCAGACCGCCACCGACTCGCAGCTCACGAGCTTCGTGCGCGCGCTGGCGCAGAACACGCTCCTGCTCGACGACGCCCGCACCAACGGGATCGACCTCTCCGCGGCGGAGTACCTCTCGCTCCGCGAGAGCTACCTGGCCGGGCTCGACACGCTGCGCTACACGATGGGCCTCACCCGGCAGGTGATCGACACCACCGCCACCGCCGACGTGCGCGAACGCGCCGCCGCGCTCCAGGTGGGGGTGTACCTCGACAAGGTGCTCAAGCGCGAGGCGCCGCCCCGCCCGATCCCGGGGCCGATGGCGGCCTACCTGCGCGAGCGGTACGGCCACCGGATCGAGATGGCGGGGGTCCGCGCCTCGGTGGAGCGCGCGCTCGCCGAGCGTGACGCCGCCGGCGCGGCCGACAGCGCCGCGCGCGCCACGCCGGTGCGGCCCCAGGCGCCGCCGCAGGTGGGCCCGCAGGGCGGCGGGCGGCCCTGATGCGGCACCCGGCGCGCCGGGCGGTGGCGGCGGCCCTCGGGGCCGCCGCCCTGGCGTGGGCCGCGCCCGCCCGCGCGCAGGCCACCGGCGAGGCGGTGGACCGCATCGTCGCCGTGGTGGGGAGCGCGCCCATCCTCGAGTCGCAGCTGCAGGAGGAGATCTTCGGCCGCCAGCAGCAGGGGATGCGCCCCCCCACCGACCCCGACAGCCTGGCGGCGCTCCGCCGCCAGGTGCTGGGGGAGCTCATCGACCAGGAGCTGGTGGTGCAGCTGGCGCAGCGCGACACCACCATCAAGGTCACCGACCAGGACGTGGCCGACGGGGTGGAGACCCAGTACCGCTCGGTGCGCCGGCAGTTCACGAGCGAGGTGGACTTCCGCCGCGAGCTGGCCAGCGCCGGCTTCGGCACGCCCGAGGAGTACCGCCGCTGGCTCACCGACCAGCAGCGGCGGCGGCTGTACCAGAACCGCTACTTCGACGCGGTGCGGAGCAAGGGGCTGCTCAAGCCGGTGGTGCCCACCGAGCGCGAGCTGCGCGACTACTTCGCGCGCGCCGACGACAAGGGCCAGCGCCCCGCCGCGG
>DASTRQ010000209.1:0-10006 GCA_035761145.1 Gemmatimonadales bacterium
CGAGATCGCCGAGCGGCGGCACATCACCTCCGCGCTCCGCCACACCCGCGGCAACAAGCGCCAGGCGGCGCACCTGCTCGGCATCGCCCGCTCCACCCTGCTCGCCAAGGTGCGCAAGTACGGCCTCGAGGGGGTGCGGGCCTGATCGCTTGGAGGTCCGAAGTCCGACCGTTGACCTACGACCGACGACCAGCGACCATCGACCGTCACCCCCCTCACTCCACCCGCACCCGTCCCAGTCGCGACACCACCACCCGGCGCTCGGCGTGTCCTCGCCTGAGCGTCCAGCTGGCGTTGGAGGCGCCGATGGTATAGCCGAAGGGGATGAAGCGGAGGGTCTTGGTGGGTCCGGTGACGGTGACACCGAGTCGCGCGGGGCCGCGCCGGGCCCAGAGGGGAGGGCCGCCGCCGGCGGGGCGGAGGATCAGCGTGTCGGGGGCGATGGTGAGGAGGAGGAGCTCATTGCGGGTGGCCGCCTCGGTGCGGGCCTCGCGGTGGGCGAGGACGATGGCGCGCGTGGCCGACTCGACGGCGCTCCGGTCGAGCGCGTAGGTGAGCGGCGGGAAGACCGCCATCGCGAGGAGGGCGGCGAGCGCCAGGACGACGGCGAGCTCGAGGAGGGTCTGTCCGCGCGTGGTCATGTGCCACGCTAGCGACGCCGGCGCGGAGGGGCGTCATCCTTTTCGCGCCGACCGGCGCCTTCGGACGCACCCTTGCCCCCTGCCGTCCCGGGGGCCAAGTTCACCCGTCCGATGACCCTCCCCGTTTCCGCCCCCGCCGATCCCCTCGCCATCCTGCGCGCGTACCGCACCCTTGCGCCGTGGGGACTGCGTGACCTCGCCGCGCTGGCGGGGGGCGTGCTCGAGGCCTCGGGGGTGATCCCCCTGAGCGCGGCGGCGCGCGTGCGGCCCACCGAGCGCACGATCCGCTTCTACGTCACCCGCGGGCTGGTGAGTCCGCCGGACGGCCGGGGCACCGCGGCGGTGTACGGCTACAAGCACTTCCTCCAGGTGCTCGCCATCAAGCTGCGGCAGATGGAGGGCGCCACGCTCGAGGTGCTGGTGCGGGAGTTCGCGGAGCAGCCGGGGGACCAGCTCGAGCGCCGGGTGGCGAGCGTGCTCGGCCCCGCGCTCCCGCCGCCGGGGGAGGTGGCGCCCTCGCCGCAGGCGCGGGGACGCACCGCGCGCGCGGCGGCGCCGCGGGCCGAAGCGCGCCCCGCGGCGGCCGCGCCGGGGCTGGTGCGGCGCCTGGCGGTGGCCCCCGGGGTCGAGGTGCTGGTGGACGCCGCGCACCCCCTCTTCGACCACCCCGGCGGGGAGGCGGCGTTCGTGGCGGCGGTGCGCGGGGCGCTCCTGCGCTAGATTTCCCCCACGCCCTTCCCTTTCCCGGAGCGACCTGATGGGCACGATCGTCTTCTTCGTCGTCCTGGCCGTGGTCCTGCTGTGGGTCATCGGCGCCTACAACCGGATCATCGCGCTCAAGAACCAGGTGGTCAACGCCTGGAAGCAGATCGACGTGCAGCTCAAGCGCCGGCACGACCTCATCCCCAACCTGGTGGGCACGGTCAAGGGGATGATGAACTTCGAGCGCGAGACGCTCGAGGCCGTCATCAGCGCGCGCAACAAGGCGGTCGGCGCCACGGGCGTCAAGGAGACCGCGGCCGCCGAGGGGGCGCTCACCCAGGCGCTGGGGCGCTTCTTCGCGGTGGCCGAGGCATATCCCGACCTCAAGAGCAACCAGAACGTGCTGCAGCTCCAGGAGGAGCTGACCGGCACGGAGAACAAGATCGGCTTCGCGCGGCAGGCGTACAACGACGTCGCCACGCAGTACAACACCGTGCAGATGCAGTTCCCGACCAACCTGCTCGCGGGGCTCGCCAAGGCGGTGCCGGCCGAGCTGTGGGAGATCGAGGACGCGGGTGAGCGCGCCGTGCCCAAGGTGGACCTGGGCTTCGGCGCGCCGAAGGCGTGACCGCGGCCGACCTCTGGTCGCAGCAGGCCGCCAACCGCCGCCGGTCGGCGTGGCTGGTGGCGGGATTCGTGCTCTTCTTCGCGTGGGTGGGGTTCGGCGGGGACCTGGCCTTCTACCTGGCCACCCGCGACGCCCCACCCGCGGCGTATCATCACGTGGTGCCCTGGATCGGCGCGGTGATCACCCTGGTGGCCGCCGGCCTCACCTGGTACGCGTGGACCAACGGCGCCGACCGGGTGCTCTGGGCCACCGGCGCGCGCGAGGTGCTCGAACCCGCCACCCTCGAGGAGCGCCAGCTGGTCAACGTGGTGGAGGAGATGGCGATCGCGGCGCGGCTCCCGCGGCCCCGCATCTGGATCGTCCCCGACGACGACCCCAACGCCTTCGCCACCGGGATCGACGCCCAGCACGCGCACATCGCGGTCACCGAGGGGCTGCTGCGCGCCCTGGGGCGCGACGAGCTGCAGGGGGTGGTGGCGCACGAGTTCGCCCACATCCGGAACCTCGACGTGCGGCTGATGACGCTCCTCGCCGCCATCGTCGGCGCGGTGGCGCTCCTCTCCGACGGGCTGGGGCGCTTCTTCCGCTACGGTGGCCGCGTCGGGGGATCGCGCGGGGGGCGGGGCGGGGGCGGGGGCGGCAATCCGCTGGCCATCGTGGTGCTGGTGCTCTGGGTGCTGACCCTCATCCTCGCGCCCATCGTCACGCGGCTCCTCGCGATGGCGGTGAGCCGCAAGCGCGAGTACCTGGCCGACGCCACCGGCGCGGAGCTCACCCGCAACCCGGTCGCGCTGGCGAGCGCGCTCGAGAAGCTCGAAGCGCACAGCGCGCCGACCCGCAGCATCACGCGCGGGGCGGCGCACCTCTGCATCGTGGACCCGGCGGGGCTCGCCTTCAACCGCGCCGAGGGGGGCGCGGCGGAGCTCTTCGGATCCCATCCCCCGATCCAGCAGCGGATCATCCGCCTCAAGGGGATGGCCTACCTGTTCGCCAAGCAGGACGCGGGGGCCGCGTCCGCCTGACCGACTAGCCGCAGAGCCGGACGACCTCGTCGCCGAAGGTGGCGGGATCGAACGGCAGGGGGAGCACGAGGTCGCTCACGCGGCCGAGCGCTCCCCCCTTCTTGTCCGCGGCGATGGTCACGAGCTTCCAGCGCCGGGCGGCGCCGGGGGCGGCGATGCCGAGCGGGTCGGTCTCGCCGCTGGAGACCCCCGCCAGCACCACCACCGCCGGGGTCGGGCCGTCGGCCAGGCGCGCGGCGAGCTCGCCGAGGGACGCGAATCCCTCGGGCTCGAACCCCGCGCGGCGCAGCAGCACCGCGAGCACGCGGCGGAGCGGGGCGTCGTGCGCGGTGACCAGGGCGCGGCCGTGGAGCCCCCCGGTGGCGGTGTGGCTCAGGTCCACCATCCGGAGCCCCGCGGTGAGGTAGTCGGTGCTCCGCGCGCCGTCGGCCTCGCCCGCCCGGCGCACGGTGTCGCGGATGCGCTCGAGCGAGGCGCGGATCACCTCGATCCCCTGGCGCGCCTCGGCGGGGAGCGACGGGTCCTCGAGCAGGAGCGCGGACTCGGTGAGCGCCGCCATGAGCGGGTTGTTGAGCTCGTGGTGCAGCGCCACGGTCATCTCGCCGACCGCCAGGCGGCGCTCGGCCTCGACCGTCTCGCGCTCGGCCTGCTCCAGCGCGTCCTGGAGGGCGATGGTGCGGCGGACCCGCTCCACCACGCCGGGAAGGAGCTCCACGAGCCCGGCGTCCTTGAGGAGGTAGTCATCCGCCCCGGCGCGGAGCGCCTCGGCCGCCACCGACTCGGCCCCGTGGGCGGTGACGATCACCACCGCGGGGCGGGCCGAGCGCTCGCGCAGGCGGCGGAGCACGTCGAGCCCGTTGCCGTCGGGGAGCTGCACGTCGAGGAGGACGAGGTGGTAGTCGCCGGCGCGCGCCAGCCCCTCCGCCGCGGTGCCGCAGCTGTCGGGGGCGGGGAGGCGCGCCGCGACGAGCGCCGCCGCGGTGAGCCTCACCTGCAGCGGGTCGTCATCGACGAGGAGGATGCGGAACGGGCGTTCGGGCGTGGCGGGCCGGGGCGCCGGGCGCCCCGCGGTCAAGGCGTGGTCTCGTCGATGAACACCAGCGCGCGGCGGCGGCTCACCACCGCCAGCAGGGCGTGCAGCACGCGCGGGTCGAGGATCGTGCCGGCGAGCTCCTGCATCCGCTCGACGGCGCGCTCGGGGGTCATCTTCTCCTGGTACGGCCGCGCGGTGGTGAGCGCGTCGTAGATCTCGGCCGCGCAGAGGATCCGCGCGCCAAGGGGGATCTGCTCGCCCGCGAGCCGGTCGGGGTAGCCGCTGCCGTCCCAGTGCTCGTGGTGGTGGCGCACGAAGGGGATCACCTCGCCCAGGTGCGCCAGCGGCGCCAGGATCTGCGAGCCGATGGTGACGTGCGCCTTGACGTGCTCGTATTCCTCGGGCGAGAGGGGCCCCTGCTTGTTGAGCACCGTCTCGTGGATCCCGATCTTGCCGATGTCGTGCAGCCGGCCGGCGGCGCGCACCTCCTCGACGGTCTGGTCGGGGAGCTGCATCTCGGCGGCCACGTTGGCGGCGAGGTCGGCCACGCGGGCGGAGTGGCCGCGGCTGTACTGGTCCTTGGCCTCCAGCGCGTTGACCAGCGCCTCGAGGGTCGCGACGCTCAGCCGCTCCAGCTTGGCGCGCTCGCGGCGGAGCTCCGCGCTCCGCGCGGCCACCTCCTCCTTGAGCCACTGCTGCAGCTGGTGCTCCTCGAGCAGCCGGTCGCGCTTGCGGAGCGCGCTCCGGAGCGCGCGGTCCAGGTCGCCCAGCTCGAGCGGCTTGGTGAGGTAGTCCATCGCGCCGCGCTGCAGGCAGAGCGAGGCGGTGGTCGCGTCGTTCACCGCCGTGAGCATCACGATGGCGAGGTCGGGATCCACCTCGAGCAGGTCGGGTACGGCGTCGACGCCGCTCCGGTCGGGCATCCGCACGTCGAGGAGCACGCCGATGATGCGATGGCGGCGCACCGCCGCCACCGCCTCGGCGGCGGTCGCGGCGGTGTGCACCTCGTAGCCCTGCTGCGCCAGGTAGCGCGCCAGGGCGTTGCGCAGCGCGTCCTCGTCGTCGACGACGAGCAGGGAGACGGGTGTGGCGGGGGCGGTCACGGGCGGAAGGCCTCGGGGAAGTCTCCCCGGGAACCTACCGCGCACCGGGGGCGTGTCAATGAAGGACGCCGGATCGGGGGCGGGTCAGGCGCGCTGGAGCCCCTCCGGCCCGATGAAATCCACCACCACCCGGTGCGGGATGAGCCCCGCGGCGTGCCCCCGGTCGAGCAGCAGCTGCACCGCCTGCCGCCCCCGCGGGCCGTACTCCACGGTCCAGTCGTTGACGTACATCCCGACGAAGGTGTCGGTGCGCTCGTCGCCGATGCCGCGGTTGAACCGCGCCGCGTGGTCGAGCGCGGGGCGGCGGTGGGCCAGCGCGTACTCGACGCTCGCCTTGAGGTCGCGCGCCACCTGGCGCACCACGGCCTCGCCCAGGTCGCGCCGCACCACGTTGCCCCCCAGGGGGAGCGGGAGTCCCGTCTCCCCCAGCCACCAGGCGCCCAGGTCGGCCCACAGGTGGAACCCCTCGTCGCCGAAGGTGAGCTGGCCCTCGTGGATCACGAGCGCCACGTCCGCCTCCCCCCGCTGCACCGCCGCCTGCACCTGGTCGAACGGCACCACCACCGGCGTCACCTCCCGCTGGTAGAGCTGCAGCGCCAGGAACGCGGTGGTCAGCCTCCCCGGGATCGCCACCCGCAGCCCCTGGAGCGCCGCGCGCGGGTCGGCCGGCGCCGGCCGGAGCGCCACCAGCCGCGGCCCGTACCCATCCCCCATCGACGACCCGCTGGAGAGGAAGGCGTACCGGTCGGCCAGGTAGGCGTAGGCGTGCACCGACACCGCGGTCACCTCGAGCTCCCCCTTGAGGGCCCGCTCGTTGAGCGACTGGATGTCCTGCAGTTCGTGGACATAGCGCAGCTCGCCGGTGTCGATCTTCCCCTCGGCCAGCGCGTAGAACATGAAGGCATCGTCGCTGTCGGGACTGTGCGCGACGGTGATGGTACGGGTCATGGTGGGATCGGGAACGAAGGTTGTCCGTGGTGCGGCGAATGCGACCGGCGGTCAGCGCCCCTGCGCCTGCGCCCGCTCCTTGAACGCCTCGAGCAGCGGGAGGTGCTCCTGGTATTCCGGGCGCCGGGTGGCCAGCTGGCGGTCGTAATCGGTCAGGAAGCGCCGGTAGGCGGTGCGCGCGGCGGGGCGGTCTTCGCGCGCCTCGGCGAGTCCCGCCCGGAGCATGTCTACGAAGAGGTGCCCGGGGTTCTCGCGCGCGAGCGAGTCGGTGAGCACCTGCGCCGCGGCGAGATCGCCGCTGCCGAGCATCAGCGTCGCGGCGTGGTAGCGCACGTCGAGGTCGCGGTCGGCGCCGGTAAGCATCCCGTACGCCTGGATCGCCATCGGGGCGAACTGGGTCGCGGTGGCGGTGTCGCCCTGCTCGAGCGCCCCCATCACCCGGTCGTGGAGGCGGAGGAAGGCGTCCCGCGGGGCGATCTGGGAGAGATCGGGCGGGGTGCCGCCGGTGCCGCCGTCGCTCACGAAGGGGGCGTCGGCCGCGGCCTGGCCCGCCGGCGGCGGCGCGGGTTCCACCCCGCGGTTCACCCGCCACACCACCCAGCCGAGCATCACCAGGGTAAGCGCCCCCGCGAAGATCCAGGGACCCGGCGAGCGGAGGGTGCCGGGGGTCGCGGCGGTGCCGACCGGGGTCCCGCAGCGGTGGCAGTACTGGGCGCCGGGGGTGAGCGAGGCCTGGCAGGCGGCGCACGTCCCCGGGGCGAGCGAGAGCCCGCACTGGGCGCAGAACTTTCCGTCGGCCGAGGCGCCGCAGCGGGGGCAGGGCGTTGGGGGATTCATCGCGGGCAATCTAGGGGGTCGGGGCCCCCATCGGTACACGCGGACCCCCGGGGCCCGCTGGCGTCCCGGCCGGGCGCACCTTATTCTGCGAGCGATCCCCCGGAGGCCAGATGGGCGTACCCGAAATGCACCGCGTGCCGACCTCCCTGCCGGACGCGCCGCTGGCCCGCCACCTGGGCGACCTGACGCGGAACGACACGCGCTGGGGCGTCTACCTCGAGACCCGCCACGAAGGCGACCGCTGGGCGGGCCGCCTCCATTTCGTGGATGGCACCCGCCACCAGAGCACCGGCTGGATCTTCGTGGAATGGAGCGAGCGGGAGCTGATCGCCCGCTTCTCCGAATTCAGCGCCGTGGAGCTCTGGCGCATCGTCGAAAGCCTCGGTTGACCGTCTCCGCCTACCTCCTCGACGTCGAAGGCACGCTGTACACCGAGAACGGCCCCGTCCCCGGCGCGCCGGAGGCGGTGCAGCGGCTCCGCGCCGCGCGCGTCCCGGTGCGCTACGTGTCCAACACGACCCGCCGCCCCCGCGCGGCGCTGGTGGACCGGCTCCGGAGCTACGGCTTCCCGGCCGAGGCGGGGCACGTGCTCACCGCGGTGCTTGCCGGCGCCGACCTGTTGCGCCACGCCGGGATCCGCGCGGTGGCGCCCTTCGTGCACCCCGACGCGCTCACCGACCTCGGCGAGTTCGACCTGGTCGGCGGCACCTCGGGCCGTCCCCTCCCCGCGGGCCGGCCCGACGCCGTGGTGGTGGGCGACCTCGGCGACGGCTGGACCTACGACCTCCTCAACCAGGCGTTCCGCCTCGTGGCCGACGGCGCGGTGCTGGTGGCGCTCTCCCGCGACCGCTGGTGGGAGCGGGGCGACGGCCCCGCGCTCGACGCCGGCCCCTTCGTGGCCGCGCTCGAGAACGCCGCCGGGGTCGAGGCCACCCTCGCCGGCAAGCCGATGGAGACCTTCTGGACCGCGGCGCTCGCCTCGCTGGGCCTCGCCCCCGACGCCGACCGCCGCGCCGTGGCGATGGTGGGGGACGACCTCTGGACCGACGTGCGCGGCGCCCAGCTCGCGGGGCTCGAGGGGTGGCTGGTGAAGACGGGGAAGTTCCGGGCCGAGGCCTTCCGCCAGAGCCGGGTGGAACCCGACCGGCTCCTCGGCTCCGCCGCCGAACTGGCGCCGTGACGGGCCGGGCGCGCGCCGCCCCCCTGGTCCTCGCCCTCGCGGCGACGATCGGGGCGGGGCGGGCGGAGGCGCAGGACACCTTGCGCGCGCTGGTCATCGAGCGCCACGACGTCTTCCACGGCGACGTGGCGCGCTCGTTCTACGGCCGCCTCGCCAACGCGCTCCACGTCACCACCCGCGAGGGGACGATCCGCCGCGAACTGCTCCTCGGTCCCGGCGAGCCGTTCGACTCCGCGCGCGCCGCCGAGTCGGCCCGGAACCTCCGGCGCCTCGGCGTGTTCCGCCGCGTCCGCGTGGACACCGTCACCACCGACGCGGGGCTCGCGCTCCGCACCGTCACCGACGACGGCTGGAGCACCAAGGCCGACCTCCGCTTCGGCAGCACCGGCAACCAGCTCACCTGGACCGTGGGTCTCTACGAGGACAACCTCCTCGGCACCGCGACCCAGCTCGCCGTCGAGCATCGCGACACCCCCGACCGCACCACCAACGACTTCCTCTTCCAGCGCTCGCGGCTGCTCTGGGACCGGCTCTTCGTGCGCGGCGAGTACCAGGACCGGAGCGACGGGTGGCGCACGGCGGGGCAGCTGGGGCTGCCGTGGCTCCGCACCGAGACGCGGGGCCGCGCCTTCGTGACCGCCTTCGCGCGCGACGAGCGGGTGCTCCGCTTCGTCGGGGGCGAGACCACCGCCGCCGACTCGGTGCGCCGCGTCGAGACGGTGGTCCGCGGCGAGGTGGGCTGGGCCCCGCGCGCCACGCCGGAAGGGTACCTGCGCCTGGGGCTCGCGGCGCAGGTGCATCGGAACGACATCGTCCCCTGGGGGGACGGCGGCGGGGTGGGGCGCACCGTCGCCGGGGCCGCGGAGGCGTGGGTGGAGATGAGCGCCGTGCGCTTCCAGGTGCTGCAGGGGTTCCGCACCTTCGTGCAGCAGGAGGACATCGACCTCAGCACCACCGCGCGGATCGGGCTCGCGGTGGCGCCGGCCGGCTGGGGGAACGGCGCCGGCGGCGCGGGCCCCGTGATGCAGCTCCACACCGGCCTCCCCCTCGGCGCGCGCGCGTTCGTCGCGGCTGATGCGCGCGTCGGCCTGCTCTACTCGGGGACGGGACCCGACTCGGGGACCGTGCTCCTCTCCACCACCGCGGGGTGGGTGGGGCGCCACCGCCACGTGTTCGTGGCGCACGCCGAGTACGGCGCCAAGGACGGGGTCGTGGCGGGGGATGAGTTCGACCTCGGGCTCGGCTACGGGCCGCGCGCCTTCCGCAGCCACGCCTTCACCGGCGACCGCGCGTACTACCTGCTGGGGGAGTACCGTTACACGCTCTTCAATGACCTCGGCGGGCTCGTGGGGCTGGGCCTCGCGGCGTTCGTGGACCACGGGGGGGCCTGGTACGCCGGCAGCGCGCGCCGCGACGGCACCGATGCCGGCATCGGCGTGCGCCTCGGCCCCAGCCGCGCCACCAGCCTCTCGGTGCTCCGGATCGACCTGTCGCGCCGGTTCGCCAACGACGCCCTTCCGGCGGGCTGGGTCGTGACGGTGGGGAAGGGGTTCACCTTCGGGGAGGGAACGGGATTCTGAGTCCCAGCCCCATCCCCTAGATTCCACTCCACCCCAACTCCCCCACCCATGTCCGACGAGACCCCCCCTCCCGCCGAAGCGCCGACCCCCGCGCCGCGCGGCACCCCCAAGTGGGTCAGGATCCTCCGCCTGACCGGCATCGGCGCCGTGGTGGTGCCGATCCTTGCGCTGGTGCTCTGGACCTGGCTCGCCCTGCACTGGTCGTACAGCGAGGGGGAGCGGTCGGGCATCCTCCAGAAGTTCTCGCGCAAGGGATGGCTCTGCAAGACGTGGGAAGGGGAGCTGCAGATCTCGACCATCCCCGGCTCCGCGCCGATCCTCTGGGACTTCAG
>DASTRQ010000210.1:0-13525 GCA_035761145.1 Gemmatimonadales bacterium
AGAGCAAGTCCAAGTAGCCGGAACTGGCCGTAGGCCCACACCACCAGGAGGGCCACCGAGCTAGCAGCAATATCGTAGGCAAGCGACCCACGGCTGAGCCGGTTCCATACTTCGTTGAAGCTCTTTCCAGAGTCCAACGCAATTACAGTTGCTACGGTTGCCGAATTGACACCGAAATACAGCGTTGCCAACGCGACGAATGCGAGACCGTCGGTTTCAATAGAGTGAAACGGCAAACCGCCGCCTAGCACGACGTACACAGAAGTCGCGGCCACCGTGGCTAGGGTTCGCTGCGCGACGTTGAACAGCCCTTTGAGCAGCGACTTTCGACTGAGTAGCTCTGAAACAGACATGCTGCCAGCCACCATCAGGCCAGCAGCAAAGGGTCCGAAGAGCAGGCCGGCGGCGATTTGGACGATGAATGTCACCGACCCGACCGCGCCCCCGGACAGGCTCACCCCTGCGAGCTCCAGGAACACCGCGAGCGCGCCGAAGCTAAGCAGCGCAGCCACGGGAGCTGATGGCACATCGATGGCCCGCGCACTCCACATCGCGCCGCACGTAGCCAAAGCTACGAGCGCGACAAAAGAGGTGACTTTGACGGGTCGTCGAATACTTGTCATGAAGGAAGAAGGGCCCGGCCCTCGCCAGACTAACCTCGATGGGATATCAACCCCAGTTGAGGCTATCCGTCGCAAACAGCTTGGCGACAAACCCAATCGCCGCCGCGAACCAGCTGATCTGGATGAACATTCGAGCGTCACCTCCTTAAGGTACCGCGCCCAGGGGTTGGGTCACGTTATCAAGGAGCCAGGACTCGCTATGTCCTGACGACGCTCCGCTCGATCAGTTGTCCGCTCGTCTCCGCTAGGCCCTGCACCTACCGAGCGAAGACCGGGGTCCCCTCCGCTTTCCTTTCGTGGTTGAGGCCGGCAGCTATCGGCTATCGGCCATCGGCCATCTGCTATCAGCGATCCCTTGCCAGGTGCCCCGAACTATCGTCGCACATCCGCCCAGCGATTCGTGGCGTCGAGCACGGCGAGCACCGCGCTCCGTTCGGCGCTGTCGCGCACCTCCACCGCCCCCGCCAGCAGCACCGGTTCCCGGCCGCCCAGCCCGGTCACGGCGGCCACCGCGAAGCTCCGGTCGAAGAGCTCCACCACCTTGGCCCCTTCGAGCTCCACCGAGTGGTCGCCCAGGAGCTGGTCCACCACCGCCGCCGCGGCCCGCGCCGCCGCTTCCACCCGCGCCTTGACGGTGTCGGTGCACTCCTCCATCCCCGAGGCGCTCTTCCCCTGGAACGAGAGGGTCACGTGCACCTCCACCCGGTGCTTGCGCCCCGGCGCCACCCGGCACCCCTCGAAGAGCACCGCCCGCTGCAGCGCCCGCTGCTTCACGGCGTCCTGCTCCAGCACGTCGATGGGGCTCACCTCCGCCGTCTGCGCCACGCTGATCTTGCGGTGGTCCACCTTGAGGCCGAGCTGCGCCAGCAGCGCCGACTCGACGTTCCGCACGATCTGCTTGGGACCCACCCCGTGCTTGGCGAGGATGTGCACCTCGCTCACCTCGCCCAGCGGCGTGGTCACCACCCGCGCGCTCAGCACCCCCTCGAGGCTCTGCAACAGCGTCTCCGCTCGGCGCACCCCCCACACATCGGGGTTGCTGGTGCGTCCGGCCTGGTCCTCGTCCCGCAGCGGCGCGTGGGTCATGGTCCCCTTGGTGGATCCAGCGGCCATCGGCCATCAGACATCAGCCATCGGCCATCGGCCATCGGCCATCGGCCATCGGTCGTCGATCGAGCGGGCATGGGCTGCCGCGCGCTCGTTCCCTACTCCCCCGGCTCTGCCACCACCCCCATCCCCGGTGTCGCGCGGGCGATGGTGTTGCGGCCCGCCGCCTTGGCGCGGTACAGCGCCCGGTCGGCCATCTCCATCAGGTCTCCCACGGGCGGGGTCTCGGGATCGAACGCCGCGACGCCGAACGACGCCGTCACCGCCGATGCCGGGAGCCCGAGCCGCGCCCCCACCCCCGCCACGCGCTGGCGGAGCTGCTCCGCCACCCGCTCCGCGCCGGCCGCGTCGGTGCGCGGCAGGAGCGCCACGAATTCGTCGCCACCCCATCGCGACACGAGATCGCTGGCGCGCACCCCGTCCCGCAGCTCCTGCCCCACCGCGCGGAGCACCGCGTTCCCCATCGCGTGGCCCCAGGTGTCGTTCACCTGCTTGAAGCGGTCGAGGTCGAGGAACACCGCCGCGAAGGTCTCGCCGCTCCGCTTGCTCCGCTCCACCTCGTTCTGGAGCCGCGCCACGAACACCCGGTAGCTCGCGAGCCCCGTGAGGCCGTCCACCGCCGCCTCCCGCGCCGCCTCGTCGGCCCGCCGCGCCTGGTAGGGCGCGCACTGCCGCAGCGTGGCCCGCCCGAGCGCCGCCTGCTCCGCGAAGCGCCGGCAGGTGGGGAAACCGCACCCGCCGCAGTCCCAGGGCCGGCCGTTGGGACCCACCCCGATCGCCTCGAGCACCGCGCGCACCTGCCGCTCGTCGAGCGGGCGCTGGCGTGGCCGGATGTCGAACGTGGCCCCGACCGACGCCACCACCCCGTCCTCCACCACCGGGAACCGGCTCCGCGGCGGCTCGGTGGTCTCACACACGCGCCGGCGCCAGAAGAGCTGGTCCTTGGGCCCCGCCAACGGGTGGTCGAGCGCCCCTTCGTGCCCCAGGATGTCCACGAAGCCGACATCGGTGCCGTCGCGCACCGCGCGGGCCAGGGCCGGGAGGGCGTGCAGCCCGCGCACCACCTTGAAGCGCCGCGCCTCGGGCTTCCCCACCTCCGCCAGCATCGCCAGGGGCATCCCCCCCGCCGCCGAGAGATAGCGCCGGCGCTCTTCCGGGATCCGGGTGAAGACGTCCGGCTGCGCCGAGATCTCCACCCCGAGCCGCTCCAGCAGCTCGGCCAGGTCGCCGAAGGTGATCGCCGCCTGCACCGCGGCACCGAGGGGCGGGGCGAACCCCGCGTACACCACCGGCAGCTCCGCGCCGTACTTGGCCCTGAGGTACCGCACCTCCGCCTCGCTCGGCGTGCACACCGGCGCCAGGTACGGCACCAGCTCGGGCCAGTCGCGCGTGATCGCCTGCACCACCACCGGGTCGGTGCTCCGGATCAGCGTCCCCCACGAGGGGTCGTCCCAGAGCTCGAGGTACGCCGTGGCCACCAGCTCGTCGCCGATGACGCCCCGCGTCACCACCCGGAACCCCGCCGCCTGGCAGGCATTGACCACCTGCTCCGGCTTGGCGGGGTAGAAGTGCGCCGCCGCCTCGGGCGCCAGGATCAGCGCCCCGTCCCCCGCCGAGGCCACCGCCGCCGCCCGGCCCAGGTCCCCCCGCGCCTCGATGGCGCCGTGGGGACAGGCGGGGACGCAGTGGCCGCATCCCACACACGCGTCATCTTCGATCTGTACCCGCGGCTCTGTGACCGCTATCGCACCGACCGGACAGACACGCACGCAGGCCAAGCAGCCGACACAGGCCTCGGGCAGGACCGCGAACATCGATTCTTGGGAGATCCGGGAGGACCCCGGGAAGGGACCCCACAATATCGGGAGTGACGCCCATCACGTCAAGTGCGACAGGCGCTTGCAAGTCACGGCAGGATAATGGCTTAGCCCAGCCCGTACGTCTTCAGCTTCCGGTACAGCGTCCGTTCGCCGATCCCGAGCACCTCGGCGGCCTTTCTCCGATTCCCTTCATGCTCCCGAAGCGCCGCCTCGATGGCCGCCTTCTCCACCTCGGCCATCGTCATCCCGGGCCGGTACAGCACATCCCCCGCGGCCCCCAGACCACCGCCGGCCACGGGCTCGCCGCCGTGCACCTCCACCTCCGCCACGGGGTGGGTGTCGGAGACGTCGATGACCTGCACCCGCTGCGGCCCCTGGTCCAGGCGGCGGCGGAGCTCCTCCACCTGCACCCGCAGGTCCATCAGCGAGCGGAGGATGAACTCGAGCTCCTGCGCCCCCACCCCGCCGACACCCCCTTCCCCCAGGCCGCCCAGGCGCACCGGGAGCATCCGCCCCGCCCCCTCGAGGATGTCGGGGGGGATGTCGCTTGGCCGGATCTCCGCCCCCGGCGCGAGCACCACCATCGACTCCACGAGGTTCCGCAACTGGCGCACGTTCCCCGGCCACGGCGCCTGCACCAGGATCTGCATCGCCTCGGCGGTGATGCCGCGGAAGCTCCGGTCGTGGGCCGAGGAGAACTCGCGGATGAAGCGCCGCACGAGGGCGGGGATGTCCTCGCGCCGCTCGCGGAGCGGCGGCAGGTAGAGCGAGAGGACGTTGAGCCGGTAGTACAGATCGTCGCGGAACCGGCCCAGCGCCACCTCGTCGCGGAGCGAGCGGTTGGTGGCGGCGATGACGCGCACGTCCACCTTGATGGGCGCCGTGCCGCCCACGCGGAAGAACTGCCGGCTCTCGAGCACGCGCAGGAGCTTCACCTGCACGCTCTCGGGGATCTCGCCGATCTCGTCGAGCAGGATCGTGCCGCCGTCGGCCAGCTCGAAGCGCCCGAGCCGCCGCTCGGCGGCGCCGGTGAAGGCCCCCTTCTCGTGCCCGAAGAGCTCGCTCTCGAGCAGGCTTTCGGGGAGCGCCGCGCAGTTGACGGCGATGAACGGCTTGCCGCGGCGGGGCGAGAGGTCGTGGATGGCCTTGGAGACGAGCTCCTTGCCGGTGCCCGACTCCCCCTGGATGAGCACCGTGCTCGAGACCGGCGCCAGCTGCTCGATGCGGACGAGGAGCTCCTGGATGGCGGCGCTCTCGCCGCCGATGCCGGTGCGCCGCTGCAGTTCGCGGCGCTCGAGCACGCGCGCGGCGGTGGCCACCACGTCCTCGGGCGCGGCGGGGGCCACGAGCACCTCGGTGACGCCGAGCCGGGCGCGGTCGGCGCGGTCGGGATCGTCGGCGCGGAGCACCGCGATGGTGCCGATCTCCTGCTCGCGGGCGGCGAGGAGGAGCGCCTGCGCGCGCGGCTCGTGCACCCCCGCGCTCAGGATCACGAGGTCGGGGCGCGCGCGGCGGAGGGCGGCCCGCCAGTCGTCGGCGGGGGCGAGCAGCTCGGTGACGTGCCCCGCCCGCTCCAGCGCGGCGTTGGCGCGCACGGCGGTCTCGAGGTCGTCCAGCGTGAGCAGGATCCGTCCGGGCATCAGGCCTCCTCGTGGCGGGTCCGGCGTCCGGTGACGAGCTCCACCGCGTGGGGGAGCAGGGGCACGAGCACGGCGAGCCCGTCGCGCACGCCGCCGGTGGAGCCGGGGAGGTTCACGATGAGCGCGCGGCCGCGCGTCCCCGCCACCCCGCGCGAGAGCGCGGCGCGCGGGAAGCCCGGATAGGCGCTCATCCGGAGCGCCTCCGCGATCCCCGGCGCCTCGCGCTCGAGCACCGCCCGGGTGGCCTCGGGGGTCACGTCGCGCGCGGTGAGCCCGGTGCCGCCGGTGGTGAGGATCACGTCGGCCACGCCGGCGTCGGCCCAGGCGATGAGCTGCCCGGCGATGGCGCCGGTGTCGTCGGGCACGAGGGCGCGCGCCGCCACGGCGACGCCTTGGCCCGCCGCCCACGCGGCGATGGCGTCCCCCGAGCCGTCGGCGCGCTCCCCCTTGGCGCCGGCGTCGCTGATCGTCAGGATGGCGAGGGTGAACATGGCGCAGGGTCGCAGAGGCGCAGGGTCGCAGGGGCGCAGGACGGTCTGCGACCCTGCGTCCCTGCGTCCCTGCGCTACTTCCTCTTGACGCTCCCCTTCGTCCAGAACGGCCGCTTCACGACCTCGGCCGGCACCATCGCGCCGCGGATCTCGACCTCGAACTTGGTGCCCACCTTGGCCTGGTCGGCGGGGAGGTAGGTGAGCCCGATCGGCTCGCCGATGGAGGGGCTCATGCACCCGCTCCGCACGATATCGAACGCGCGGCCGCCGATGTGCACCGGCATCCCGTGGCGCGGGATGCCGCGCTCGAGGAGCTTGAAGCCCACGAGCTTCCGCGTGATGCCGCCGAGCTGCTGCTGCTTGAGCGCCTCGAGGCCGGTGAAGGGGGCGCCCTTCTCCATCTTCACGATCCAGCCGAGCCCCGCCTCGAGCGGCGTGATCGTGTCGTCGATGTCGTTGCCATAGAGCGGGTACGCCACCTCGAGCCGCAGCGAGTCCCGGGCCCCGAGCCCGCACGGGGGACACCCGGCGGCGGCGAGGGCGTCCCAGAGGGCCGGCGCGTCGCTGGAGCGGCAGTAGAGCTCGAAGCCGTCCTCGCCGGTGTAACCGGTGCGCGAGATGAAGCACTGCACCCCCGCCACCTTGCCGGTGATGAAGGCGTAGTAGGGGATGTTGGCGAGCGGCACCGAGGCGAGCGCCTGGAGCTTCTTCTCGCTGGCAGGCCCCTGCACCGCGATCAGCCCGGTCTCGTCCGAGGCGTCGCGGAGCCGCACGTTGGCGCCCCCCTTGAGGGCGGTGACGTGGGCCCAGTCCTTGGCGATGTTCGCCGCGTTCACCACGATCATCACCCGGTCCTCCATCCGGTACACCGTGCAGTCGTCCACGAAGGTGCCCTGCTCGGTGAGGAGCGCGGAGTACTGCACCTCCCACGGCTTCAGCGCGCCGACGTCGTTGGTGAGCAGGCGGTTGGCCAGCGCGTTGCGGTCGGGACCGGTGATCTCGAACTCCCCCATGTGGGAGCAGTCGAACATCCCCCAGTCCTCGCGCACCTTCCTGTGCTCGGCGATGATCCCATCGCGGTACTGCACCGGCATCTCCCACCCGCCGAAGGGGACCATCTTGCCGCCGGCCGCGACGTGGCGGTCGTAGAGGGAGGTGCGCTTGAGTGCTTCCGACATGGTTCGACCTTGATAAAGGTGAGCGGTGAGCAGTGAGCGGTGAGCGGGCCATCGCGGGGAGTTCCCGCGTACCGCTCACCGCGTACCGCTCACTTCATGAGCGTCGCCATCAGTGCCTTCTGCGCGTGCAGCCGGTTCTCGGCCTCATCCCACACGCGCGACTGCTTCCCTTCCAGCACGCCCTCCGACACTTCCTCGCCGCGGTGCGCGGGGAGGCAATGCAGGAAGATCGCGTCCTTGGCGGCCCGGGCCATCAGGGCCTCGTCCACCTGGTATCCCTTGAAGGCCTGGAGCCGCTTCTCGGCCTCCCCCTCCTGCCCCATCGAGGCGAAGACGTCGGTGTTGATGACGTGGGCGCCGGCCACCGCCTCCTCGGGATCCTCCGTGATCAGCAGCTTGGTGAGCTTGCTGTTCCGCTCGAAGACGGCGTGATCGGGCTCGTACCCTTCGGGACAGGCGAGCCGGAGCTCGAAGCCGAGGACCCCGGCGGCGTCGATCCAGCTGTTGGCCATGTTGTTCCCGTCGCCGATCCAGGCCACGACCTTCTTCTCCCAGGTGCCGAGGTGCTGCTTGATGGTGAGCAGGTCGGCGAGGATCTGGCAGGGATGGTGCTGGTCGGTGAGCCCGTTGATGACGGGGACGCTGCCGTACTGCGCCAGCTCCTCGACCTCCTTCTGGTCGAAGGTGCGGATCATGATCCCGTCCACGTAGCGCGAGAGGACGCGCGCGGTGTCGCGGATCGGCTCGCCCCGGCCCAGCTGGATGTCGCGGCTGGAGAGGAAGAGGGCGTGCCCGCCGAGCTGGTACATCCCGACCTCGAAGGAGACGCGGGTGCGGGTGGAGCTCTTGGCGAAGATCATCGCCAGGGTCTTCCCGGCGAGGGGGCGGTCCTTGTACTCCCCCTTCCTCATCTTGTCGGCGAGGTCGAGGAGGGCCGTCAGTTCGGCCTTGGAAAGATCCGGGATACTAAGGAAGTGGCGCGGCATAGAGACTCTGTCAGGGGATTCCGGCCATTTTGGCAGAGGAATCGTAGCCGAGGTGGCGCCAACATTCAATCGGCGGCTGCCTCCGCCCCTGGATCCAATGCTGCGGGTGGGGAGGAATCACGGCTTGAACCGCCCCACCCCTTCCGCCGGCGTGAACGGATGGTCGGGCTCGAAGTGCCGCCAGAGGAGGGCGGAGACCTTCCGGATGAGCACCCACCCCTCGTTGTTGCTCTCGTAGGTGGTGTCGGCCTGGTCCTTGGTGATCACGCTGAAGACGTAGTCGCCGGAGGGGGCGTTGACGAGCACGACTTCGGAGCGGCTGTGGTCCACGGCGCCCTGCTTGGTGGCGGCCTGCACCCAGGGCGGGAGCTGGGAGATCGCCTCGCCGGTCCAGTAGCTCCGGGTGAGGTGGCGGTACATCTCCTGGCTGGCGGCGGGGCTCACGGCGCGTCCCTCGCGGATCATCACGAGCAGCTCGGCCATCTCGCGCGGGGTGGTGACCCCCCAGCCGTACCTGGCGCGCATCTCCTCGCGGCCCGGGGTGCGCGAATTGACGCGCGTCACCTGGTAGCCGTGGTCGGCGAGCCACTGATTGATGGTGGTGCCGGTGCCGGCCAGCGACTGGAGCCAGAGGGCCGAGGTGTTGTCGCTCAGGGTGAGCATCAGCATCTCGATCCACGACAGCCGCACCTTGGCGCTGTCCTTGAGCTGGTAGCCCAGCTCGTCCTCGTCCACGTAGGCCAGCGAGTCGGTGTAGGTGAGCTGCTGGGTGAACTGCAGCTTCCCCTGCTGGATGGCGTCGAAGGTGGCCAGGAGGATCGGCACCTTGATCATCGACGCGGTGGGGAAGGCGCTGTCGGCCTGGATGGCGGCGGTGGCGCCGGTGCGGAGGTTCCGCACGTAGATGCCGACGGAGCCGCGGAACCCCTGCACCGCGCCCTCGAGCTGGCGCTGGAGGACGGGATCCCGATGCGAGCGGGGGGCGCGGGTCTGGCCGGCGGAGGGGCTGAGCGGCGCCGCAAGGCAGAACAGCAGCGCAATGGCGGGTCGGCGGATCGGCATGTCGGATCTCGAGCGGGTCGGATGGAGATCCTTCGGGGCCTGCAGGCCCCTCAGGATGACAGCGGCAACGTGTGGAAGGGTGGCCTTCGGCCGCCGGCACCAGGGGCCCCGTCATTCCGAGGCATGCCCCGAGAGGAGCGGGGGACGGCTCCGGTCGCCGAAGGCTCTCTCTGCGCCCCTGCGTCCCTGCGTCCCTGCGCCTACAGGATGTACCGTCGCAGGTCGTCGTTGGCGAGCACCCCGGCCAGCTTCTGCTCGACCATCTTCGCGTCCACCCTGATCTGCTTCGGCGCCCCGTCGGGGAGCTCGAAGAGGAGGTCGTCCATCAGGGTGGACATCACGGTATGGAGCCGCCGCGCGCCGATGTTCTCCATCCGGTCGTTGGCCTCGCGCGCGAGCCGCGCGAGGGCGCGGATGCCGTCGTCGGTGAAGGTGAGGGTGGCCCCCTCCGCCGCCACCAGCGCCTGGTACTGCTTGGTGAGCGCGTTCTCGGGCTCCGTCATGATGCGGACGAAGTCCTCCTCGGTGAGCGGCGTCAGCTCCACCCGGATCGGGAACCGTCCCTGGAGCTCGGGGATCAGGTCGCTCGGCTTGCTCACGTGGAACGCGCCGGCCGCGATGAAGAGGATGTGGTCGGTGCGCACGTAGCCGTAGCGCGTCTGCACCGTGCTCCCCTCCACGATGGGCAGGAGGTCGCGCTGCACCCCCTCGCGGCTGATGTCGGGGCCGGTGGTGCTCCGCTCCCCGGCGATCTTGTCGATCTCGTCGACGAAGACGATGCCGTGGTTCTCCACCCGGTCGAGCGCTTCGTTCACCACGTCGTCGGTGTCCACCATCCGGCGCAGCTCCTCGTCCACGAGGATCCGCCGCGCCTCGGGCACCTTCACCACCCGCCGCTTGGCGCGCTTGGGGAGCATCTCCTGCAGCCACTCCCCCATCGAGACCCCCGGCTCCTGGCTGGACTCGGGAGGCTGGTTCCACTCCGGCATCGGGTAGTTCTGCGGGGTGAGCTCCACCTCCACCTCGCGGTCGTCGAGCTTGCCGTCCTTGAGGTCCTTCCGCAGCCGCTCCCGCGCCTTGGCGCGCCGGGCCGCCCCCGCCTCGTCCTCGGCCGCCGCGGGGGTCCCGGCCGGGGCGGGCGCGGGGGGCGGCAGCAGGAGGTCCAGGAGCCGCTCCTCGGCGCGATCCTCCGCCTGGGGCCACACGTCGTCCTCGCGCTCGGTGCGCACGAGGGTCACGGCCACGTCCACCAGCTCGCGGATCATCGACTCGACGTCGCGCCCCACGTAGCCCACCTCGGTGAACTTGGAGGCCTCGACCTTGAGGAAGGGCGCCCCCGCGAGCCGAGCCAGCCGGCGCGCCACCTCCGTCTTCCCGACGCCGGTGGGGCCGATCATGATGATGTTGTACGGCGTGATCTCGTCCCGGATGTTCTCGGGCGCCTGCATCCGCCGCCAGCGGTTCCGGATGGCGATGGCCACCGCCCGCTTGGCCGCCGCCTGCCCCACGATGTAACGGTCGAGCTCCGCCACGATCTGGCGCGGCGGCATCTCCTCGAGCCAGGGCAGCGGCTCGGCGGGGGTGGTCTCGGGTTCGGTCATAGTGACAACGTGAGCGGTGAGCGGTCAGCGGTGAGCGGGCCCCACGGGGAGTGCCGTTGATGATGGACCGGCACCCCGTTCCCGGCGGTCGCCGGCAGGGCCCGCTCACCGCTGACCGCTCACGGCTCACCCCAGTTCCAGGATCGTGATGTTCCGGTTGGTGAACACGCAGATGTCGGCCGCGATCTCGAGCGCGCGCTGGCAGACGTCGCGCGCGCTCCGCCCGGGGACCTCCACCAGCGCGCGGGCGGCGGCCAGGGCATATGTGCCCCCCGAGCCGATGGCGAGCACGCCGTCGTCGCTCTCGATCAGCTCGCCGGTGCCGCTCAGCAGGAAGCTGTGCTCCAGGTCGGCCACGGCGAGGAGCGCCTCGAGGCGGCGCAGCACCCGGTCGCTCCGCCAGTCCTTGGCGAGCTCCACCGCCGCGCGCGGGAGGTTGCCGGGGTAGCGGTCGAGCTTCTCCTCGAACTTCTCGAAGAGCGTGAGCGCGTCGGCCACCGACCCGGCGAAGCCGGCCAGCACCTTGCCCCCCTTGAGGGCGCGGACCTTGGTGGCGCTCGCCTTCACCACCGTGTCGCCGATGCTCACCTGGCCGTCGCCGCCGAGGGCGACCTTGCCGTCCTTCCGGACGGTCAGGATGGTCGTGCCGTGGAAAGTCATGGTGGTATTCTAACCCGTTCCGGCTACCTTGGGGGGAACGCCATGCCCGCCCCGCGCCGCGCCCCCCCCGACCGCCTGCTGCTGGCCTTCGGCGCGGCGTACGTGGCATTGCGCCTCGCCCACCTGGTGCGCTGGGACCTCTGGTTCGACGAGCTCTTCGGCGTGGGGCTCGCGTACCTCGACTGGTCCGGGCTCCTCGCTCGCGCCGCCGCCGACCAGACCAACCCGCCGCTCTTCTACCTGCTCCTCAAGGGGTGGGTGGCGCTCGGCGGGGCGGATCCCGCCTGGCTGCGGCTCCTGCCGCTCGGCATCGCCCTGCTCGCGCTATGGCCGCTCGTCCGGCTCCTGGCCCTGCTCCGGCCGCCGGGGGCCGCCCGCACCGCCGCGCTCGCGCTGTTCGCCGTCTCCCCGATGCTCGTCTTCTACGCCGTCGAGCTGCGCGCGTATGCGCTGCTCTTCCTCCTCGGCACGGCGGCGCTCCTGGAGACGGCGCGGCTGACGCTCGAGGACGCCCCCGGGCCCGGCGCCGCGCCGCGCCTCGCGCTCTGGAACGTCCTGCTGGTCTATACCCACTACTTCGGCGGGTTCGTGATCGCCGCCGAGTGGGCCGCGTTCCTGCTGCTCCGCCGGGAGCGGTGGCGCGTCGCACTCCTCTCCGCGCTCCCGGCCGTGGTGGCCTTCCTCCCCTGGGCCGCCGCGGTGGTCCACGCGGCGGCGGCCAGCCACACCGTGGCCCCGACCATCGCGTGGATCGCCCGCCCGGGCCTCACCGAGCTCCTCGCCGCCCCCGGCTTCCTCCTCGCGCTCGGCGCGCCGCGGCCGCTGGCGGGGGTCGGGCTCCTCGCCCTCGCGCTCGCGGTCCTCGGCGTCCGCGCGCCCGCCGCCGACCCGCGCGCCCGCGCGACGCGGCGGCTCCTGGCGCTCTTCGCCACGATCCCCGCGCTGCTCGCCTTCGTCGCCAGCTGGCTGCTCCCACGCTCGATCTGGTCGCCGCGCTACCTCATCGAGTCCGCGGCCCCGGCCATCGTGCTGATCGGACTGGGGCTCACCACCCTCGGCCCACGAGCGGCGCGCGCGGCCACCCTCGCCCTGGCGCTCCTGGCGCTCGGCACGCTCGGATGGGGAGCGGACGCCAAGACGGGATGGCGCACACTCACCGCGCGACTCGACGACGGCCAGGGAGCCCCCCTCGAGGTCTATACCTTCGAGAGCTACACGGCGCTGCCGCTCCGCTATTACGCGGGCCTGGACGGCAGGGCATTGGACGTGCGGATGGTCCGCGCCCCGTCCGAACTCGCGGGGGCGGACGGGTGGGTGGTCGAGCGGCCGGGGGCCTGGCCTGGCGGCGACCACGGGTCCGAGGCGCTCCGTCGCTGGGGGCTCACGGTCACCGATTCGGCCTCCGCGAGCGGGCCCGGTGAACTGGTCCAGGCCTGGCGCTGGCGCCGGCCCTGACCCTCAGGCCCGCGGGTGCGCCTGCCGGTACACCTGCTTGAGCCGCTCGACGCTGGTGTGGGTGTAGATCTGCGTGGTGCTCAGGCTCGCGTGCCCCAGCAGCTCCTGGACGGCGCGCAGGTCGGCGCCGGCGTCGAGCAGGTGGGTCGCGAAGGTGTGCCGCAGCGAGTGCACCTTGAGCCCGTCCACGCCGGCGACGGCGAGGAGCCGGTGCATCGCCCGCTGGACGCTGCGGCCGGTGAGCCGGCGACCGCGCAGGTTGAGGAAGAGCGCGCGCCGGTCGGCGCCGGGCCGGGCCGCGAGCGCCTCGCGCACGTCGAGCCAGCGCCGGAGCGCCGCCCCCGCCTGCCGCCCCACCGGGACGATCCGCTCCTTGCGCCCCTTGCCCCGCACCTTGACCTGGTCTCCCAGGAGGTCGAGGTCCTGCACGTCCGCCCCCGCCAGCTCCGACAGGCGCAGCCCGCTCGAGTAGAAGAGCTCCAGCATCGCCAGGTCACGCACCGCGGCGGGCTGGTCCTCCGCGGCCATCGTGGCCGCCGTGCGGAACACCGCCTCCACCTGCGGCCGGTCAAGATGCGTGGGGAGCCGGCGGTCGAGCTTGGGCGCCCGCGCGCTCCGCGCCGGGTTGGCGCCGAGCCCCTGGTGCGCCTGCAGGAAGCGGTAGAAGCTCCGCACCGCCGAAAGGGCGCGCGCGGCCGAGCGCTTGGACTGCCCCCGGCGCTGCAGGTCGCCCAGGAAGCCGCGCAACCCCTGGCGGTCGAGCGCGGCCCACGCGAATCCCTCGCCGTAGTGCCGACCGCAGAACTCCGCGAACGCCGCGAGGTCGCGGGTGTACGCCTTCACCGTGTTGGGGGACTGCTGCTTCTCGTCGCGCACGTGGCGGAGGAACTCGGCGATCTCGC